>CAMAWP010000143.1 GCA_945861765.1 Akkermansia muciniphila | reverse complement strand
CCTGGGTGGGGTGAGAGTCCCCTCGAACCCTGACCTTTTCTGGCGATCGAGCATGTCAGGGCTCGACGGCTTCCGGCTCGGAGACTACAGCTCGGAGAGAGTCTCGCCCCACCGTTCAAGGGCGCAATGCGCGCACAAAGTTCGGGGTGGTCTCATTATGACGCAAGGCGCAACTGGCGATCCGCTTGTAGTCCCGGCTTTAGCCGGTTTTCGCGCGATGGCCGGCTGAAGCCGGGACTACATACGGGCCAAAATGAGAGTTGCTGCGCTGACCGCTCCGGGTGGGCCGCGATCTACGACAACGTTCTGACGAAGACGACTTACGCGGGTTGTTTCTTCGATCGCTGGGTTCTCGCAGCCTTCTGCACCCATGGAAAGCATTACCTCGATCCGCTGCAAATGCACGGGCGATGGAAAGCAAATGATTCGAGTAAACCGGAGTTCTCCTCCTCCGGGGGAGGCAATCCATTCTGAGTAGAAAACGTCAGCAATGAAATTTAGTGCTTTGAGAACCTTGATCCTCGCAGTGCTGGTCTGGTCATTTCTCTCCGCCGCGGCGGCGGGCGACCACTTCGCTATCGCCGTAGTCGATGGCCAAACGGGCCGCGGCGTGCCGTTGGTCGAACTGAAGACGGTCAATAATGTGAGTTGGTGGACCGACAGCCATGGCATCGTCGCTTTCGATGAACCTGGGTTGATGAATCAGGAGGTCTATTTCCATGTGCGAAGCCACGGCTATGAATATCCAAAGGATTTTCTCGGTTTTCGTGGCGTCAAGCTAAGGCCGGCTCGTGGCGGGACCGCAACGATCAAGATCGCGCGGCTGAATGTTGCTGAGCGGCTCTATCGGATCACTGGTCAAGGCGTTTATCGCGATAGCATGTTGTCGGGCCATCCGGCACCAACTAAAAAACCGCTGCTCAATGGGCTGGTGATGGGCCAGGACACGGTCATTGCGACGCCGTATCGCGGGAAGATCCATTGGTTTTGGGGTGACACAGAGCGGGTCGGCTATGCCCTCGGCCATTTCGGCGCATCGGGTGCCACATCCCAATGGCCGGGTCGTGGTGGACTCGATCCCAGCCTCGGCGTTGATCTGACGTATTACGTGGATGACGCTGGGTTCAGCAGGCCAATGTGTCCGCTGCCGGGCCGGGGACTGCGGTGGATCGAAGGCTTAATGACCGTGCCGGACGATAAAGGTGTCGAGCGGCTAGTTGCCCGAGTGGCGAATCATAGGGATCTTGGCTATGCGCACGATTGGCACCTGATGTTGTTCAACGATGAGAAGGAAGTTTTCGAGTCTGTCCAGCGGTGGGATATTCATGAAGGGCACGATTCAGCCCATCCGTTTCGTGCGCGAGTTGATGGCGTGGATTACTTCTATCTGTATCCGAACTGGCGCGTGAAGGCGGACCTGAAGAGCCTGGTTGAACTGGCGAATTATCAGGCGCTGACGTGTGTTGCTGGCGATGGAAGAGTCCAGGGCAAAGAAACAGAATTCGACCGCGACACATCGGGCCGTGCGCACTATTCGTGGAAGGCTGGTGCGGATCGGCTTCATTCGGGTCGGCTGCGGGAATTGGTTTCGGCAGGGAAACTGAAGCCCGAGGAAAGCTGGATTCAATTGCATGATATTGAAACTGGCGCAGTGGTTCAGGGTGATCGGGGTTCAGTTTTTTGGAACGATTTCAGGCGGCGCTGGATCATGATCCGATCGGCGAGGGCAGGGGAGATATGGTTCGCCGAAGGTGACACTGCCGCTGGCCCGTGGGTCTATGCGCGGCGCGTGGTCTCGCACGATAGCTATAATTTTTACAACCCAACGCAACACCCCTTCTTCGATCAAGAAGGCGGTAAGATCATCTATTTCGAGGGAACTTACACGGCGTCATTCTCCGGCGCGCGCGAAAAAACTCCTCGCTACGATTACAATCAGATCATGTACCGCCTCACACTGGATGATCCACGCCTTGGATTGCCTGTGCCGGTGTATCGAGTAAGAAACGCCGATGGGGAGGTTGTCTATCTGCTGCGTGAGCGAGTCGAGGAGTCCGGAGCGTGGGAATCTATCGAGGGACTCGCCTTTTTTGCTGTGCCGCCAGCACGGCGACGGACTGGACTGATCCCGATCTTCGTCAGGACGGATGGTGGCCATACCGTGCTGAAAGCTGGCTGGGATGTTGCGTTGTCAGGCCGTCCAGAGGCGCTGTTCTTCGCGTTGCCGGCGAGCGGTGATGATTCGCGAAAAGGTATCGGCGGTCTCTGGCAGTGCATCGCGCGCACCATCGATGGGGCTGAACGCGTTTTCGTGCTGGAGTTGATCGAGCGCGCGGGGGTTGTCCAAGTCGTGAGTAAGGAAGGCGAGACGTCTGGCCAAGGCTCTTTCGAGAATGGCCGACTCGCTTTGAGAGTGGTTGAAGGTGGCCGCTCCTATTCACTTAACGCCAGCCTGCGCGAACGAAAGCTGGTGGGAGACTGGTCCGACTTAGACCGCGATCTCAAGGGCACTTGGTCGGCTGATTGGACTGACCCCCTATCGGACCAAGACAAGTCCCACGCCGTCGTCGCACTCTATGAATATCGGCGCGACGATGGGCAGCGGCTTTATTCCACGGAGTCCGCCGTCAGCGATCCAAGTTTGACGCGGGCTGCGGAGCCGTTGTGCCGTGTTTGGAAGAACCCGATGGAAGTGCTGGTGTTAGATCCGAAAGCCCGTCCCGTTCCGTTTGGAAAGCAACTTGGAATAGGTGCGACGAAGGATTGATTATTCCAAGTTGAAAGCAACTTGGAATTAGAAACCGTTTGTTGATCGAACGCTCAACTCTCAGGCACTTCCGGCTCCACCCATTTGCCGTGCTCGCGAACCAAATCCACCAATCGATCGACCGCCTCGGCTTCGGGGATATTGAATTTGATAGGAGTCTTGCCAACGTAGAGGTTGATTTTTCCAGGCGCTCCTCCGACGTAGCCAAAGTCCGCATCCGCCATTTCGCCAGGGCCATTGACGATGCAACCCATGATTGCAATTTTGACTCCCTTCAGATGTTCGGTTCGGGCTTTAATTCGGGCCGTGACTGTTTGGAGGTTGAAGAGTGTCCGTCCGCAAGATGGGCAAGCGACGTAATCGGTCTTAAACGAGCGGCAGCCGGCGGCTTGCAAAATGTTATAAGCAAGACGCAGTGATTGACCGCCTCCAGCCTCTCCCCGAATCAAGACCGCGTCTCCAATCCCATCGGCCAACAGAGAGCCGATTACCACGGAGGCTTGCAGCAAAGCCAATCTAGGCTCCAAAGCGGTCTCTGGGAATTTCAGGCAATCCTTCAGTAAGATCGGATTGTTCAGCCCGAGCCGTTTGAGTTTCGAAGCCAGCAGACGAAAGGCTGTAATGGCGGGTAGATCGAGGCCGTCTTTGACTGTCACAAGCTGCGTTTCGCAGTTGATCTCGAAGTCAGTCGTTGGATCGATTTCGTAAACATTCAAGTTCTCGTAAATCGCCTCCGGCTTGACGTCATCCTTCGCCCGGATCTTTGGCGCAACTTTGTCCCAAGTCCCCTGAGTGACCACGACGCGAATGGTCTGTTCACCTCCGCATCGGGTGCCTTCGCTCAACTCAAATTCAGGAGTTGATCGTCGCTCGAAGGAAAAAGGGTCGTACGACAGTTTGATGTCTGGGAGTGAAATGGATCGGTTGGCGAGCAGAGCAACTTGCGACAGCAGATCGTGGCAGACGGCAATTTCATTGGGAGAATCCTCTGTCAACGACACGCGAATGGTGTCACCGAGCCCATCCGCCAGAAGAGATCCAATTCCGATGGCGCTTTTGATCCGTCCATCTTCACCTTCGCCAGCCTCGGTGACGCCGAGATGAATCGGATAGTTCCAGTCAGGCCCTAGCTCCGCCAACCGCGACACTAAAAGCCTGTAGCACTCGATCATCACCTTGGGATTGCTCGACTTCATCGAGAAGACGAAGTTGTGAAAGTCTTGTTGCCGGGCAATCCGGGCAAATTCCAAAGCGCTTTCCACCATCCCAAGCGGCGTGTCGCCGAAGCGATTCATGATGCGGTCGCTGAGGGAACCGTGATTGGTGCCGATGCGCATCGCGCGGCCGAGTTCCTTGCAGAGCTTGACCAATGGAGCGAATTTCTCTTCGATCCGCCTCAGCTCGTCTGCGTATTGGGCGTCGCTGTATTCCTTGATCGCAAATTTTTTCGAGTCGGCGTAATTGCCCGGATTAATGCGAACTTTCTCCACCCATTTGGCTGCCTCCATGGCCGCCTCCGGTTTGAAGTGGATGTCCGCGACAATAGGCGCCAGGCAACCGCGGGCTCGAAGCTCCGCGACAATGTTCTTTAAGTTGGCGGCGTCCTTGACGGTGGGGGCTGTGATGCGAACGAGCTGGCATCCTACCGCGACAAGATCGAGACTTTGCTGCACCGACGCCGCGGTGTCCATTGTGTCGCATGTGATCATGGACTGGACAACGGCCGGATGGTCTCCCCCCACAACCACGCCACCCTGCTTGGGGGTGCCCACGATGACTTCACGCGAGAGACGCCGCTCGTAGAAAAACGGAGAGTGACAGTAGCCCATGAAACTTATCGATTCGTCGAAGCCGATGCCGATCAGGGAGAGGTGATCGGTTTGGTTTCTTGCTGTTCAATTTTGCTGTCGCCTCTGAACATGTCTGTGAAAGTTCTAAAACGTTTCGTCACATCGTTGAATGAAACGTAGAGCATGAACGAGATCAGCAGGACCGCAAAAGCGGTCGTCGTATATTCGACAACGCGCACGCTCATGGGCCGTCGGCGAATTCGCTCGATGATCGACATCATAATGTGGCCTCCGTCGAGCACTGGAACGGGCAGCATGTTGATAATGGCGAGGTTGATATTGAGCAAAACCAGAAAGCTCAAAGCGAGCCGGTAATCCGTGTTAAGCTGAGCGGCAAGCATCGCGAGAATTCCGGGAGGGCCGCTCAGGTCTTTCACTCCGACACCGGTTTGATTCGAGTGAATCAAAGCGCTCAGAGTCGCGACGGTTTTGTTCCAGACATCCGAGACTTGGGCCCACGGCGTTGGGCCCGGCTTGATCACCTGGTAAACGTTCGGCGAACCTAAGAGAACTCCGATGCGGCCTTTGTTGGTCGTCGGATCCGCTTGTGGGGTCACGCTGAGCGTCTTTTGTTCCTGGCCGCGTTTGAGCACGATTTCAGTCGTTTGGCCTCCGCGTTTCTGAATAAGTTCGATGAGTTGATCGCGGCTTGCCACCGGCACTCCTGCGAAGGAGAGGACGACATCATTCCTTTGTAACCCCGCTTTTTCGCCCGCGCCGCCGGCCACCACATCCATCACCTCGGGGTGATCTCGAGGATTTAGATCCAACACCTTTAGGCCGAATTCAGGATGAACGACCGTGTGCAATTGAAACGTCAACCGTTTGCCACCCCGTTCAACGACCACAGGCAGCACGTTTGTTCGGGCCGTGACACTGATGGTTTGAGCTTCCTGCCACGTTCTTACAGGTTCGCCGTTGACTGCGACGATCCTATCTCCCTCGCGAATGCCAAGCTTTCCTTCCGGCGAATCGAGATCGACGGTGCCAATAATCGAAGGGTTCACCAGAACGGGCAAACCAACGAAGTAAATCACGGTGGCAATGACAAAGGCGAAAACCACGTTCATGAATGGCCCGGCGATCGCCACCAAGATTTTTGCCCAGGGCGAGACTGGAGGCAAAGGCTCGTTGTCACCCTTGCCTTCCAAAGCTTCCGAAGTGATCATCTGCGGGAGTTTCACGAAGCCGCCCGCTGGAATCCAGCGCCAGGAATATTCGATTCCATCCTTGGTCCAGCCAAAAATCTTCGGGCCAAACCCAATCGCGAACGCTTCGACTTTCAACCCACAGCGTCGAGCCATCCAGTAATGGCCGAATTCGTGGACGAATATAGCCGCGCCGAAGAGCAGCACCACCCCGATAGCGACGTACAAAACAGTAAAAATTGAACTCATGCTTAATTACTCAAGTAACCGATTTCGTGGTGAATGTAACCCTCAAGCTGTAGAGTGGCAACCTTGGACTTGAGTTCGCGAAGCCGGGGGGCGCATCCCCGAATGAGGACAGGCGCGTGGCGGAGTCTTCCTTCCTCTCCATGAGCCGACCCACCCCTACCCCTCCCAGGAGGGGAACGGACCGAGCTCCCCTCCTGGGAGGGGAACCTGCAACCGGCGCGGACGACGAAGCTCCCCTCCTGGGAGGGTAGGGGTGGGTTCAGAGTCACCCTGCGCGCGCGAAGTCTCGGGTGGTCTCTCCCTGCGAGGAACGAAGTTTTGGCCCTTCCTCGTTCGAAGATGCGCCCCTTGCGTCGGCGCAGGCGGGCAGTCACCGCGTCAGTTCTCCCAATAGGCGGTCCGCCCGCTTGGCCCGCATCAAATCAGCCTCCTATCACTTTCGCTTGTCCTGACTGCGTTGCCTACCTATCCTCCGAGTCGGCATGAGCAACTCAAACTTGATCAATGACCCCGAGCTGTGACTTCTCGAAAATTGCTACCGCTTGCCTTCAGCTTGCTTCCAGCGTCCCAAAAACAAACATCTTTCTTTATGCGTCAACAAACCAAATATGTTTCATGCTTATTGAACTGCGTCCGCCTCGTCGCCATCCCCGTGGCTTTGGTGGGATGGTTGGCAACGCTCACGGACGCTGCCACGCCGGTGACTGGCAACCAAACGGGACTCTGGGCTTTGGCAGGAAGCCCCTACCGCGTGTCCGGGGATGTGGTTGTTCCGGCGGGCCAGGTGTTAAACGTCGATCCCGGCGTCGTTGTGGAGTTCGCGAGTGCAGCGGATGGGTTGTACGTGGACGGCACATTGTTGGCTCGAGGGACGGCGGCAGCACCGATCACGTTCACGTCGGATAAGACGACCAAGGCTCCGGGACAATGGAAGGCGCTCTATTTTCGCGTTGGCGGAACGAACTCGGTGCTGGAGCAATGTGTAGTGGAATACGGCGCGGCAGCGGGGTGGGTCAACGAATTGATCTCGGTGGATCGGGTTGCGCCACTGTTGACGAACTGCGTGGTGCGGGGCAGTCGAGCCAACGGGGTCGGCCTGTTTGGGGCGGATGCGCGGATTTGGAACTGTCAGTTTACCAGCAATGGCTTGGTGGCGGGCGGTTACCCTGTGTTGATGCGAGGGGATTCGCTTGCGACGTTGCGAGGGAATACGGCGAGCGGGAACGCGAACAACGCCATTGGGGTGCTGGGTAACTTCACTCGGACGGGAGTTTGGACGAAGGACGGGATGCCCTACACTCTGACGGAAGACGTGGCGGTGGTGGCCAATCAGACACTGACCATCGAGCCGGGGACTACGGTACAGTTTCAAGGAGCGGAGGACGGTTTGTTGGTGGACGGGACGCTGGTGGCTCGAGGGACGCTGGCAGCGCCGATCACGTTCACATCGGATGAGTCGGCCAAGGCTCCGGGACAATGGAAGGCAATCTATTTTCGCGTTGGCGGAACGAACTCGGTGTTGGAGCAATGTGTAGTGGAATACGGCGCGGCAGCGGGGTGGGTCAACGAATTGATCTCGGTGGACCGGGTTGCGCCACTGTTGACGAACTGCGTGGTGCGGGGCAGTCGAGCCAATGGGATCAGCCTGTTCGAGGCGGACGCACGGATTTGGAACTGTCAGTTTACCAGCAATGGCCTGGTGGCGGGCGGTTACCCTGTGTTGATGCGAGGGGATTCACTCGCGACGTTACGAGGGAATACGGCGAGCGGGAACACGAACAACGCCATTGGGGTGCTGGGCAACTTCACTCGGACGGGAGTTTGGACAAAAGATGGAATGCCCTACACTCTGACGGCAGACGTGGCGGTGGTGGCGAATCAGACGCTGACGATCGAGCCGGGGACTACGATTCAGTTTCAGGGAGTGGAGGACGGGTTGTTGGTGGACGGGACGCTGGTGGCTCGAGGGACGCTGGCAGCGCCGATCACGTTCACGTCGGATAAGACGGCCAAGGCTCCGGGACAATGGAAGGCGCTCTATTTTCGCGTTGGCGGAACGAACTCGGTGCTCGAGCAATGTGTGGTGGAATACGGCGCGGCAGCGGGGTGGGTCAACGAATTGATCTCGGTGGATCGGGTTGCGCCACTGTTGACAAACTGCGTGGTGCGGGGGAGCCGGGCCAATGGGATCAGCCTGTTTGGGGCGGATGCACGGATTTGGAACTGTCAGTTTACCAGCAATGGCCTGGTGGCGGGCGGTTACCCTGTGTTGATGCGCGCTGATTCGCTTGCGACGTTGCGAGGGAATACGGCGAGCGGGAACACGAACAACGCCATTGGAGTGCTGGGTAACTTCACTCGGACGGGAGTTTGGACGAAGGACGGGATGCCCTACACTCTGACGGCAGACGTGGCGGTGGTGGCCAATCAGACACTGACCATCGAGCCCGGGACGACGGTGCAGTTTCAGGGAGCGGAGGACGGTTTGTTGGTGGACGGGACGCTGGTGGCTCGAGGGACGCTGGCAGCGCCGATCACGTTCACGTCGGATAAGACGGCCAAGGCTCCGGGACAATGGAAGGCGCTCTATTTTCGCGTTGGCGGAACGAACTCGGTGCTGGAGCAATGCGTAGTGGAATGCGGCGCGGCAGCGGGGTGGGTCAACGAATCCGTCAGCATCGATCGAACCACGCTGCTCATCGCGAATGTCACCATCCAACTGAGTGGTGGCGACGGGTTGTTCGTGAACAACGCGTCGCTCCAAATCCGCGACAGTCGTTTGGTCCGCAATGTCCGTGACGGGTTGCGAACGGTGGGTGCCGCCCTACCCGCGATCCATCAAAGCGTGATTAGCGGAAATGGCGGAAAGGGTGTGGAAAATCTGACTCCTACAGCGATTCTCGATGCTCGGAACAACTATTGGGGCGATCCCAGCGGGCCGCTCGACATTTTGAACACCGATGGCCGCAGCCAAACGAATCCCAACGGCAAGGGTGATAAGGTCAGTGAGTACGTCGATTGGAGCGGATTCTTGTCGAGTGATCCAAGAGCGTCGGTGCTCGGAGTGCCGGAGATCGAGGTTTTGGGTGAGGGTTTGGATTTTGGCACCGTGAACCTCGGGAGCAGCGTCGAAAGGGGAATCACGATCCGGAACGTTGGGAGCGCATCGCTGACGATCCATTCGGCGACTTCGGATAGCACGCACTTCGTTCTCATTTCGCCCGCGCCTCCCTTCAATGTCCTCACGAATGGTCAGCAGACTCTCGTCGTCCGATTCACTCCCGACGTCACAAACCGCGTCACCGCCACACTCACGATCGCGAGCGACGATGCCGACGAAGCGACATTGCGAGTGGCGTTGGCTGGGTCGGGCTTGGTGGCCGCGACCAACAATCCCGCTCCCGTCGCGGGCGCGTTGTTTTCGGATAGTTTCAACCGCCCGGATGCGGATCGCTGCGCTCTCGGAGCGAGCGACAACGCGCTCGGAGGGTCGGGAACGCATCACTACCTGCCATTGTTCCCCACAGGCGGGAATAATCCGCTGAACCCAATCGGCGCCAGTTTGCTCGGCGGCACTTTGTCCAACCACAGCCTCGACTACGGCGGTGTTCAATTTGTCGCCACTGCCAATCCCTGCACGCGTTCGTCGGCAGGTGAGAACCTCGGTCAAGACTTGAACATTCGCGTTGAGTTGCGCGTGCCCACCGACACCACAAGGCGCGTCACCCAGGCTGGGCCGTTTTTCCGCGCGCGTCCGGCCGTGGCGGGTGACGGCATCATCGGCGGCGCGAATACAGGCTATTGGGTGCAACTCCACAGCACAGGCGAAGTCAAGGTAAAGGACTTGGCCACAGCCTCGGTTCTGGCAAGCAGCGGTACGCCGGCGACCTTTGATCCGACTATGATGCACTCGATGGAAATTGCCGCGCGCGGCGAAATTTTGGAGGTCGCGCTCGACGGCCGGTTGCTGGTGTTCGAGCAGTCAGGGGTTCGCGCCGTTTCAGTGCGGATAGCCGCGTCGGCCATCGGCGCGGCGGGCTTGGCCTTTGGTGCCGAGCCGAATCGTGGTCAGATCGGCGGACAAACCGCGGACAACATTGTCGTTCGGTCTCCCGCTTCTTTGTCCGCTCTGCCTCGGCAGGATAACTTTGCACTCGTGACCGAGTTGCGCCTGGAAGTCACCCGGGAAAGTCAGGGCATCACGTTGCGATGGACCGCCCAAGAGCACATTTTTCTGGAGAGCACATCTGACCTGACGCCGCCCGCGACCTGGACAGCAGTGGCCGGCGTCCCTACGACTGCGGCGGGCGTCAACTCGGTCATCCTGCCGTTCAACAGCGGACGTCAGTTTTTCCGATTACGGTCCTTTAGCGCCGGGCTCGGCGGATTCGCAGCCGCCCCGAGGATGCTCTCCCTCAACGGACCCATCCCCGAATGAGGACAGGCGCGTGGCGGTCGTAGAAACGCATTCCACCCAGCACCGTCGGACAAATGGCTCGGTTCAAAACCAAGTCGCTTCGTTGTTGGTTCCCCGCTGTTTTCAATGGAATAGGTCCAAACTCTAGTGCCGATGAGGTTTGCGACTCACATCTCCCGTAGAGGAGAGTCGAGCATAGCCACCCCTATCTCCCGGAGGGAGATTCGAGCATAGCCCACCCTTTCAAGGGTGGGATTGCGTCGCCAATACCCAAAGTCCCGAAGGGACGATTGAGCAACTCTCGGACGATCCTTTGTCCTGAACTGACAGAGAGAATAGGAGCTGAGGTAGGACATCGGGGGTTCGACCGTCCCTGCGGGACTTATGCGATCGCTGATTCGAACCCAGCAGTGAACTGCCGGGCTATTATCGAATCTCCCTCCGGGAGACGAAGGCAGCCAGTAGGTGCAAACTCCAGTTTCACTGGCAGTGCTCTTCCGTCCGCTCCCACCAACCAACAAACACCACCGTTCGAGCAGCAGCTACGCGCGGCGAATCACTTCTTCTCCTCGATCTTTACTTCGGGCAAGGGCAAGGGGACGAGGGTCGTGGATTCCTTCTTGGGCTCTTCCTTGGATGACGCGTCTTGCTTTAAATCTTCAGCTTTCAGGTCGTCCTTCTTCGGTTCTTCTTTCTTCTCGGCGTAGAAATCTTTGCGCTCTTTCAAGAGCGGATCAATCGTCCACTTGGAAACCAGATAGGTCCACTTCTCGAAAGCTTGTTCCTGCTTCAACTTGTCCTCAAGCTTTTTGAGCTTCTCCTGAAATTCTTTGTCTAATTTGTCCTTGTCCTCCGGCTTCTCGTCCTTGCCGGGTGTCCGCTCTTTCGAAAGCTTCGCCGTGACTGCCATTTTCAAATGATAACTATCGTCATCTTTCTTCTTCCCGATCTTCACGGTGTAAACAAAATTGTCGAATGTCTCCAGCGTCGCTACCGTCGGGTTGTCCATTCCGGTTTCTTCGGGCTTGGCGTCGGGCGCAAGAACGTCATTAAAGCTGGGCGAAGACAGAGCGTTTCCGACGCCGGTGACCTTCGAGGGGTCGATGTTCTCGACTTCCGTTTTGTCCACCAACTTCAATTCGCCCGCTTCGGCTTCACGAACAACGCCCCATGAGTTGGTGGCGTTGGTCGAGGTCATCGAGATGGAACGTAGCTTCTCGACCTTGAAAAAATCCTTGCTGAGCCACCTGTCCGGCTTCGCTTCGATATCTGAGAGAGCGTCGGAGATGAGAGAAACGCTTTGCGGTTCA
Source organism: Akkermansia muciniphila (assembly GCA_945861765.1). Classification (GTDB taxonomy): domain Bacteria; phylum Verrucomicrobiota; class Verrucomicrobiia; order Limisphaerales; family SIBE01; genus SIBE01. The sequence goes on along the minus strand of CAMAWP010000143.1, from coordinate 4,620 downwards.
CCTGGCACCATCACATAGCGGCCCACTGGAAAGTCTCCGCCTCCCATGGGCGATTTGTTCTGAGATTCGCGAACGTATTTCTTGCCCAAGAGTAATGATTTTATCGCTTTGCCGCCCTTGTCTTTGAATTCGAGCAGCGTTCCCGCGTTGGTCCCTTTATCGGGCGCGAGTAGTTCCAATCGGCCGAACTGAGACGGGCCGACCTTTACATTTTGGACTGTTTTCAAGTCTTTCGCTTTGAGCAAAAACCCACTGATCTCAGAAAAATTCGCCGGGTAATTATAGCGTTCCTTAACTTTCCATATCTCGTCCTTGACCAGATTCAGCTCAGCCTGCGGTTGTTTGATCGTAATGTGGGCGACGTCATTGACTGGGAAGTCCTCGAGCAGTTTTCGACCGAGATTGCCCGGCACGCTTTGCCAGGAGGCGTTATTCCGCTGAAAAACGACGAGGCCAAGTCCCCCGACTACCACCACCAGAACAATAAGGATCGTGAGTTGTTTGCGATTCATTTTGCCGCAGTCTTTTTCCGTTTAAGAAATGCCAAGGATATTCCCGAAAGTGTGACCAACAAAGGCATCCCAGCTATGTTGCCCCACTTCAGCCGGTTCTCAAGCGAGTCGATCTCCCGCCGCAGAGTCTTGCGCACCTCTTTCAGCTCGCGCTTTGCCTCTGTTTCCTGCTTTCGAAATTTTTGAATTTCCACCTGCTGTTCGGGAGACATGATAAAGCGCTGGCCGCTCTCCTTGCTCTTTTGGAGCTCGTTCAACCTAGCTTGAGTGTCCGATAAACCTTTTTCAAGGTCCTTGATTTTATTGCGAAAGCGTTCGTCGGCCTGGGCCTGCATCTCGCGGACCACCGTGAATGGACGGTTCAAAGTCGCCCGGCTCCGGACGCTGATCAAATTGCTGTCCCCCGCCAGTTGGTCAACTATGTTTTGCACGAATGAAAGGTTGCCGTTGCGAGGACTGATGATTTTCTGGCCAAAGAATTCCTGAATCTGAACGCAAAACTGATCGTATAAAAAGTCAGCATCTCCCACGAGGACCACGACGCCGTCAGTAGTCGATTCTTTAAGCGAACCGCCCTTTGCCGCATTCTCCTCTTTCTTCTCGCCTTCCTTCTTCTCTTCAGCACCCTTCTCAGGGGTGGCGTCTTTTGGTTTGCCGTCGGCGAAGGCTGTTTTAAATTTCCCGGTCAAGCGAATGGCCAGTGCGTGCTCTTTGCCAGAAGCAACAAAGTCTTTCCCAACTTGCTCCCCCGAAAACTCGGCCATGAATCTTTCCACCAATTGAGAGGAGGTGCTGGTTTTCACCAGAACCATCTTTTTCAAACCTTCCGTTGGGGTTCCTGCGAAAGCGCCGGCAAACGGTATGAGCAAATTATCAATTTGACTCGTCACCACATCATCGGCATTCAGTCCGGCGCGAGTCAGGGACAGCACCGCAGGAGCGGACTCCGCCCGGCCGCCTCGGTTGATCCGAGTGACAAAGTTCATATCGGCAACCACCTTGTTTTGATCGAATTCGACTCCCCAAGCTTTCGTTAACTTTTCCAAGCTCGACCCACCTTGAGCAGCGGCTTGCATGGGGTTCATCTGCGGGTTGCTGCGGCTGTCCACCATGGACAGAGGATCGAGAAAGGCAACCAGCTTGCCGCCTCTCAAAACGAATTGATCGATCGCGTAGAGAACCTTGTCCGAAATGCCTTTCGGATGAACGAGAACCAGAACCTTGATATCGGCGGGAATCTCATCGACTGTCATCTCCAATTGTTTGAGGTCGAAATCTCCTTTCAACTCGCTCACGAACACCCATGGGTCCTGGCGTTGCATCTGCCCCATCCGCATCGCCATGGGATCCATCTCTCCAAACACAGGAAGCGGACTCATCACTCCCACCACGGGCTTTGCGGACGTTGTCACCCGCGAGACAGCGCGAGAAATATCGTACTCGAGCAGCTTTTCGCGGTCGGGCGAAAGGAATGGAATCGAAACCTTTGAATCAAGCTGGCTAATGGCGATTCCCAGAAATATTTTCTCATTCAGATTGACCATCTGCCCTTGAACTCCATCGAGGTTGGCTGAATCTTCGGCATCTGAATCGGGCTTGGGATCTAGCTTCTTGATTTCAAGATTCCCCTTGGCGGCCTTCTTATATTCTGCCAGCAAGTCTTCTACCCGTTGCGCGTAAGTCTTGAGCGGGACAGGCATGTCCTTCGAATCTTGCGTGCAGTAAAAGCGAATTTCCACCGGAGTATCCAGCTTGGCTAAGATCGCCTTTGTACCCGGGGAAAGAGTGTATAATTTTTCCTGCGTGAGATCAAAGCGCTGCTTCACCACCCCTGTGATCACGTAAGTCGCAATCAGGATAAAAAACATGGCCAACACTCCGACTACGGAAAAGAGGAAGGCCCCGATTTGATTCTTCTTTGTCGTCATTTGCCAAACATTGCAAAGTTAATGGTTGAAGTCGTCTGCGATTAGCCCGCGCGATGTCCACGGAGGATGACACTTGTCGTGAAGAGCGAGAATCCCACCATCGAGAGAAAGAAGATGATATCACGAGTATCGAGAACACCTCGTTGAAACCCCTCGAAATGCGTCATCACGCTGAATGCCGCGACGGCCTCCACCAAGCGGGAGCTTTCAGACATATTTTCCAACATCCGAGTCACCGGAGGCCAGCCGGCCAGAATCAGAAACAAACAGATGACCACGGAAAGGATAAAGCTGACCACCTGATTCCTGGTGATCGCCGAAGTCATGCAACTGATCGCCAGATAACCGCCCGCAAGCAACAAGCTGCCGACGTACCCGCAAAAGATAACACCATTGTCCGCAGCCCCGAGATAATTAACGGTCATCACAACCGGAAACGTCAAAGCCAGCGCCAAGCCCAAGAACAGCCACGAAGCCAGAAATTTTCCGACGATGGCTTGCCAGGCGGTGATTGGCATCGTCAACAATAATTCCATGGTCCCTAGCCTGCGTTCTTCCGACCACAATCTCATCCCGACGGATGGCACCAAGAACAGGTAAAGCCATGGATGCCAGAGAAAAAATGAAATCAACGAAGCCTCGCCGCGCTCGAAAAAGCCGCCGACCATGAAGGTGAAGAAGCCGGCGAGCAGCAAGAAGATGACGATGAAAACATACGCCACAGGAGAGGCGAAGTAGCCTGCCAACTCTCGTTTGGCAATGGTCTTGATATTAGAAAGTGGGCTATTCATTTCCGTTCCTCAATCTTCCTGTCCGGCAAAGTGATATTACGAAAGACTTCATCCAATCGGCCTTCTTCTGTATGCAACTCCTCGATTCTCCATCCCTCTTTGGCGACCACTTCGGAAATACTGCGAGCCAGATCTCCGTTTCGAGAACTCGCCTGCGGGAACACTCGAACCATTGCCGTTGAACCCTCATCTTTCAGAAGAGTCGTTTTCCGAGCGCCGGAAAGCTGGGCAAGCCTCTGAGTCACGACTGCCCCATTCACTCCAGCAACACGGACTGAAACGGCACCCGCGATATCCGACCGCTGCTTAAGTTCCGAGGGAGTGCCGTTGGCAACGATCTGACCTCGGTCGATGATAATCGCTCGCGAACAGGCTGCCTCGACTTCTTCCAAAATGTGCGTCGAGAAAATAATCGCCTTCTTCTCTCCCATCCGTCGGATCAAAGTCCGCACTTCGTACTTCTGGTTGGGATCAAGCCCGTCGGTTGGCTCGTCCAAAACCAGAACGTCAGGATCGTGAATGATCGATTGGGCAAAGCATGTGCGATGACGATAGCCTTTCGACAGTGTGTCGATGCTTTGATAGAGCACCGCCTCCAGGAAGCACATCTCTACCGCCCGACCGACCGCCCTTTTCTTCTCGTCTCCCCTCAGACCGCGCAGCTCGGCTGCGAAATGAAGAAATCCGCTCACCGTCATATCGGTGTAAGCTGGCGCGTTTTCCGGCAAATACCCGATCAGCCGCTTCGCGGGAATTGGATTTTCGACCATGTCGAATCCACCCACCGTGATTTCACCGGCGGTCGGCGGAATGAACCCCGTGATCATCCGCATGCTTGTCGATTTCCCAGCACCGTTCGGGCCCAAAAAGCCGAGAACCTCGCCTCGCTCCACCGAGAACGAGACATTGTTGACGGCAACCTTCGCCCCAAAAGATTTGGTCAAATTCTGAACTCTAATCATTCGCTTTCATCTCCGTTCGCACTACCCAACAGGGCGCCCACTCTATTTCGAGGCGACCAAAGATCAATTCTTTTTTACATGAAATTCCGTCATTGAATCGACCCTTAATACACTATGTGTCAAGCGTGTCGCTCCTTTTTTCCCACAATCCCCACTACGGTCCGGCCGCTCTGCTCGATCCGACGATGTGCCATCCAGGACTTGCCTGCGTTGGATTGAACGACACCTTCCCCAGTAACAAAGTTCCGTTCAATAACAACGCTCCTAGCGATCCGTCGGCACTCTCCACCAACAAATCCAATTGCTTGTCCTTGTTCAAATCCGCAACTCCTTTTACTCGCCCGGATAGGTCCAGCGGTAGCTGCGTGGTTAAGAAGCGTCCGGCCACAAGTCTTGTTCCATCCATCAGCCAGAATGCAATCGTCCC
>CAMAWP010000142.1 GCA_945861765.1 Akkermansia muciniphila | reverse complement strand
TCAGTCCAAGGAGATCATCGTCAATCGCGGCGAGCGCGTCACGATGGAGGTCAAGGCAACGGGCAGCGAGCCGTTGATTTATGAATGGTATTACGAAGGATCACGCCTGGCGGCGGCAGCCGACTCGAGGCTCGTGCTGGACGCGGCTGCGCTCACCGATGCCGGACGTTACTCGGTGGTGGTGCGCAACCCAGCCGGGGTCTTTGTCGGCCCCGAGTTCCGGGTCACGGTCATTGATCCGATTCGCATTGTGAGACAGCCCGCCGATCAAGCCGCCAAGCAAGGAGATCGCGTGGTCTTCTCGGTGGGCGTCGAAGGAACCGGCCCCTTCCGATATTCCTGGACGAAGGGCGGGGCGACATTCCGCGACACATCGGAGCCGACGTTGACATTGCCCGGAGTGCAGGTGAACGCCGAGGGCCGATACGGGGTGCGGGTGAGCAACGCAACGGCGTCGGCGACGAGCGCGGACGCGAGCTTGCGAGTGATCGGGCTGCCCACGTTGAAGCCCTTGCCCAAGGAGCTGAAGGTTCAGCGCGGGTCGGATGTCACGCTGCAAGCGGAGCCATCGGGCGAAGGGCCCTTTACTTACCAATGGTTGCGCAACGGAGTGAACATCGAGGGAGCGGCCGGGAGCAGTTTTACGATTCCGAATATCCAGGTGGTGGATGGGAGCACTTACACGGTGGTCGCGACAGGCGCGGGCGGCGCGATCACGGCCGACGTGTGCAACGTGATCGTGATCACTCCGAGCTATCCGTTAAGCGACAACCTATCCAATGTGGTGATATCCGAAGCGACCGGCGGAGAGTTCAGCGGAAACAACATTGGCTCGACAGCCGAAGCCAACGAACCGGGGCACGGTGTGGGCCAGACGGCGAAGAGCTCGGTCTGGCTGGCGTGGAAAGCGCCGGGCAACGGAATCGCGACCTTCGACACGATTGGAAGCGGATTTGACACGCTGGTGACGATTCATTCAGGGCCGAAGGACAAGCTCGTGCCAATCGCCATCGACGATGACAGCGGTGGATTTCTGACGAGCCGCGTGTCGTTCAACGCGGTGAAAGATGAGGTTTATTATGTGGCCATCGACGGGTTTCAAGGAGTGGAAGGACAGATCATCACGCATTGGAAGTTTGAAGAGACGGCCGAGCCGCTGCCCGTGATTGTGAAGGAGCCGGCCAATTTGACGGTTCTGGTGGGAGCGCCCGGGAGCCTCGGCGTGGAAGCGCAGAGCAAGACAGGGGCGGCGTTGCTCTATCAATGGTATCGGGATGGCGCGCCCGTGGCAGGGGCGACGTCGGCGACCTTCTCGGTGGCCAGCGCGAAATCAGGCGATGTGGGCAGCTATCGAGTCAAGGTGCGCCACTCGGGCAACAGCCGCGAGGCGGAAAGCGCTCCCGCCATATTCCAGGTCAATTTCCTGGAGTCGGGACTGGAAGGGGCGGTGGTGGAGGCGATCGACAAGTTTGATGCGGTAAGTCAAACGGGCGAACAGGTGGTGGTGCCGAGAAGCCAGCCCCCTGGCTCGGGTGGCGCGGCGAGTCCGGGCGACTCGAGGCTCACGGTGAAGAGCATCGTGTCGCGGCGGCCGTTGTCGCAGTTGAGCGGCTACCGGGGTTTCAAGGCGTTCAGCAACCGGAGTTCGACGAAAGACGCAGGCGAGCCCAACCACGCGCACCTGGCTGGAGGGGCTTCTGTTTGGTTTACCTACACCGGGGTTACCAACGCTCTGATGCGGGTTTCGACGGAAGGCAGTGATTTCGACACCGTGCTGGCGGTTTACACGGGCCTGACGCAGGACTACACCAAGCTGGTCGAGTTGACGTACGACAACAACAGCGGAGCTGACGGACGGAGCAGCGTGGTGCTGTTCGCGGTCGAGAAGGGCAAGAACTATTACGTGGTGGTCGATGGGGTCAACGGAGCCAAGGGGATTGTGAATTTCAAATACGAAATCGCCGCGCCGCCTGTCGTGGCCAAGCCGGCGGCGTGGAGCCTGTTCAATTCGGCAACGGGCCAACCAGTGGGCCAGGCGAACAACCCGCTGGCGGGGATCGGGGAGAGCGTGCGGTTTGTGGTCGAGGCGATCAATCCGCTGGCGCCTGTGGATCTGTCCTTCCAATGGCGTCGCAGTGGTCTGGACCTGCCCGCGGCGACCAACGCCGTGCTGGTGGTGAGCAATCTCTCGTCGCAGAACGCGGGGGATTACACGGTGGAAGTCAGCAACTTCGCCGGGCGCGCCGCCAGCAGCCCGGTCACCTTTGGCGTCAACGAGCCGATTCGCGTTTTGTCGGAGCTGCGGGATCGCATCGTGGTGGCTGGCCAGACAGTCACATTCGCGGTGGCTGCGAGCGGGTCCGGCCCGCTGGTTTACCGGTGGACGCGCAACGGAGTCGAGCTGCCGGGAGAAACCGGCTCGTCGATCACATTGGCCAATGTCAGCGCCGCGCAAGCGGGCCAATATGTGGTGGAGCTGTCCAACAGCGCCGGCAAAGTCACAAGCCGAGCCACGCTATTCGTGAGTGAGCCGCCGAGCTTGCCGACGTTGCCGCCCGGCCAAACAGTGAGCGCGGGCAGCACCGTCACGATCAGCGTGAGCGCGTCAGGCACCGCGCCATTGACCTATCAGTGGCGCTTGAATGGTGTTCCTCTGGCCGGGGCGACGAGCTCGGCGCTGAGCGTGGCGAGTATTCAAACATCACAAGCCGGGTCCTACACCGTGGTGATCAGCAATGCGGCCGGGTCGATCACGAGCGGCAGCATCGCGGTGGTGGTGCGCGTGCCGCTGGCCATCACGCGGCAGCCGGTGAGCCAACTGGCGGTGAGCGGTGATAGCAAAGCGTTCGATGTGGTGGCGGTTGGGACCGGAGCGCTCACCTATCAATGGCGGCTGAACGGACGGAACGTTGCGGGAGCGACCGGAGCGACATTGCGGTTGACCAATGTTCAACGGGAGCAAGCCGGGATTTATCAAGTGCAGGTGGCCGACGCGGAAGGGAGTGTTGCGAGCGAGGAAGCGCTGCTTGCGATCAAGGTGGCACCCGCGATCGTGAAGCAGCCGCAAGGCCAGAGCGTGCTGTCAGGCGACAGCTTGGCGCTGAGTGTCGAGGCCACCGGAGCTGTGCTGCGCTATCAATGGCGGCTGGATGGTGTCGATTTGGTGGGAGCGAACAACGCGACGTTGAATCTGGCGAAGGCCGCGCTGGCCGATGCCGGAACCTACACGGTCATGGTGCAGAACGATGTGGGCATCGAGCTGAGCCAGGCGGCCGTGGTGACAGTGCAGGAACGGGTGCGACTGACCGCGCAGCCCGATGATCTGGCGAGCTGCCTGGGCGAATCCGTGCGGCTCACGGTTCAAGCCGATGGCGCACTGCCGCTGCGTTATCAGTGGAGCTTCAAGGGCGAGGTGCTGCCCGGAGCCACGAACGCGGTCCTGACGCTCACCAATCTGCAAGCGATTCATGGGGGCTCGTATCAGGTCGTGGTGACCAATGCGGTGAGCGTGGCGCAAAGCAGGCCGGCGCTGTTGACGATCCTAAGCGACAGCACACTGCGGATTGTTTCGGTCCGGCGCCTGGGTGAACAGGGCAGCCACTTGATGATGACGGGGCCTGTCGGGCAGCTTGTCTATTTGCAAGGGTCGGCCGATTTGGCGCGATGGACGGTCTTGACGAACTTCACATTCACGTCCAATTGCCACGAGTATGTCGATGTCAGTTCAGGGGTTCTGGATCGACGGTATTACAAGATAGCGCCGCCGCCATTGCGCATCCTGAAAACCACGCGCTCGGGGCAAGGCCAGATCGGGTTCGAGGTCGATGGCCAGGCCGGGTTGAAGTGTTTGATCCGAGTGTCCGACGACCTGATCACATGGACGGACCTGACGACCGTGACGATCCAGAATGGGAAACTGGACATCAGTGATCCGCAAGCAGCGGGCCTGGACCATCGGTATTACCAGGCAATCGTCCAGCCATAATCAGAACGTTTGACATCGAGCCGAGCCTGACATCTCCCGGATGGGCGATTTGAGGACAGGCGCGCTGCCGAGTCTTCCTGCCTCTCCATGAACCGACCCACCCCTACCCCTCCCAGGAGGGGACCGGACAGAGCTCCCGTCCTGAGAGGGCGCATCTCCGAATGAGGACAGGCGGGCTGCGGAGTCTTCCTTCCTCTCCATGAACCGACCCACCCCTACCCCTCCCAGGAGGGGACCGGACAGAGCTCGCCTCCCAAGGGGGACCGGACAAAGCTCCGGTCCTGGGAGGGACCGGACAGAGCTCCCGTCTTGGGAGGGCGCCTCTCCGAATGAGGACAGGCGCCCAGGGTGGGATTGCTCAGAAAAGAAAGAGTGACAGAAAGGCGTTTTTAGGTCAGACGTGATTCCTTATGCAAACGCTCAACCACACCAGAGGAACTCTCACCCGCCGGACAGCAATCGCCAGTCTTTTCGCCAGCATGGGCTCGGCGGCCTTCGCTTTGGCCGATCAGGAAACTGCCCGGCAGCCGAGCGGCAACGCGCCGATCAAGGCAAAGGATCCGCTTAAAATTACCAAGCTAGAAACGTTCTTGGTCAAGCCGCGCTGGCTTTTTCTGAAAGTTCATACCAACGCAGGGATTGTCGGGCTCGGCGAGCCGATCACCGAAGGCCGCGCACTGACTTGCGCGGAAGCCATCAAGGAGATCGAGCCGTACTTGATCGGTAAAGATCCGCGTCGGGTCGTACACCATTGGCAAGCGATTTATAGGCATGCGTTTTATCGCGGCGGTCCAATTCTGACCAGCGCGCTTAGCGGCATCGACCAGGCGCTTTGGGATATCAAAGGCAAGGCATTGGGGGTCCCTATCTACGAATTGCTCGGCGGTCCGACGCGCGATCGAATCCGCGTTTACGCGCACGCTGGCACGCCGCAGAGAATCCAGGAGCAACTGGCGCGCGGTTTCACGGCTTTCAAGACCGGGCCTGCCAAACGACGCCCGGCCCGTTATGTGGAAACTCCGGCTGAAGTGAATTACGCGGTGGAAAAGTTCGCCGAGCTACGCAAGTTAGTTGGCGACAAGGTTGACCTTGCCATTGATTTCCATGGTGCGATTAGCCCGGCCACGGCGAAGCTTTTGATCAAGGGACTGGAGCCTTATCAGCCGATGTTTGTGGAAGAGCCCTGCCAGGCACAGAACCATGATGTCATGGCCGAAATCGCCAGAGGCACTCATTTGCCAATCGCCACGGGCGAGCGCGTGTTCACCAAATGGGGTTTCCGGGAAGTTCTTGAAAAGAGAGCAGCGACGATCTTGCAGCCCGATCTTTGCCACGCCGGCGGGATCACGGAAGTCCGTCTCATCGCCGGGATGGCCGAAGCTTATTATGCTGCGATTGCCCCACACAATCCGCTCGGGCCAATTTCTCTGGCGGCCGGCGTGCAACTGGCGGCTTCCATTCCAAACTTCCTTTGCCAGGAACAAGTGAGCCTTGGTGAGGGCTATCTGAAAAAGCCTTTTACGGTACGCGACGGCTATCTCGATCTGCCAACTGGCCCGGGTCTTGGAATCGAGTTGGACGAAGACGCTCTTGCGTCCAAGATTGGCCACGAGTGGCGGAACCAGGAAGCGTATGACGCCGATGACGGATCGGTCGTGGATTGGTAACTGTGCCGCGCGGTGAGGACGCATACCGACTGCGGAAGACGGTGGGATGAATCCCAGGCCGCGATCATTCGCCGGCGGGTTACCCTGAAAGCGCCAAATGAGACCACCCCGAACTTTTTTACGCGCAATGCGCCCTTGAACGGTGGGGCGAGACTCTCTCCGAGCTGTAGTCTCCGAGCCGGAAGCCGTCGAGCCCTGACATGCTCGATCGCCAGAAAAGGTCAGGGTTCGAGGGGACTCTCACCCCACCCAGGTTCATGGGCAGGAGCTACGGATTTTGGGACCACACGAATGATGATCACTCTTGCGAAGCGACTGGCCTCCCGCGCGCTCGCCTTTCGGGTGAAGGCTCGCTCGAACGAAATCTTCTTCTCTATCCGTGTCATGCCTGAAACCCGTGGTTCCAAATGCTTTTTCCAAGATGAAATCCCAACGGCGTCTTTCCGCGCTGCTTGCAGGACTTTCAAGAATGGAGGGCAATCGGCGTCGCGCCTCATCAGGCGATGATCGCTTTGACCAAGTTCCCGTGGACATCCGTGAGGCGGAAGTCACGGCCATCGAACCGATAGGTGAGTCTTTCGTGATCAAGGCCAAGTAGGTGAAGAATGGTCGCGTGTAGATCGTGCATGTGAACCTTGTCTTTCACGGCCAAGTGTCCGAAGTCGTCCGTCTCACCCAAAGCGAAACCAGGTTTCACGCCGCCGCCAGCGAGCCACACCGTGAAACCGCCAGGGTTGTGGTCGCGGCCCGTGCCGTTTTTCTCTGCATAGGGAGTGCGGCCGAACTCTCCTCCCCACCAGACGATCGTGTCGTCGAGCAATCCGCGCTGTTTAAGGTCGGCGATCAGGCCGGCCACCGGCTTGTCGATTGCTCGGGCGTGTTCAGCATGTTTCGGGAGGTTAGCGTGCTGATCCCATGCCGGATTGGCCGTATTGTCGCCGTAAGTGATTTGCACATAGCGGACGCCTGCTTCGCAAAGTCGCCGCGCCATCAGGCATTGCCGGCCGAAATTATCCGTTGCCTTTTGCCCAACTCCGTAGCTGTCGAGCGTGGTCGGTGATTCGTTTGAGATATCGATGACATCGGGCGCATTGTTTTGCATGCGCCAGGCGAGTTCGTAAGAGTTGATGACGGCTTCCAATTCGTGGTCGCCGGGAGTTCTCTTGAGTTGCTCGGCGTTCAGCTCGCGGACAAGCTCAAACTGTCGCTGCTGCGCTCCAAATGAGGACGAGATATTCGCCAGATTGCGGATAGTCGCCTCGGTCGCTGGCGAACCGGCTTTGCCGAGCGCTGTCCCTTGGAACACTGATGGCAAGAAAGCATTGCCGTAGTTCCGTGGGCCGCCATTGCCGCTGGACGGGCTAATGGTGACGAAGCTGGGCAAGTTCTCGTTCTCCGCGCCGAGGCCGTACGTGACCCAAGCGCCCATGGAAGGCCGGATGAAATTGGTCGCTCCACAATGCAGGAACAGCGTCGCGGGCCCGTGTGCCACACCTTCGGTTTGCAACGAGTGGATGAAGCACAGGTCGTCCACATGCCGGGCCATTTCGGGGAAAAGCTCCGAGACCCAGCGCCCGCTTTGGCCGTGCTGCGCGAACTCCCAAAGAGGCTTCATCACGCGTTGCGGCGTGGCGCGTTTGCCAGTGTTGGCAATGGTGCGCGCATCGTCAAAGCTCAGCATCTTTCCATCATTCTTCTCCAAAGCTGGCTTGTAATCGAACGTATCGACATGGCTCGGCCCGCCTTGCATGAAAATGAAGATGACGCGCTTGGCGCGTGGTCTGAAGTGCGGCGTCTTTGGCACGAGCGGAGTTGTCGCCGCGCTCGCACATTGGGCCGCCAAGCCTGCAAGCGCGAGATAGCCAAAGCCACACGCAGCGGTTTTCAACGCCCTGCGGCGGTTCATTAGGGACGGTTCGAACATAGTTCAACTTTCTTTCACGGTTGCTGGTCCAGCATCTTATGGCTTTGTGGCTGCAATTCAAGCAACGGGATTTGATCCCCGACAATCTGGCGAGTCACGTTCCAGGTCAAAATGAGGCTTCCGACCGCCATCTCCCGGATGGGAGATTTGAGAATAGCCCACCCTTTCAAGGGTGGGACTGAGCACGCGGAGAGCCCAAGTCCCGACGGGACGGTTGAATCACCGCCACGTTCAGCCGTCCCTCCGGGACTTATGCAATCGCCGATTCCAACCCAGCAGTGAACTGCTGGGCTAGTATCGAGTCTCCCTCCGGGAGATAGATTCTGCCATCTCCCTCCGCGAGACGTAGGCCGCCATCTCCCGGACGGGAGAATCTCCCTCCGGGAGGTGGAGACTGTCAATATGTCCGAACTCCAGTGTCGTCAGGATTGCCGCGCCTCGCAGAATGAGAATGAGAACTGATGTCTGGCTGTGGCGCTTGATTTGCTAATTTCTGAAAACCTGTTAACTCTGATCAAGAAATGTCATTCTGGCGGGAACTAGAAGAGGTGCGCTGGGAAGACTCGGCTCTCGGATATCGAAACAAATCGCAATACTTTCTCATAGAATGAAAGCTTCACCATTACTGAACGTGTCAGCAGACGATGTGCGTTGGCCCCGGGACGGCTCCCGAGGAGCGGTCAAAGCCTGCTCCCGCTCTCTTTCCAAGAACCCACCCCCAGCCCCTCCGAGGAGGGGAGCTTCGTCGTCCGCGCCGGTTGCAGGTTCCCCTCCTGGGAGGGGTGAAGGGGTGGGTTCAGAGTCGCCTTGCGCGCGCGAAGTTCGGGGGGTTCTCTCATGGGAGAGTCGAGTGACCGTGCTAACGAGCCCTCGGGCTGAGTCTTTTTTCCAGCAACGAACTTCGAGCGGGAAGAGTTTCTTTGGTTGGCTCCTGGTTCCTTTCTTCGTCACGGTTCTAAGCGCTGCTGACTGGCCACAATATCGCGGGTCTAACCACGATGGCATTTCAACTGAAACCATCCGCGTGAACTGGTCCAAGGAGAGCCCGCGCCAGATTTGGAAAGTCCCCCTGGATGACGCTCTGAGTTCGTTTGCGATTGGCGGTGGACGGGCGTTCACCCAAGCCCGACGTCTCGTGGGAAACCGCGGCCAAGAGTTCTGCATCGCCTTGAACGCCGATACCGGAAAGGAACTTTGGGCCACGCCGCTGGATAGCGCCGACTATGACAGCGGTGCTGGGTTTGGCGATGGGCCGCGCTCGACGCCATCCGTGGACGGTGATCGTGTGTACGTCCTGACATCCTATTTGCGAATGGCTTGCCTGGAGGCTGCCAGTGGTCGAACCATTTGGAAAAGAGACCTGGTCGCTGAGTACGGCGGCAGCGTGATAACCTGGCAGAATGCCGCGTCGCCGTTGATTGTCGGCGACCTTGTTTTCATGAATTGCAATGCGGCTAGACAGCGTTTGCTGGCATTGCGGAAGCAAGACGGAAGCGTGGCGTGGACGGGGCAGGATGATCAGATGACACAGGCAACCCCGGTTGCCGCGACGGTTGCTGGCGTGCCGCAGGTGATTTTCTTCGCGCAATCCGGATTGGTATCGGTCGCGCCTGAAACCGGCGCTGTGCTATGGCGTTATCCTTTCCCCTATAGTGTTTCGACAGCGGCCTCGCCTGTTATCGCGAATGATGTCGTCTATTGCTCGGCGGCGTATGGGATGGGTGCCGGCGCGGTCCAGATCCGACGGAACGGAGAGGCCCTTGGCGCGAGCCAAATCTGGAGGACTCCCGGTGCCAACATGAACCACTGGGCAACGCCAGTTTACCACGAGGGCTATTTTTACGGAGTTTACGGGCAAAGCCTACTGACGCTTCGCTGTATCGATGCGGCGACGGGGATCGAGAAGTGGAAGCAAAGTGGCGTCGGCTACGGCAGCGTTCTGTTCGTCGCTGGCCATGTTCTGGTACTCACCGATCAAGGCGACCTGGTGCTTGTGAAACCTGATCCGACGGCCTATCGCGAAGTATCGAGATTTAAGGCGGTCAACGGAAAATGCTGGAATGTTCCCGCCATTAGCAATGGCCGGCTCTACGTTCGCAGCACGAGCGAGGCTGTTTGTCTTGATCTCTCGCCCCCCTCTCTGCCGAAGTTGAGGTTGCATTCGATCATCGCGAGCGACGGCGGAAGTTTTCAGATCTTGCTTGGCACCGAAGACCGCTCTCCGCTCGACTCGGATCGCGCGGCGAAGATCAGCCTTTTCAGCACTTCCGATCTTGCAACAGGTCCTACCGGGTGGGTCAAACTCCGCAGCGATCCTGTTTTGACCAATGGCCAGCTTCGTTTGGAGGCTCAGGGTTCTGCTGAGCCGCAGCTCTTTTTCAAAGCGATCGAGCAGCCTTGAAAGTTTTTGTTGTGAACGTGCCAGATGAAACTCAGACGATTGCGAATCTTATCTGACTTGATTTCATGACCATGAAACCTCGGAGCCGCCGCCGTGGCGAGGTTCAGTTTTGTCTTTCCATGAACCGACCCACCCCTACCCCTCCCAGGAGGGGAACGGACAAAGCTCCCCTCCCGGGAGGGGTAGGGGTGGGTTCAGAGCCGCCCCGCGCGCGCGAAGTCCGGGGAGTTTCGTCGTCCGCGCTGGTTGCAGGTTCCCCTCCTGGGAGGGGTGAAGGGGTGGGTTCAGAGTCGCCTTGCGCGCGCGAAGTCCGGGGAGTTCTCTCCAGGAAGGGGAGTTTTCTTGATCCAAGGGTTTGCAAAATGTTTTCAAGCGCGGGGAATCAATCAGCCGGTTCACGCGGCTTCACATTGATCGAACTCCTGGTCGTCATTGCCATTATTGCGATTTTGAGCGCCATGCTCCTTCCAGCTTTGAGCAGTGCGAAAGAGCGTGCGCGACGCGGCACCTGTCTGAGCAACGTTCGGCAGTTCATCCTTGCGACACACATTTACGCTGGGGATAACCAGGACTTTCTCCCTCGAGGCGATACCGACAATCGCAACAAGGAGGACACCCACACGCCGATCCTTTCCAACGCCACGAAGAGCAATATTCTCCAATACATTAGTCCCGTTAAAGTGCTCGACTGCCCGAATTTGGCGAAGTCGTTCGAAAAGGAGGAAGCGTGGCGCGTGCATCCGGACTACGGCATCGCCATTGGATACCATTACTTGGGCGGCCATTCGAACACGCCATGGCCCCCGGCCGGTGGGTTCACGAACACCTGGGTTTCACCACAGAAGACGAGCGAGAATCCCTCGCTGGTCCTTGTCGCCGATCTGAACGTCTATTCCTACAGCTTCCAGCGTATCCTTGCTCCTCACGCTGCCCGAGGTCCGGTCATCAAGGATGAAAACTACTTCGAGCAACATCCTGAGGCATACCGCCAAACGCCTCAAGACGTCGGCGCAAAAGGTGGAAACGTGGGCCAAGTCGATGGCTCGGTGGCGTGGAAAGACATTCGCCGAATGCTTCCCTACCGCGGCTCGCAAATCTGGGCCGAGGACGGGTCCTTCGGGTTATGGTGAGACTTGGTTCTGATCCTCAAGCGTGGCGTCATCCGCGATTTTCACCGGCTTGTAACCGCCTCTCGCCTTGTCAAAAAACCAGATCGCACCGAAGACGATCAAGAGAATTGCTGGCAGAATCGCGACCACGCGAAAAGAGTATTGTGACGCATAGGTGAGCACTGCATTGAGCTTCTCTCCAGAAAGGGCTTTGAAAGCTTCTTCTCCGTCCGCCGCTCTGATTTTCGCATTGTCAAAGATCTTCCCCATTTGCGGCAGGACGAAGTAAATCGACAAGGTCCCTCCCGTTCCCATTAAGCCCATGAGCAACGCGCCACCTCGCGGAAAGCGCTCCGATGCCGCGCCCAGCATGGTTGGCCACATGTAGCAAACTCCAACCCCCCAAACCGTCGCCGCCAGCAAGCCGGTGATCTTCGAATTAGCGAAGCTGAGGAAGATCAAGCCGACGGATGCGAGCAAGCAGGAGATCCACAGCAGGCCGACTGGCGACAATCTATGCGCGAGAGGTCCGGCGAAATGCCGCATCACAAACATCAATCCGCTCACATAGATCAGCAGCCAAATTCCTTTCATTCCCACCGTGCGAGTCAGCGCCATGTCCACCCATTGGCCGGGCGCGAGCTCGGCTGCTGCCGTGAGGAACATGCAGAGGAACCACAAAATGAAAAAGGGGCGAAACACTTCTTTCATCATGGCACCAGCGGATACCCCGGCGGCGACACGTTCGGTGGGAGGGAACTTGCTTCCGATGGCCATGATTCCGAAGACAGCGGCTGGCAGAAGAACAATGGCCATTTGCACTTGCCAGTTGAATTTCATTTCGCCCAACGCCAGCCCGATCAATCCGCCGATGATAATGCCACCCGGCCACCAGGCATGAAGGACGTTCAGCTTGTGTGTCTTGTCATCAGGATAAAGCGTCGCGGCCAATGGATTGATCACGGTCTCGACCAGTCCTTGGCCGATGCCGATGATCAGCATTCCCAACCAAACCACCCAATACAAAGACAAGGTCCCTTGCAATGTTCGCGAGAAAACAACGATGAATGTGCCGATGAAAAAAAGGACTGCGGAGACTGTCAACAGGCGGCCCATCCCGATGTAATCAAGCAGGGAACTTCCGATCGCGATGGTGAATGCGTAGCCCAGGAAGACCACGCCCAGCGCCGTTGCTACCATTTCGGCCGAGCGCAGTTTGTCGATGGGATCGAACAAGTCCGACTGCAATTCGCTTGCGATGTTGCCGCGGATGCTGAAGCCGATTCCCGTTGTGGTGAGAGCAATAACGCTCAACAGGAACAGCCTCCGTTTGTCATATCCGGAGTGACGGTCAATAGTTTCGTTCATAGTGGGAGGTTTTCAGGAAGCCGCCCAATCCATCGACACCCGATTCGAAAGAGCCTGCACATTCATCGGGGATGATTGTGGTCATAGGCTGCAAATTCATGCTAAGGGCGTGGGCGATTCCAAAATGACATCCTGCGTGCGATTGCGTGTCAACGATAAACTCGGCTTCAGATTTTTCTTTGCTCTCTCCACCGAGCGGCGCTATAAGGCAATGAACTCCATGAGCAACTCCGCAGCACGAATGAACCATCTATGCCGTTCGTAAACATTAAAATCTACAAGGGACACGGAAAAAAGCGGAAGGATCAAATCGCTTCGCGCGTCACGGACGCCATTTGCGACGTCACAAAACTCCCTCGAGAAGCCGTCTGGGTTGTCATCGAAGACATTGATCCGCCCGATTGGTATGTCGCCGGAAAGCCTGGCGAAAGGATGAAGAAATGAGCGTTGAGATTCGAGATGAACGCTTCATGTCGGTGGTCGGTGCCGAGGTTCAATTCGAACAGATCGCGTCCGGCTTCCTCTTTACGGAAGGGCCGCTCTGGCATCCACGGGAACACTATCTTCTGTTCAGCGACATCCCGGGCAATCGAATTCACCGATGGTCCAGCAAAGAGGGCGTCAGCACTTTTCTGGAAATTTCGAACATGTCGAACGGCTTGGCGTGGGATCGCGCGGGTAATCTGCTGATCTGTGAACACGCCACGAGCCGGGTGACTCGATGGCACGCAGTCTCCCCGATATCGAGAAGCCAAAAAAGCGGTGAAAACGGGCGGTCCGAATCGATGGTTACCCCAATGCTCGATCGGACTCCTCAACCGATCGCCACTCATTTTAAGGGCAAGCAACTCAACAGCCCGAATGACATCGTTTGCGCGCTGAACGGCGAGATCTGCTTTACCGATCCTCCTTACGGGCGAGTTGAATTCTACGGAGTTAAACGCGAGCAGGAACTTTCCTTCCAAGGAGTCTATCTCTCCAGGGATCCCAAAGAGCCCACGCTTTTGGTCGATGACTTCGACCGTCCGAATGGACTTTGCTTTTCTCTTGATCACCGGCGCCTCTTCATTAACGACACCGCGCGCCAGCACATTCGAGTCTTCGATGTAAATTCCATCGGGACGCTGAGCGGCGGCAAGGTCTGGGCAGAAACAAAAGGAGAAGGCCCAGGCGCTCCTGATGGAATGAAAATCGATTCGATGGGAAACGTGTATTGCTGCGGCCCCGGCGGCATTCATGTGTTCGATCCTAACGCGACTTGCCTGGGCGTCATTCGTGTGCCGGAATACACGGCGAATTTTGCTTGGGGCGACGCGGATTTCCGAAGCCTGTATATCACCGCCTCAACTTCGGTCTATCGTATCCGTGTGAAAACCCCTGGTTTGCCGTCGCTGTAAGACAAATGTGGAGCAGGCCTTCTGCTTCGCCGAAATGGAATTATGCGTTTGAATTGCCTCTCGCTCTGGATCTCGCTTGTCGCTGTGCTCTCCTGCACACCTCTTTCAGCCGCCCTCCCGCATGTCGAACAATTGGCGCCCGGCGTTTTCGCCGCCGGGTTTGCCGATCGTTATGGCTCCGCGAACTGCGGCTGGGTCGCGTTGGCGGATGAGACTTTGTTGATCGACCTGCCGCATGGCATTCCGATTCCGGAATTCTTGGCGGAAGTCGAGAAGACCACCGGCAAGCCCGCCCGATCCTTCGTTCTGACGCACGCGGAACAGGCCGATGCCACGATGATTGGCGCGTTGGTTCAACAAGGTTTGCGCCAGCTTCCAAGCCCGAACACACGGAGTTCCATCGGCGACGCCCGCGTGCCTATTGAGATTGTTCCTTACGGCACTATTACGGGCAAGGCTGGCGCGGCGGTGTTGATATCGCGAGCACGAGTGCTTTTCGCAGGACCGTGTTCTGTCAACGGTCCGAGAGTGAAATTGCAGGGCAGCGACACAGCGGCCTGGATTTCAGGCTTGGCCGAATTGCACAAGCTGCAGGCGACGCGAGTCGTCCCCGGATTTGGTTCTTGGGGTGATTCGGCCATCCTCGAACGCCAGCGGCAATTTCTCATCGAGCTGCGCCGCCAAGTCGCCTACAAAATCACAATGGGCCTTCCACCCGAAAAAATTGAAAAGGAAATTTTCATCGCTCCGGCCTTCTCCGTTTGGATGCCGTATGACGCTCCGACGCCGCAGGATATTCGCCATGTGTATAGCGAATTGACAGTTCCCGCCGCCCCGTTCAACGGAAAGCTTCCGCTGCGAACCGATGCGCGACCTCACGCCTTGGTGCTAATCGGCGATCGAGTCCACGAGCCCGAGCATATTGAGCCAGCTTTGAGGCAGGTCTTCGATGCCGCCGATGTCATTCCTCACTTCCTATTCGATGTGCGCGGGCTGACCCTCGAGAACCTCAGCCAGGTCAAGCTGCTGGTGATATTGCGGGATGGTTTTATTTGGCCGGAAGGAAAGGGCATCATGTGGATGACGCCGGACCAACAGGATGCGGTGGTTCGGTTCGTTGAAGGGGGCGGCGCATTTCTCAATCTCCATAATTCAATGGGCCTCTACCCAGACAATGGCCCGTACCTGAAGCTGATTGGCGGGCGGTACATCGGGCACGGGCCGCTCGAGCGTTTCCGGACGGAGGTGGTCGATGCCAAACATCCGATCACGAGAGGTGTCACTGACTTCTTTACCGCGGATGAGCAACACACACCACCGTACGAGACGAACAGAGTTCACCTTCTACTGCGCAATCGCTCGGACGACGGCAAAGTGGCGGCAGCCGCAGGCTGGGCGTATGAGCCGGGGCGGGGGCGGCTCTGCCATTTGGCGAACGGCCACACGCGCGACTCCCTGAATCATCCGATGTTCCAGCAGTTGATGCGCAATGCAGTGAATTGGTGTCTCAGGCGGGAAAACTGACCTGGCGGAGGCTTCACGATGGCGAGGGTCAGTTCCCACTGCCGCTGCCTTAATGCAATGGCAGCGGGGCTAGCTCGGGGCGCCTTGAAGTTGCCGCGCAGCCACGCGCTCTCACGCACGAGAACACCTAGCTTCGGACCATTGCTGCTTTCGGCTACCACGCGATTTACATTGTAATCAACAGGTGAGTTTTCCAAAGTGGGCACTACGTATGGGAGCACAATGGAAACAAGCCGGACGCGAAGCCAACGCGCAAAAGCGTGGCCAGATGGTCGTCAAGCTCGTCCGGGAAATCATGGTCGCCGCCAAACTCGGCGGCGCTGATCCTGAGCTGAACGCGCGACTCGCCGCAGCGGTCGAGAAAGCTCGGAAGAGTTCCGTAACCCGTGACACGATCGAGCGCGCCATCAAGAAGGGGGCCGGCCTCACGGATGAGAAGATCGTTTTCGAGTTGGTCACCTATGAGGGATTCGCTCCCCACAAGGTGCCTGTGATCGTGGAATGCTTGACTGACAATCGCAACCGCACCGCGCCAGGGATTCGCACCCTGTTTAAAGCCGGTGCGCTCGGACAACCCGGCAGTGTCGGTTTTTTCTTCAACCATCTCGGAGTCGTCGAGGCCACTCACCCTGATCCGAATCGTGACGCGGAGGGTGATGCGATTGAAGCCGACGCGCAAGAGGTTGAGATGCTCGAGCCGGATGAAGTTCCCGAAGGCCAGAAGGGCGCCCGCTTCCTGACAGAACTCAAGGGTCTGGACAGCGTTTCCAAGGGCCTGAAAAGCGTCGGCTGGAATGTCATTGCGTCCGAAATGCGGTATCTTGCCAAGAGCTTCCCTGAACTTAGCGAAGCCTCCCGGAAGGAAGTCGTGGAGTTTCTCCACGCCCTCGACGATCATGAGGACGTGCATCACGTTTACGCCGCCTTGAAGTAAGCGCGGCAAAACGGCCGGTGCGCGACGCGGGAAAGGGTGCCTCTCCGAATGAAGACGGGCCAAAACTTCAC
>CAMAWP010000141.1 GCA_945861765.1 Akkermansia muciniphila | reverse complement strand
TACGGACAGGTTCGGGATCGGCAAACAGGACTACTACAGACCCTGACCTATGCCTCCTTGCTCTGGCAGTTGTTTCGCGCTCTCATTGAAGGAGCCCTGGATGATCTGGTCCAAGATTTGGGCCGCCAAGTTATTCAAAAGATTATGGGGGCGATTGATCAGACCGTGGAGGCTTTTCTCAATGACGCACTACAGATAAGTTCCGAGCACGCATCGGCTCAATTGAAAGCAGAAGAGTTAGGATATTTATGACCAATTCTGGCTCCATTCATCGCCAAAATGTCGGTTAAAGTGATCCAGGTTGGAAGGGTCTTTTTTCTTTCCAAGTAGCTGTGGCCTGTAGCCTTTCCTCGGTTCCAAGGTGCTCAGGGGTGGGTCAAATTACCTGAGCAATTTCCTGAGCAAAGGTGGGGCAATTCTCGTGAGCGACATAGTATAGCGGGGACATTTCTAAAGAGTTTTGACACCTCAGGTCAAGCTGCGCAACAGCGATAGCAGCACCTCTCAGTATGAGGGGTGCCGCCATCTTGGCTGCGGCAGCAATGATTTGTTATGAAGATACTTGGCGGACGTCGCGCTTTGCATCCGAACGGTGAGTCCGCCACAGGCACAGCTCGGTCGCTGTTGCTTGAGGTTTATTTACCGGCAATTAGAGCGAACTCCTTGGAGTCGAATGCTTGCAACGTCTCCGTTTTAACATTTCCTCCGGCGACGAGCTCAGACAGACAGCGCAAAGCCTGCTCAGCTTTGGGTGCGCTCATGATCAGCACACCGTCGTACTGCCCGGATGTCCAGTATTGGGCCTCAATCTTCACCCCTGTCTTCTCTGCTGCTTTTGCGAATGCCTGAGCGCGTTTGGGTGATTGCCGAACCGCTGCCGCTCCCTTTTCTGTGAACCGAATCAGACTGATATATCGTGCCATACATTTTCCGTATTTTTTGTTTTGTTTATTTCTCTGAGTGAACGTCGAAGCGTCGCATGCTCCCGACTTTGCGTGAATTGGGCTCACCCAATTCTGCTGAATGCGTCTCCTTTCTTGCGACGCTCCACCGTCGCGGACCCGCTCCCAGCCGCAAGAAATGTTGTGTCTCTGACAATAAAAGAGAAGCAGCCGAGTCTGCTCTCAACCAGATTACTCTCGTGCTGATAGACATCATCAATAATTAACAATCCAACGGTATCAATTGTATCATGAAAAAATTGCCTAACATCTTTCTAATCATCTCGGTGACAGCGTTCCTAACGGGATTCACAGAGGCGGGCAGTGACCTGGGCTGGGGCATCCTGAAACCGCTGAGCGCCATTTTCTTCATTTTGTTTTTCATGACAAACCTCATGGCGAAGGAGATGGTGGCCTTCGACCAAGAGCAGCACTCGCACCTGGGTTCTGCGGATCGCAAGTCGCCTGTGGCGACATCGCACCCGACGAAGTATTCTCCGCGAGAAGGGCGGAAACATTCAGAGCTCACCACGACTGCTTCCCGGTAACTGGCCGACCCTCTGATTGGCGATGTCTAGCGACTCTCCCCAGAAAACCAACGACGCCACCACGACGGCGCGGGCTTGGGTTCACCGGCAATAGACTCATTCAAACGCTCGGCAATCTTCGGCGGCACGGAGATTTGTTCGACGTCGCTTTGGATAAGTTCATCCACGGTGGCAAACTCACGCCACTGCTTTTGTTGGGTTTGATTGACTGCGGCAGTTTGTTGTTCTTCACGAAGTTGCTGGCGCAGCTTGGATTGATGAGGGTTCATAACTGGTTAGGCGGATTTTCCAAAGGCAGCGGCAAATGCCTTGCGAGCACGGTGCAACTTACCCCTAACAGCATCTGCCGTTTGTTCGGTGAGTTCCCCAATTTCCTGGTAGCTCAGTTTCTCATCAGCCACGAGTAAGAGCAGCAGGCGATACTCTTCGGGCAAGGCGTCCAGAGTTACCTTGATACGTTGCCCCAGTTCTTTCGTTTCTAAAACGCGCAATGGACTATCCGAATGCAACCCAGCGGTTTCCCAGACGTGATCATCGGCGTTGTTGATCATGTGCCGGTGGTGCCAGGTTTGGAGGAGATTTTGGCAATGATTGATCGTGATACGGTAAAGCCAAGTCCGCACCGCAGAGTCGCCCCGGAATTGGTTCATCTTGCGGTAGGCTTTCAGGAAAACGTCGTGGGTGGCATCCTCCGCCTGTGTAGGATCACCCAACAGACGGAGAGCAAGGTAGTAAATGCTTTTGGAATGCGCGTCGTAAATCGCACCGAACTCACTCGATGCCCAGACCGGTCGCTCTTCCGAGGAATCTGACTTGCTGCCGATGGATCGCGAGGGCGCGGATTTGTTTTCCACAGCTCGTGATGACATGGGCTCTTTGTCCATTGGCTCGGTTCGTAAAGTCGGCGATTGCACTGCCCATTCGACAGCAGGTCGGAAAGAATGTCACGTTTGAACCTAAGAGCCGTGGTTGAAAATGATGGGATATGACGCGAAGCCCTGGTTTCTTTGCGGAATGTCGTCAGATGCGAGCAGCGTTCTGGCTCACCCTCCGGGCGGAACCATCCACCTAGAACGGGGTCATCAAGCTCACTGCCATTGAATTAAGCTCCGATTTCGGAAGGCCGTTTTCCTACTCTTAACCCTACTCCTAATCGTAATCTTCGCAGCGTGGGTTTCTTGGAGAGGAAGAGTAGGATTACGAGTAGAAATCACGCTCAAAATCCTTAATCCAATGGCGGTGTCCTCAACCTCGGGTCACTCGGTTGGGCCAATTGGTCTTCTGCAACCGGTTCCTTCTCGCCGCTGATTTATTTGGTCCTTGTGGCGGATTGCCCATTGAGCTACATCAGCCTCTTGTGTTGAGTTTATGAAAAAGCTGTTCTGCTACTGTTTCGTTGGCGCATTGTTCCTGTCCGGTTGCGCCATGAGCTATGATATCACCACTCTCCCAAGCGGAGATATTATTCGGGCATCTTCCAGACCCAGATTAAACGAGCGAGGTTATTACGTTTTCAAGGATGGGCTCGGACAGGAGGTTCAAATCAACAGGGTCAAGGTCCGGAAAATTGAAGCCGTCAATCCCGGCGACCCGCCGTCAAAGTCCTTTTTCTGAAGCAACCACCTCGGCCATGTTGCTGAACGGGCTCTTATCCGTTCACAAGAACCGATGTAATGGACGACAAAGCATGAATCACTTATCCCAAAATACTCTGTACGACGGACGAACCGAGGCACGCCCGAAGCCACTCCATCTGACGGCCGGTCCATTCACGATGGCTTTCGAACCCGACACCGCCTTCTTGCGGTATCTCCGGATCGGGGATCATGAGGTGCTGAGGGCAGTTTATGGTGCCGTCCGTGATCAGAATTGGAGCACGATTACACCCAAGCTTTCCAATCTTCGGTGTGAAACTCGCGCGGTCGAACCGAATCCCGGCGCGAGCTTGGCTCAAGCCAAACCACTTAACTTCGAGCTGGACTTCGATGCCGAATGCAAAGAAAGAGACATCGATTTTGTCTGGCACGGCAAGATCACTGGCGACGCTCATGGAAAGATCACGTTCCATTTCGATGGCGAAGCGCGTTCGAGCTTTCTGCGCAATCGGATTGGGATTTGCGTGCTCCATCCGGTTGTCGAGTGCGCCGGGAAACCATGCACCGTCGAGAAAACTGATGGCGCAATCGAGCAAGGCGCTTTTCCGCGTTACATTTCACCGCATCAGCCCTTGAAAGAAATCCGCGCCATCACGCACGAAGTAGCGCCCGGTATCCGAGTTGAAGTTCGATTCGCCGGTGAAATTTTCGAGATGGAAGACCAGCGGAACTGGACGGACGCTTCGTTCAAAACTTATAGCACGCCGGTCGATTTACCGAAGCCTGTGCGTGTCGAAAAGGGCGCGCGGGTTCAGCAATCGATAACCGTCTCGCTAGTTGGCCAAACGCGCAAAGTCCTGCCAGTCGTCCAGGGCCGAACACCCCAGTTGTCGATCTCCACCACTCCAGTCCTTGTGAAGCCTGCTTTGGGTTTAAGAGTGGCCAGCCACGGCCAGCCCCTCTCGGCCAAAGCGCTTGAGAGACTCAAGCGACTTCGACTCTCACATCTGCGGATCGATTTGAATCTATCCGACCCGCATTACTGCGACACGCTCCGCCAAGGTTCACAAGAAGCCAGCCAACTGAGTGTGGGTTTGCAAATAGCCCTGTTCCTGACCGACCGCGCTGAGGAGGAGTTGGCAGGCCTCGTTCGTGAACTCACAGCGCTGGATGCGAAAGTCTCGCTCTGGATGATCTTCCATCGGGGAGACGACGTAACCAACGACAAGTGGATTCGGCTGGCGCGACAACAACTCTCCACATGGAGCCAGAACATCCTCGTTGCCGCCGGAACCACCGCCAATTTCGTGGAGTTAAATCGCAATCGGCCTGCTCCAGATTCAACCGCTTTGCCGTGCTATTCCATCAATCCTCAGGTACACGCTCTCGACAACACCACGTTGATCGACAATCTCGGCGGACAAGTCGGAACCGTCGAAACCGCGCAACAGTTCTGCAAACAAAGCGTCGTCATTTCGCCCATTACTCTCCGCCCGCTTTCTGACTCGATCGCTCCACCTGGATCGGGAGCTTTGCCGCCCTCTGTGGACCCGCGGCAAATGTCGCTCTTCGGAGCTGGCTGGACTCTCGGCAGCATTGCCCGCCTCTCCGGCGCGAGTAATATTCATAGTCTTACTTATTTCGAAACAACCGGCTGGCTGGGAATAATGGAAACAGAGAAAGGCTCCCCAATGCCGGACCAGTTCAAGTCGCTGCCCGGCATGGTGTTTCCAGTCTATCATGTTTTTGCGGACCTCGCTGAGTTCGGGCGGATTTGCCCCACCCATTCCAGCCACCCCTTGCAGGTCGAAGGGCTCACGATTTTGGATGACAAAAATCGCCGTCGAATCCTGGTGGCAAACCTCCTGAGCGAACCGCAGGAAGTGAAAATCAAATCGGGCACATGCCAGTCTCGAGTCCGCTATCTCGACGAGACGAATGCTGAACAAGCCATGACTGATCCGGAAACTTTCCGCTCGAAGCCTGGTGCATTGATCGATTCCGTCTCCGGTAAAATTGAGCTCAAGCTGTTGCCGTTTGCCTTGGTTTGCGTTGATATTCTATGATCACATCCGAGACACGCCGCCGAGACTTCCCTGCCTTGCAAGGAATGACCTACTTGAACACCGCCGCCGAAAGCATTCCGCCAGCCTGCGTCGGCGAAGCTCTGCAAACGTATTGGCGGGACAAGCTGCGCGGCATGAAAGGACGCGAGGCGCATTACGCCCAGATGGAGGAGTGCCGGGAGATTGCTGCCCGCACCATTCGTCTCAGCAGCGAGGAAGTTTCGTTCTGTTCTTGCAGCGCCGAGGCTTATAATTTGCTCGCCACCGCTCTAAACTTGCAACCCTGCGACGAAGTCGTCATCACGGACTTGGACTTTCCATCGGGTGCAACGCCGTGGCTCTCCTTTCCAACTCGTCCCAAGGTTAAACTCTGGCACGCTCAGGATGGCGCTTTATTGTCGGAAGATTTGGTTCCTTTGTTGAGTGAGCAGACGCGATTGGTTCAGATTTCTCTCGTGAGCTTTTACAATGGACATCGTATCGCGTGGGCGCCCTTTGTTCAGGCAGTTCGGAAACATGCGCCGCAGGCTCTCATCTCGGTCGATGTGACTCAGGCTTTAGGACGGATTGCTCTCGAGTGTTCCGATGCCGACTGCATCATTTCAAGCACGCACAAGTGGGTCCTGGGCATCCATGGAGGCTGCATCGTTGGAATTCCGCAGCGTCACGCCGCGCGGATCACCACGCACGCCGGCGGCTGGTTTCACCTGACCAATGCGTTTGCGGCAGATCGTTTCGAGCGCGCTATTCCCAAGACAGGCGCGGCCAGTTTCTCGGTCGGCATGCCAAACTTCGCTGCCATTTATGCACTCAATGCAGGGTTGCGTTATATCGAGTCCTTCGGCGTGGAGAAGATCGCCTCTTACGCCGATCCGCTGGTGGAGACGCTGCACCGGGGAATTATCGGCCTCGGTTTGAAAGCAATGGCGCCGTACGAGCCTGGGCACAGTTCTGGAATCATCGCCGTTCAGCACCCGCAAAGCGCCGCCATTCATGCGGGATTGGAACAGGAGAACATTCATGTGATGCACTCAGCCGGCCGTCTTCGTATTTCAATTCATGGCTATAACACGGTTCACGAGGTTGAACATTTTCTCAAGAGCCTGCACCAAATCCTCCGCTCGCTGAGATGACAACAAGGCTCCGTTCGAAGGGGATAATGTTTGAATCGGATAACCTCGCGCACTTGATCCAACAGCTCGGGATTGGGCTTGGGAATATTGCCTTTGCAACGGATGCGAAGATGTGTTTGCTTTTTCCGATACGCTCCCCGTTTCGCGTGTAGGTGGTTCTCGACAATGGGAAAAGCAAGTGAAACTTTACCGACAGGTCGTTTTGGACAAAGAAGAGCTTGGCGTTTTTTCGCTGTGGTATCGCGGGCTGACGGAAACGGAGGCCGCCGAGTGGGATAAGTCCGTTGTGGAACTGAAGCCCACCGCGGAACCGGCGGATCGTCCGGAAGCATTTCGATTTACCACCGATCCGCCTGCCGAGGCCGAGAAAGTCGCCAGCTTGTCCGACAAGCTCCGAACGATGATCCGGAAGAACCTTGAAGACGCTAAGCCCACACAGGCACCGGATGCGCGCGAGTAATTCTGAGCTGCACAGATTGACCGCAAGGCGAGAACTGTATGGTCCTGCCATCCGTGAGAATCGGAGAACTCATTTCTGGCTAGTCGGGCCAGAAAGGTAAGGGTAGGGTTCTCGCATGCGAAACGCCTGGCAACTGCAAGAGGCGAAGAACCAATTAAGCTTGGTCGTAGAAAGCGCGCTCACCCGCGGCACCCAAATCATAACGCGGCATGGCGAGCCAACCGTGGTTGTTCTCTCCGTGGCTGAATACAAGAAGCTGCGTCCGCGGCGGAAACGTCTGGTTGACTTGTTGCGCGCTTGTCCGGTCAAAGACCTGGATCTAAAGCCGATCCCGGATTATCCGGGCGAGGCGGCACTGTGAGTTACCTCGTTGACGCCAATGTGCTTTCGGAAGGCACCCGACCGAGTCCCGAGCCGCGCGTTTTAGCCTGGCTGGAGACGCACGAGGACGAACTGTTTTATTAAATCCCAGAAATCCAGCCAGCGCATAATGGCGCGTCGTCAGCGCGGTGGACCGGAATCAAGATGGCCAGCGGGATTTGCTCTTCCAACATGAAGACTGGACGCTGGCCGTGTGGTTTATGGATGGAACAAGAATGACCAGCGTTACTCTTTTGAATCCATCGAAACCTGGAGGCATGTGGGTAGTGATCGCGCCGAAGTGAAGCAGGTGGCGATTGAAAAACTTACGGTTGATTTTCGCCATATCCGGGAGATCGTCTCTCTTGAAGTTGCCGGAGGCGATCAATACACATCCCGTTGATAGCGCTTCTCGGTTTGCAGTCGCCGAACGTATTCAGCCGCTTGTTCGGCGGTTCGGTTGCCGGCGATTTCGATGACCTGATGGAGGGCTTTCTCCACGTCCTTAGCCATGCGGCTTGCATCGCCGCACACATAGAAATGCCCTCCATCCTCCAGCCAAGCGTAGAGCTCTTTCGCGTTTTCCAGGATGCGCTGTTGCACGTAAAGTTTCTGTTCTTGATCACGTGAAAATGCCGTCGTGAGGCGAGTCAACGTGCCATTGCGTGACATCACCTCCAACTCGTCGCGATAAAGGAAATCGGTCTTTTCGTGCTGATCGCCGAAGAACAACCAATTCTTTCCGAGCGCACCCACGGCGCGCCGCTCTTCCAGAAATGCACGAAATGGAGCGATGCCTGTTCCTGGCCCGATCATGATCAAGGGTCTGCTGCTGTCCGGAGGAAGTCGAAAACTCTTGTTCTTGTGAACGAAAACCGGAACTGACCCTTCTCCATTGACACGGTCCGCAAGAAAGCTCGAACACACTCCCCGGCGCAAACGGCCCAACGATTCGTAGCGAACGATCGCGATAGTCAGATGCACTTGTCCGGGATTGGCCTTCGGGCTCGATGAAATTGAATAGAGCCGCGGCTGAAGTTTTCTCAACACCTCAACGAATTCCCCTGGGGTAAACTGAGCCTCAGGAAAGCCTAGTAGCAGGTCGATGACTTCGCGGCCCCAGAGAAATTTGGTGAGTTCACCATTCACACCGGGTACGCTAAGCGCTCGCAATCCAGCGTTGCCTGATCGTTCAGCCATCGCCCGGAGGAGAGCCTGCGGAATCTTCGTTATTTCGTATTGTCTGAGCAGCGCGTCACGCAGCGCAATCGTCTGCCCGTCAGTACCAGGGATGGATTCCTCGCCCGTGAAGCTTAGCGCCCCCAAGATCTCGTCAACCAACGTCGGGCAATTGGCCGGAACGACGCCGAGAGCATCGCCGACCTCATAATCCAGATCAGAGCCTTCCAATGAAAACTCGAAGTGCCGCGTTTCCTTGGCCGAACCGGGAGCGTTCAGTTGACGATTGGTCAAGAGCGGTGCTGGAAACGGGTTCTTCTTTGAATGGCCTATTGAAGGAACGGTTTCGCGGCGCGCCCCACCTTGGTTCTTCCCGGTCGTCGGATGACGGGACAGAGAATCAAGCCCCTGCGTGTCCTTTGGTCCGCTACCCAACAATTCCACGGAAGATTGCGATCCATTCTCCCTCGCCTCTTCGGAAGGGGAGAGGGCCGGGGTGAGGGGAACGGAAACCTCATGCAATCCCGACACGTTCGACTCCTCTGTCGCCTCCTTTCCCCTCACCCTAACCCTCTCCCCGAGGAGAGGGAACCTCGCGTCTGCGCTCCGCTCATCATCCAACGTCACTGGCCTCTCCCGCGACGGAATCCTACTCTCCCTCTCCTCTGGGGAGAGGGCCGGGGTGAGGGGTTCCCTGTTCGAGCCCGGTTTGTCGTCCTTCGCGAGCGCAGATAGCGAACCGTTCAGCCATTTCTGGAACGGTTCCTCGTAATCCACATCACAGTCAACGCGCGGATAAATGCGCCGTGCTCCGAGAGTTTCAAGCCGACAATCGAATTCCTTGCCGCACTCGCAGAATTTTTCGTAGTTCGAATCCCCTAGAGCGAGCACTGAAAATCTCAAATGCGGCAAAGCCGGGGCGGCGGTGCTGCTCAAAAATTCCAAAAACGCCTTCGCGTTGTCCGGGGGTTCCCCGTCGCCGTACGTGCTTGTGATGAGCAGGACACTTGCGTCGTTGGCCAAGCTTTCCGGTGGGTAGTGAGCGAGATCGAAGACGGTCGGGGCGAAGCTCCGTTTGCCAGCTTCCTTGGCGATGCGCTTCGCGAGCGCCTCGGCATTGCCGGTTTGAGAACCAAACAGAATCGTGAGCGGCTCGAGAGGTTTCACTCCGTCAGCGCGCGCCGGAACGTTGCCGACAATTCCCGGAAGAGGTGACCGCGAGAACAGTCCTGCGAAAAAGCCGTTCAAATATGCCCTTTGCTCCGGCGTAAACGGGGCCGTTTCCGGAAGGCAGGGTATTGAGTTGGGATCCATCATTCAGAAAACATTTCTTGTAATTGCCTGACCTCGTGACGCCGCGTGAACTGAGCGAAACTCTCCCCGAGCGTTCTCTTCTCCTGATAAACCTGAAGCACTCGTTCCAAAAGTTTCGGCAGCGCCGAGAATGGAATGCCTTTGAAAACTTCCTTCGCGATGGCTCGATCATGGCCGTCGCCGCCTCCGAGCACGACATGATATGCCTCGACCGATTCACCGCTGAGCGTGACGCGGGCGCCTTGGAGGCCGATGTCACCGATGTAATGCTGGGCGCACGAGTTCGGGCAGCCGGTAAGATGGATGTTAATGGGCCGGTCGAGCTGCACCCGTTTCTCCAGATAACGAACCAACTCCACCGCCTGACTTTTGGTGTTGGTCGAAGCCCATTTACAGCCTGTGTTGCCGGTGCATGCGACTAGCCCACCAGCGATGGCGCTCGCCTCGTAGTGAAAGCCGATTCGAATCAAGCTGCGCTTCACGGTCTCGACGAAGCCGTCCGGCACATTTGGAATCAGCAAGTTCTGCCATGGGGTGAGACGGAGGTGTCCAGAGCCGTAATGTTGCGCGAGCTCGCCTATGCGGCGCATCTGCTTGGTTGTCATCCGGCCTACCGGAACGACGACACCGATGTAATTCCGGCCGCGCTGCGCCTGCTTATAGATGCCGATGTGCCCGTGCTTAATAGGCGGATGGGCGGGTTCGCATTGAGCGCGAGGAAATTTGACCAAAGGAAAAGCTAATTTTTTCTCTGTCTCCTGGATGAATTTTGGGACGCCCCACTTATCGATAAGATACTTCAACCGCGCTTTCTTGCGGTCAGTGCGGTCGCCATTCTCGTTGAACACCCGAATCATCGCCGCAGCGACTGCTAGACACTCGCCCGGTTTCACAAGAATTCCGGCGTCCGCGGCGAATTGTTTGTGGCCGGTAATTCCAGCGAGCTCGACGCGGAAGTAAACACTCGGTTCCACATTCTCGCGGGAGCCTGCATCATGTGGCTCGGATGAATTCGACGCTGCGGTATGTTGATTTGAGCGGCTGTTGACGTTGGCCGCTGCTCGGACAGCAATAAATCCGATGTCGTTCGTGTCGGCGACGACGCTGACGCCGCCGCCGCCGTCGAATGCGACGTTGAACTTGCGCGGCAGTCCAAAGAGATCGCGTTGATTGAGAATGTAGTGGTGCAACGCCATCGCCAGCGGGCGTGTGTCAATTAGTTCAACCGGGTCGAAGCCAGCCGTCGGCGATGCCGTGATGTTTCGGATGTTGTCCACGCCAGAGCCGCGCGCGGTAAGGCCCAGCTCTTGAAGCTTGGTCAAGACCTGGATGATGTGCTTCGGAGCAATCTGGCGAATCTGAATGTTTGAGCGAGTTGTGATATCGGCAGAGCCGCCGCCGAAGTCGTCGGCGATATCCGCCAGCCCGACCATCTGCAACGCTGTCAACTCGCCCGCCGGAATCCGACAGCGGAGCATGAACGCCTTTTCGGTTGGAGCGACGTGAAACAGCCCGTGGTAGCGAAAGCGGAATGTGTCGGCTTCATCGGGAAACTTGTTCTGATCGGCGTGCGCCAGAAGCTTGTCCCAGATGTCGAGTGGATCCTCCTCGTGCTTCCACATCTCCTGTTTGCAAACATCCGAAAGCGGCGTGCCGAAGACGGCCTCTTGCGGTGGCTCGGCCAAATTCTCTCCGCCCTGGACCGGGTCCGCCGTGAGTTGGCCGTTGCTCGTTGCGCCAACATAAGAAATCAGGCCCCTCTGCGCGACGCCCGCCATGAAGCCGGCGAGATATTCCTTTTGCTCAAGCGAGAACGCCTTGTTCGAGGGCGGTTCGAGTGTGGAGGTTGTCATGATCTTCTCCGCTTTTCGCGTTCGATGCGAACGGCGCAGTGTTTGTAGCTCGGCTGGCGTGAGTAGGCGTCGAAGGCGGGGAAAGTCAGATGGTTCGTTCCTTCGTAGTGCATGGGCAGAAAAACGTGTCCGGCCTGAACGGTGGCGGTGATGAAAGCGATTGCTGCGACCGCGCCGCGCCGCGAAACGACTCGAACCGGTGTGTTCGACTCAATGTGGAGTCGGCGTCCGTCCGTCGGATGAATTTCAACGTAAAGCTTTTCCGGGGACAATCGCCGCAGGATGTCCGATTTTCCGGTTCGCGTTCCAGTGTGCCATTGCGCGCTTGTGCCGCGGCCTGTGAGCAACACAAATGGAAATTCTGTGTCGGGTTTTTCAGGTAGCTCGCGCGGTTGTTCAAAGATGAACTTGGCCTTGCCGTCCGGGTGGTAGAAGCGGCCGTCCTCGAAGAGCCGACGCTCTCGAGGAGGAACGGCGCGCTGGAGTGCCGGGGCTTTGGAGTCCTGAACTTCCCGACCTTCATCTCTCCCATCCTCGATCTCTCCCGTGCGCTCGCCGATTTTCCACGGCCATTGGACTCCACCGCATTCATCGAGCGTTCTAAAGTCTTCAATGCCGGTGATGTCGCAAGGTTGTCCCGCTGAGCAGCGCTTTAGAATCTGGAAGACGGCTTGCGGCGAGGTCCAGTCCTTGAACATCGCGCCGCAGCCCCAGTAATGGGCGATGAGACGAAAGATATGGAAATCCGCCAAGGCCTGACCGGGCGCATGCGCGACCTTCTTCACGCAGCCGAAGCGTCGCTCGCTGTTGATGAAAGTGCCTTCCTTCTCTCCCCATCCAGCCGCGGGCAAGACCAGATGTGCATGCTGCGCAGTATGGGTCGTGGCGTAAATGTCCTGCACTACGAGAAATTCGAGTTTGCCCAGGACTCGCGCGAGGTCGCCATTCCCGATCCACGAATGAGCTGTGTTGGTCGCGATGACCCAGAGGCCTTTGATCTTGCCATCATCGACCCCTTGCAAAATCTGGTCGTAAGCCCATGAGTTGCGCGCCGGGATGCGCTCCGCCGAAATGCCAAGGTTGGCCGCGATTTTGTCGCGGTGCGCCGCGTTGAGGAAGTCGTGCCCGCCCAGGAGATTGGTGATGTTGGCAAAGAGGCGCGATCCCATCGCGTTGCATTGGCCAGTGACGCTATTCGCGCCAGTTCCCGGTCGGCCGATGTTTCCGGTCATCAGGGCGAGATTGATGATGGCCTGCGCGGTTCGAGTGGATTCGTGGCCCTGGTTTACTCCCATCGTCCACCAAAAGGAGACCGCTTTGCCATGGCGAATGGAGGTGACAAACTTCTCGAATGCCTCTGCTGAAAGCCCTGTCGTGGCGCAGACAACTTCCGGCGTGAACGGACCAACAAATTCCGCGAAAGCATTGAAGCCAGTTGTGTGCGCATCGATGAACCCGCGGTTCACCGCGCCAGATTCGATCAGAGCGCGGGCCGATCCGTAAAGGAGAACGAGGTCGGACTTGGGCGTGATCGCGAGGTGTTGAGTGGCGTTCATCGCGGTCTCGGTTTTGCGGGGATCCACCACGATAATTTGAGGCTGATTTTTATTCCGCAGGACGCGCTGCCACATAATGGGGTGGGCGATGCAGAGGTTCGACCCGATGAACACAAGCACATCAGATGCCTCGAAGTCCGCGTAGGTGAAGGGCGGAGCATCGAAGCCGAAGCTCTGTTTGTAAGCGGCCGCGCTCGTCGCCATGCACTGGCGGGTGTTCGAATCGCAATGCAACCCGCCCATGCCGAATTTGAAGAGCGCGCCAAGGAAGGCCATTTCCTCCGTGCAAATCTGCCCGGTGCTGAGGAATGCAACGGACTCCGGTCCGTGCTGATCCATCAGCGCCTTGAACTTCAAAGTGAAGACCTGCAACGCATGATCCCAATCAACAGTATCGAGATGGCCGGACTTTGGGTTGCGCAGGAGCGGCGTCGTCGCTCGATCGCTGGCGGCGAGAGGAGTCAGTGCTTCCCAACCTTTCGGGCAGGCCATCCCGAGGTTCACGGGATAATCGGTCGTGGCGGAAAGGTTGATGGCTTTCCCGTCGCGCATGTGGATGTTGAGACCGCAGCCGGTGGAGCAGTAGCCGCAGACGACGGTGGTGGTGCTGTCAGGATCGAGTCGCGCCGGGACATTGCCGAGTCCGAACTCGCCGGGACGCTGCACGAGGTCTTGTGTGAGCGGACCCGTGAGGCGCCGCAGCCAATTTGAGCGCGAATTGCTCTGATGTTTGTTTGGACGAACAGTCGCGGTTTTCATGCGGATGAGCGACCGGTGGTGCGAGCTGTGCGGCGCAGTTGGGGATTTGCAGCGTCTTTGATCATGACGATTTGCAGCTTTCAGTCGTTAAAACTGTTCCCGGCATTCTTGACGGAACAACAACCCGGAAAAAGAGGTAACGCTCGGTTACCTCACCAAATAGACACAACAGAAGACCAGCCGCAGCCAGCCCACCTGTGGACGGCGTTGCCGGCAACAGGCTGATCAGCGGCAGAAGCATCCCGCCCGTCACACCAGCGAAGAAACGAAGCCGTGTTACCAAGCCAAGCCGATCACGCATCAACACGGCGCTGCGGGTAAGCGACCAGTCGTCGAAGTTTCCATGTTTGGGCCAGATTTCCTCAGCGAGATCCGTGCCTGCTCGCCGGAACATCTTGTGTTCGCCGGCGAGTTTCATAGTTGCCACCAGTGCGAGCATCGCCCCGAGCCATGTTACCGAATCGCCATTCGACTCTGCAATCAGCCGCGCGGCGGCCAATCCGAACACCAGCATCGTGCCGAGAAATTTTCCAATGGAACGTGCTCCGATCCAAAATGCGCGCCGCGTGTCGTGATAAATCATCCCAGAACAGAAGACACCGAGGAGTCCGGTAAGGGCGGTCGCGCACACCAGGCTTGTTATCCACCGATGCCCGGGAGTCATCGCGAGCGTGATTGTTGTTACGGTGGCAAGCGGTGTGAAAAGACCGAATGCGACAATTTCTCTGCTGAGCCAGGATCTTCGCAGACCGAGGAAGGAGCGCCATGCTTTGAGCGGCTTGCCGAGATGCATTATGCTAGCCGTGAGCCCGAGCACGGCACAAACGAGCCCCAGCACGGCGAGCGGTGTTTGTGTCGTGAGCGGCAAGAAGGGGAGGAGAGCAAATGCACCAGCGCTCAGTTGCGTGAGCGCGAGCATCCAAACGAGAGGCCAGTGAGCTGGTTGAAGGCGCGCTTCGGCGGCATCAGCAGAGATGAGGTCCAGAGCCAAAGGTTGCTTCGAAATATACCGTGTTGTCGGCAGCGTGATGCCCGGTTCGGGCGCGCCGGGAAGCCATCGCGTCGTTGCTGCGGACGTGAGGAGCCTTTGACTGATTTCGGACTTCGGATTTCGGACGTTGGACATTTTTGCGAGAGCTTGGTGATGTCGGCTGCTACCCTCGCGGAATTCAACCTGAATATCCTCGTGCCTGACCACCGTAATGCGGATGGCTTCATTCGGGCAGGCTTGGACGCAGGCGGGAGCTTCGCCGACCGCGAGGCGTTGGCTGCACATGTCGCACTTGCGGACGATGCCGCGCGATTTCGAATATTTCGGCACATCGTAGGGGCATTTGAGAATGCAGTATTGACAGCCGATGCACTGGTCATCGAGGTGGCGCACAATGCCGGTGACAGGATCTTTCTCGTATGCCAGAACCGGGCACCCATTGAGGCACCCAGGGTCAACACAATGATGACAAGCCGTCGTGACTGTTTGCTGGAAGGGTCTTCGCCAATCGTCGCTCACAAGCTGACCGACATCGCGCCAGGCTTCGCCGTCATCGAGGCCGTTGAGCGAGTGACACGCTGTGACGCACGCTTTGCAGCCGCTGCATTTATCGAGATCCACCTCGAAAGCGAATTGCTGGCCTGATGCGGGCGCCGAGAGCGGAATCAAGTCGCGGTAGCGCGGCGTGGGAATCTCATGACGCTCGTGAGCGCGCGCGAATTGCTCGACCGCCGTAAGCTGACCTTGATCGGCAAGCAGGTCGTCAATGAGCGTGCGTCCTTCATTGAAGCGCGAATGCGGTTGAAGGTTCGTCGTGGGCACTTCGCCAGGAATGGTTGGCCTTTCGAGAGGATTCATCGTCAGCGCCTCACGCTGCCGCTGCTCCTTCGATAGGTGGCACCGGTTCGGCGGTTTTGACACAGCCATGCTTCGCGATCCAAACTCCGATCCAATCCCCCTGCACGACGGCCAGGGTTACCAGCGCGACGACGGCGATGGTCGCCAGGGCCCCGAGGCCACTCGCGTAACTGCCGGTCACCTGCTTGAGCCAGCCGATAAGCGTGGGAAGAAGAAATCCGCCAAGGCCGCCGGCAGCTCCAAGAATGCCCGTGGCAAGGCCGACACGCCTCCCATAGCGCTGAGGGACGAGTTGGAAGACAAGCCGGAGAATCGATCCGCCCAGCAGGGGTATGGCGGTCATCAATCCTTTCTGCCCGGGGCCAAGGCCGAGGTCGCTCGCTACATAATTCCCCAGCGCACCCAGCAGCACCAAGACCATAAAGCTGACGTCGAAATACAAAAATGCGCTGATCAGTGTAGGTAGGTGTCCCACCTTCCAAAACGTCTCTTGATTCTTCATTAGCAAGGGATGATGGCAAACGAGATGCCAAGATCAGCCACATGCTCTGTGGGTTCGATGAAACATTTCCTGCAATTCCATGAGAAATTTTCATCATGGCCCGAATGAGCGCGCAGAGGCGATCGTTGCGAGACGGTTGAACACAGGATCAGCCCTGCGTTTTCGCTGATCCCGGAGGCGTAGTGCGTCGGGGCAACATCGGTCGATCATACTGTTGTCCTCAGTTGCTGACGCCTTTTGCGCATGTTGGCAAAAATAGTTCGGAGCGTCGGC
>CAMAWP010000140.1 GCA_945861765.1 Akkermansia muciniphila | reverse complement strand
GCGACGTGCAGTGGCGGGAAGACAAATGCTTGATCCGCAGCCCCAACGCGGCATGTGCCCTGGCCCTCATCCGAACCGGACTTCAAGCGCTGCTGCGACGGACAGTCAAAGAACCCCTCCCAGTCATCTTTGAAAACGTCGCCCACCATCTGGAGCTGGGGCTTACTTGGCTCAAACAACGCAACTTCCGGTTGTGAAACAAAAAGCCGTGGGGTTTAGTTCTTGCCTCCTCAGCCACTCTGGGCGCTTCCCAAAGGCCGTGGCAATTGAGTTTTCGCGTTTCCGGCTTTTATCTTCCTCAGCGCTTCCATTCGGATCGCTCTTCTTGTTTCTTCCCGATAGCTGTGGTCTGGGTGAACGGTGTCTTTGAGATCGATTTCAAGGAGTTCGCCTTCCCTGCCCGTTGCGTCGATGAAGTGATCGTCTGAAAAAGAAGCGCGCATTCCTGCTCAATCCTGGCAGCATTTCTTTATGAGCAAGATTGTCGGCATTGATTTGGGAACCACAAACTCCTTGGTGGCTGCCGTGGACTCAGGCATTCCTTTCGTGATCGCGGATCAGGATGGGCAGCGTTTGACGCCTTCGGTGGTTCATTTTCCGGGTGCCAACAGCGAAGCCGTGGTTGGGCGGAAAGCCAGTCGTCTGAGGGTGCTGAAGCCGGGGGAAACAGTTTATTCCGTAAAGCGTTTTATTGGCAGAAGGGGGAGCGAACTATCGAGAGAGGAGATGTTGGTGACCTATCCAGTTCAAGGTCACGGGACTAATCCAATTACAGTTGAAATTCACGGACGCGCTTTTACCCCCGAAGAAATCTCTGCTGAAGTTTTGAAGAAGCTCAAGGCGGATGCCGAGGCTTGCTTTGGAGAACCTGTGACTCGAGCTGTGGTCACCGTTCCAGCTTATTTCAACGATGCCCAACGTAACGCAACGAAAAGAGCTGGAGAAATGGCCGGCCTCACCGTCGAGCGTATCGTCAACGAGCCCACCGCCGCTGCTTTGGCCTATGGCTTGGATAAACTGAAGGAAAAGTCGAAAATCGCCGTTTATGATTTGGGCGGTGGAACTTTCGATCTTTCCATTCTCGAGCTGAACGAGGGAGTTTTTCAGGTGCTGGCGACCAATGGAAACACCCGCCTGGGGGGAGATGATTTGGATAAGCGGATTGTTGAGTTCCTGATGGAGAAGATCAGGGCGGTTGGCGGTCCCGATGCGGCCGAGGATTTGTCTTTGATCGCTCGCATCCGTGAGGTGGCCGAACAGACCAAAATTAAGTTGTCCAGCGAGATGGAAGTGGAAGTGGCGTTGCCGTTCCTAACGGGCAATTTCAGCTTTAGTCATCGCCTGAAGCGAGCTGAGCTGGAGGATTTGACTCGGGACATTGTTGCTCGGACCCGACCTCACTGCTTGCGTTCGCTCGCGGATGCGAAGATCGAGGCGAAGAACCTCGATCAAGTGATCTTGGTGGGCGGGCAAACGCGTATGCCTCTGGTTCGGCAAATGGTCTCCGAGATTTTCGGCTGTTCAGAATTCGAGGCACCGACCGGGAACATCCGGCTAGGCACGGAGTATCATCGTCCTGGGGGGCCGGCTCTAAATACGTCGCAAAATCCCGACGAAGCCGTGGCGTTGGGAGCCGCGATTCAAGCTGAGATCCTGGCGGGCGGTTTCAAAAACCTCTTGCTTCTCGATGTGACGCCTTTGTCTCTTGGGATCGAAACTTTTGGCGGCTTGATGAACGTAATTATTCCGCGTAATTCAACGATTCCACTCAAAGCGGGCGAAGCTTTTACGACTGCTGTGGACCTTCAGCCGAGCATGTTGATTCATGTGCTCCAAGGAGAACGAGAGCGGGCGTCCGACAACTGGAGCTTGGGCCGCTTTACGATTGATTTCGAGCGCGCGCCCAAGGGTATTCCGCGAGTTGGAGTGCAGTTTGAAATTGATGCCAATGGCATTCTGCATGTCCTGGCACGCGATATCAAAACGGGCAAGCAGACCATCGTGGAAATGAAATCAGCCGTGGACGTCAATGACGCCGATGTTCAAAAAATGGTGGAAGAGTCGGTGGAGTTCGCCTTCGAAGATCTTAAGGCCCGGCAATGGGTCGAGATGAAAATCCGCGCGCGTGAAACCATTGGCGCGACTCGGAAAGCCTTGTGCGATTACCCTGCCGAGATCGACGCCGATTACAGGGCCGCGATCGAATCGGCTGTGACTGGGGTGGAAGGGATCATCGCGGCGGAAGATCCATCCACCCAGACAGGCGATGCTGCCGCACTAAAGGCCGGCCATTTGCACCTTGACGAAGTAACGAAACCGCTGGCTGACTTCATGATGGACAAGGCTATGGAAGCCACACTACGCAAGCGTGGGCTAATCCAGTGAAAGTGACGGGGGAAATATGCCTGAAGCAGGCTGGGCTCCAGGCAGATCGAGGGATCGATTATTGACCAACTTTTTCGTCGGGCTGAGCAAGTGGGCCTTTACCGGAACTCTCGGGAGGTTGGTCCGCTGCGGTGATTGGCACCTCCCGGAGCCTGGTTTTCGCTTTAACCGGGGCGGGCTCGCGGGTTTCAGAACCTTCATCCGACGACTCCTCTGACCTAGTCTCCTCTTGGCTCTCATCATCTTCCTGCCGCGGGTTTTTCGCCCGTTTATTCCGGGGGAGCGGGCTCAGCATCACATTGATGCCTTTGCCAATCAACTTGGCCGGAGCATCGGGATGACCGTAAGGAATGAGATCCTTGATAAATTTTTCAACCACTTGAAACCCAAATTCTTTGTGCGCCATCTCGCGGCCACGGAATCGGAGAGTCACCTTGACCTTCATCTCCTCACAAAGAAAATCGATGGCGTGTGTCAGTTTTACGCCCAAATCGTGAGGATCAATGTTTGGACTTAACTGGACCTCTTTAACTTTGTTGGCGTGTTGGTGCTTCTTGGCTTCCTTCTCTTTCTTGGCCTGTTCGTAACGGAATTTACCAAAATCGACCAGCCGACAAACGGGAGGAGTGGCGTTGGAAGCGATCTCGACCAGATCCACACTGTGGTTTCGAGCCAGATTGATGGCTTCGCCTAAGGGCAAAACCCCTAATTGTTGTCCATCAATGCCGATAACTCGGACTTCGCGGGCGCGGATTTTTCCGTTGACCTTGACGAACGAGCTTGCGGAAGGAGCACTACGAGGAAAGAAAGGGCGACTCAAGACACCCTCTTCGGTTGAAGTTTATCCATGCTATAACTTATACAATTTATAAACTCGCGATTTATCCATCTAACGGGGATATGTAGCTCTAGATAGGGGTCTCTGCAAGCGAAATCCTCACGATGCACTTCATAAAGAATTTGACCGCAACGAGCTTTATTTCTTTAAATTAACAAACATGAAATCCCACCTGAGCCTTGGAATTGGATGTCTTTTTACTTTCTTGATCGAGGTCAACGGCCTGGCTGCGGGCCGGCAACTCACAGGCCAGCACACTCCCGCGACCACGCCTGCGCTGTCGCCCGCCGAAGCGCAGAAGCAATTTGCAACGCCGCCAGGATTTGAAGTGCGGCTCTTCTCCGCGGAGCCGGATGTCATCAATCCAGTGGCGATGACGTGGGACGACCGGGGTCGCCTCTGGGTCGTCGAGCTTTACGAATACCCGCTCGGAGCACCGCAAGGAACTAAGCCTCGCGATCGAATCAAGATTCTCGAAGATACCGATGGCGATGGTCGCGCAGACAAAGTGAAAGTGTTCGCGGATGGCTTGAATTTGGCGACGGGCATCGCGCTCGGCAACGGCGGTGTTTACGTCGGGCAAGCCCCACACCTGTTGTTTCTGGAAGATACCGACGGCGACGATGTGGCCGATAAGCGCACGATTCTCATGACGGGTTTCGGAATGGAAGACCGGCATGAGCTTCTCAATAGCTTTACATGGGGTCCGGATGGATGGCTTTACATGACTCATGGTGTTTTCACTTACTCGAAGGTGAAAGATCCCAATAATCCCAGCGACAGTGGCGTCACGATGACCGCCGCCGTGGCTCGGTTCCATCCCAGAACGAAGAAATTCGAAGTGTTTGCCGAAGGCACAAGCAACCCTTGGGGCGTTGATTTCGATCGGGCTGGCAATGCCTTCGTCAGCGCTTGCGTCATTGACCACCTTTTTCACGTGGCGCCAGGAGGCATTTACGTTCGGCAAGCCGGGACTCCGCCCCATCCCTACGCTTATCAGCTCCTGCCGTCGATCGTCGATCACAAGCATTTTCGGGCGGCTTACGCGGGGGTTCAAGTTTACCAAGGTGACCAATTTCCTGCGGAATACCTTGGCACCATTTTCATGGGAAACATCCATGATAGTGCCGTTCATCAAGATCGGCTGACGCCGAACGGATCGAGCTTCAAAGCATCCTTCATCCAGGATTTTGTCCGCGCGAACGACGGCTGGTTCCGTCCGGTCAGCTCTCAGACAGGTCCCGATGGAGCGCTCTGGATCATGGATTGGTATGACAAATATCCTTGCTATCAAAATGCGAATGCCGACCCGGAGGGAGTGGACCGCGAGCGCGGACGAATCTGGCGGGTCGTTTATACGGGGAATAAACCGGGAGCTCCCGTTCCGCCTCGTCCTGCGAACTTGAGTCTGTCTAAAGCGAGCACCGAAGAATTAGTCAAAACCCTTTCTCATCCCAATGTCTGGCAGCGGCGCATGGCTCAACGCTTGTTGAGCGAACGTCGCGATCCAGCCGCCAGCCGCGCCCTACAAGATGTCTTGAGAAACGGTCGAACTCTGGAAGCCCGACTTGCGGCTCTCTGGACGTTGCATGGCGCCGAGTTGCTCACAGACGAATTGCTGAGCGTCGCCGCAGGGGATAAAGAACCGCCTGCTCGCGCTTGGGCTGCTCGGCTTACGGGCGAGCGTCGCGATGCTTCGGAGCGGGCGCTGGGGCGTTTGGCCAAGTTAGCCGATGATGGGGATAATTCTGTTCGTCTTGCGGTGGCGACGGCAGTGCGG
This sequence comes from Akkermansia muciniphila, assembly GCA_945861765.1. Taxonomy (GTDB): domain Bacteria; phylum Verrucomicrobiota; class Verrucomicrobiia; order Limisphaerales; family SIBE01; genus SIBE01. The sequence goes on along the minus strand of CAMAWP010000140.1, from coordinate 11,393 downwards.
CAATTCGTTTCCGGTTCCCTGACGATCAACACGCCCGTCACAGCTCAGCTCGCTGAAACGGAGACAGGGGATATTCTGGCAACGTTAATCAAGCATCCCGGCTCCGCGAGCGATCCGCTGCTCTCGTTCATGATCTGGATGGCGGCAGAACCTGGCTTCGCGCGCGATCACCAACCCGCCCTCGGCTGGCTGCTTGAAAATGGGCCCGGCCTTATGCCGCTCAGCGGAGAGATCACACGCAAAGCCATGCGGCGCATCTGCGACTCTCAAAAACCAGACTTCTTGGATTCTGCACTCGACTTTGTTGGTGCAATTCCTGGCGACGCCGCGCCTTTCGCTCTTGCCGCGTTGGAGGGGTTGATCGAGGGGCAGAAAGGAAAGGCATTGATGCCTGGGCGTCCGCCGACGGAGTTTCTAGGAAAGCTCGCGAAGAGTTCCAACCCATCTGTCGTAGCGCGTGCGCAACAGCTCGGCACGCTTTGGGGCGATGCCGCGGCATTGCAGGGAACGCTCAAAGTGATCCAGAACTCCCAAGCGAGCATCGAACAGCGTGTTCAAGCGATTCAGTCCGTGAAACAGCAAAAACTCGATGCCGTTCGAGATTCGTTGGTGACGGTGTTAGCTCAGAGTAATCCGGAAAGACTCGTTCAGGAAACTCTGCGCGCTCTCAGCGAAATTGGCGGAGAAAATCTTCCGGGCGAGATCGTGAACCGGTGGAAGAAGTTCACTCCATCTTCTCAGAGAGTAGCGGCGGAAGTCTTAACCTCCCGCGTAAACTGGACCCGAGCTTTCATCACCGCAATCGAGAACAAAGTCGTTTCGGCGGCGGATCTTCCCCTCACGGTCGTGCGTTCACTGGTGAATTCCCGAGACGATTACGCTCGAAACCGCGCGATCAAAATCATTGGCCGAGTTCGCGATGCGGATGCCGATAAACTTAAACTCATTGCGGCCAAGAAGCAGATGGTGCTCAAGGGGCCTGTAGATCTGAACGCCGGCCGCGAGATGGTCAGCAAGACCTGTCTGACCTGCCACAAGCTGCATGGCGAGGGCGCAGATGTGGGACCGGATCTCACAGGCGTGGGCCGATCCAGCCTCGACGCTTTGCTGGCGAACATCATCGATCCAAATCAGATCATAGGCAAAGGCTACGAAAACGTGGAAATCGAAACCAAAGACGGGCGTAACGTCAGCGGTCGGCTCGTGGAAGACACCGACACTCGCATCAAGCTGCTGGCTGCGGGACCGAAGGAGGAGGTGATCGCGAAATCTAACATCGCTTCGATGCGCGTGAGCGAAGTATCCGTGATGCCCGAGGGATTGGAACAAATGCCCGACGCCGATTTCCGCAACTTGATTTGGTACATTCTGAACCCGCCGGGAGACAACCGTCCGATGACTCCGCAGTTGCGCAAGGAGCTGATTGGCGACGAGAAATCGGTTTCGGCTACGGTCTCGCTTAAGGATGGTGAATCCATCGCGCTGTGGAATCCGGAGTGGCGGATCATTTGCCCTGAGTTCGAAGAAACACCCCAGAAACTGCCGGATTATGCCGGACGTCGGAATGTGTTGATGACGCATCCGTTCGATCAGCAAAAGGCCGCAGCCATCGAGCGGCTGATCGACTTGCCCGCCGGGAGAAAAGCGGCGCTTACGTTCGCGGTTGCGGCGCATGAGCAAGGGGATTGGGAGCTGCGGGTCCTCGCGGACGGCAAGTTGGTGCAAAAACAAATTGTGGATAAGCAAGGGGATCGTTGGAAGCAAGTCCACGTGGACCTTTCGCCTTATGCGGGGAAGAAGACGCTCCTCCGCTTGGAGAACTGCGCCAACGGCTGGGCTTGGGAATTTGGTTACTGGAGCGGCATCGAATTAAAACTCAGCGATGTGGCGACCGCGGCGCGATAATGTAGCCTGCCATTGTGTGGAGCGTGGAGCTTTTCGACACACCTGGGGCATAGCTTGCACTTGCATGTTGCCGGAGGCGGTGGTGCCCGATAGCTTTCGCGGATGACTTTGGAAGATCACTTAGGCGATATCCTCCGCAAGGCGCGCCAGGCAGCAAATGTTTCATCGGACGCAGCGGCAAAAGCGGCGGCGCTGAGTGGATCGGACTACTCGGCCTTGGAGGACTCGGGGCAGTCTGCGCAACGACCCGATCTGCTGGCCCTTGCTGATTTAATCGGCTTGAACGGTAGGAAGCTCGTAGGGATCGCCCAGGGATGGCTTCCAGCACCAATCGATCTAAATCAATGGTGCGAGCTTCGCCAGATCACAACTCATGGCGCAAGTTACAGCGTGAACTGCTACCTGATTTGGGATGAAGTCACTCGCGAAGCCGCACTGTTCGACACAGGATTTGAAGCGGCACCGGTGTTCGATTTGATTGAGCAAAACCAGCTTCAGCTTAAACATTTGTTTATCACTCACACGCATTCGGATCATGTGGCCGCGCTCGGACCGATCCGTGAGAAATTCCCCAAGGTCAGACTCCACTCCAGTTCCAAGAGCGCTCCGCTCGACCAGCGGAATCGGGCCAACGACTTCATTCATCTCGGCAGCTTGCGCATTACGAACAGAGACACGCCCGGTCATGCAGACGATGGGGTCAGTTATATTGTCGGCAACTTTCCCGATGATGCGCCCAACGTCATCATAGTCGGCGACGCACTCTTTGCCGGGTCTATGGGAGGAGCCAAGCAGCTCGCGGAGCTGGCGAAGCAAAAGATTCGCGAGCAAATCTTCAGTCTGCCTCCGGCCGCTTTGATTTGTCCAGGACATGGCCCAGTAACCACTGTAGAGCAGGAGAAGGCCAACAACCCGTTTTTTGTCTGAAGGCTATTGCGGGTGTGAGGCGGCATGGCGGTTGACCGCGTCAATCGGCGACCATCGGCAAAGCGCTCCAAATTTTTAAAACCTCTTGACCCCAAAATAAGCCGCTGCTAGTTTTTGCCTCCGTGAAATGTTCAGCCAGCGTTCTTCAGGTTGATCGCGTAGTCGTTATCGACTGACGCGGCCTGAGGCTTTGGTTCAACGCTCGCAGGTCGCCCGCAGTTCCACTTGGGATGCGGGTTTTTTAATTTTTTCTGTCGCGGCGTTCCGGAAGCGCTGCGACAAAAAAGATTATGCGACACACGATTTCAGTATTGGTCGAGAATAAGTTCGGAGTGCTCACGCGCGTTGCTGGGTTGTTTAGCGGTCGAGGTTATAACATCGACACCTTAAACGTCGGGCCGACGCAGGATCCGAACACGTCCCGCATGACCATTGTCACGCACGGTGATGCCGCGACACTCGATCAAATCGTCAAGCAACTGAACAAGTTGATCGATGTCCTTGAAGTGCTCGATTTCCGCGAAGGCGAGTATATCGACCGAGAACTCGTCCTCGTCAAGGTGACGGTCGATTCCAGGTCGCGGGCCGAGGTCATTCAGATCACGGATGTTTTCCGATCGAAGATTGTTGATGTGCAGCCGGAGAGCTTGACCATCGAGATTTCCGGCAACGAGAGTAAAGTCGAAAAATTCCTGGAACTGATGAAAACCTTCGGCATTCTGGAGCTAACCCGAACAGGGAGAGTCGCCTTGCCGCGGAAATAATCTCACGTCTGATTTAGATTCAAACCCAAACCTCCAACCAAACCATAACAAACTCATGCCTGCAAAAGTCTATTCGGATAAAGATGCCGATCTCAGCGTCCTGAAAAATAAAACCCTGGCCATTTTAGGGTTTGGCTCCCAAGGCCATGCTCATGCGCTCAACCTCAAGGACAGCGGCTTGAACGTCATCATCGGGTTGTACGAAGGCAGTAAATCGATCCCGGTCGCCCAAGAAAAAGGCTTTGAAGTGGTCCGAACCGCGGAAGCTGTCCGGCGCGCCGATGTCATTATGGTGGCGATTCCTGATACGAAGCAACCCGCAGCTTATGACAAGGACATCGCGCCCAATCTCACGAAGGGAAAAGCCCTTCTCTTTTCCCACGGTTTCTCCATTCACTTTAAAACGATTATTCCCGCGAAAAATGTGGATGTGATTTTGGTGGCGCCGAAAGGGCCCGGCCACATCGTTCGACGCCAGTACGCCGAGGGCAAGGGTGTGCCAGCGCTCATCGCCGTCTATCAAAACCCGAGTAAACAGGCAAAAAAGATTGCGCTCGCTTGGGCGAAAGGAATCGGCGGCACCCGCGCCGGGGTGATCGAGACGACGTTTAAAGAAGAGACGGAAACGGATCTCTTTGGGGAACAAACCGTGCTTTGCGGCGGAGTGACGGCGTTAATCCTCGCCGGTTATGAGACGTTGGTGGAAGCAGGGTATCAACCGGAGATGGCGTATTTCGAGTGTTTGCATGAGTTAAAGCTGATTGTGGACCTGATCAACGAAGCTGGGGTGAGCGGAATGCGTTTCTCGGTTTCTGAAACAGCAAAATGGGGAGATGTGTCCGTCGGTCCGAAGATTATCGATGCTTCCGTCAAGAAGCGCATGAAGGCCGCGCTCAAGGATGTGCAATCCGGCAAATTCGCCAAGGGCTGGGTTCAGGAGTATCAGGGCGGGTATAAGAAATATCAGGCGCTTTTGAAAGCTGGCGAAAAACATCCAATTGAACAAGTCGGCACCCGCCTGCGCAGCTTGATGCCGTGGATGAAGAAGCATTCGGTCAAGGGTGTCCAAGCGGCCTATTGAGGCCAAAGCCGTTCGGATCACATCGGGGCCGACCTCGATGTGGTCAGCCATTTTGCTCTGGTGGTTTCATCCCTAGAGAGTTGGTTGCCGCTGTTTTCGCGACTCGGCCTACAAACTGCCCTTCGAGGGCGCTAAGTTCATGCAACCAAATCAGACCAGTGGTGTTAGCCTAGAGAGTGCCTTACAATGAGTTTATGAGTGGAATTGAAATCCGGATAGCCGTGATGGTCGGCAGCTTGGTCCTGGCCGGAACGGTTCGGGCTTCGATCGATGTGAGCAATTCCAGGGAAACGAGCTATAAAACGATCGTTGACCGCAATCCATTCAGCCTGAAGCCGCCCGCGCCTCCTCCGCCTCCACCCGTTGTGGCACCGCCTCCGAAAGGAGATATCAAATTAACTGGGATCACTGCTTTTGGCTCTCGGAAGGCTTATTTTATGACGACGGATCCCAAGGGTGGCAAACCGGAATACTACGCCTTGGGAGTTGAAGAAAAGAAGGATGGACTGGAGGTTGTGTCGATCGACGAACTCAGCAAGAGTGTGAGGATTCGCAATGGCGGCGTTGAATCACTCCTTACCTTCTCCACTCATGGCGTGGCGGCTCCGGCGAGCCCGGCTTCTGCGGCGCCCGTCAGCCCGATTCCGGGGATGCCTGGAATGCCTGGAGGTGCGACTACCTCGGTAAATCCGTTCGCCAATAAAGTCATCACTCCCGACATGCTTGCCGCGGGGAGTTCATCGCTGACGCCCATGCGAAATATACCTTCCCGCGCCCCGCGAGGTCAGGCCGACACGACAAGTCAATTTCAAGTTGGCGGGTTCGCCCAGCGGTCTGGATCAGGCCAAACTCCGAATAATTCGATACCCCAGGCTGCTGCTCAACAGAGCAATCTCAGCTCGGAAGAGCAAATCTTATTGTTGGAATTGCAGAAGGTGGCTAATCCACACCTCGATTTGCCGCCGACCCCTGGGTTGCCTCAGATTCAAGCAACGCCCATCCCTCCCAATCAGCCTGGCTTTGGATTGCCAGGACAAAACTACCCAGGATTGCCCGGACGAATCCGTTAAGCCGTGGCAAAGGGAGCAGAATAGAGTGATTAGCCCCATGTCTTCAAACCGTTCAGCCTGTGATCTTCTGCCAGCACGTAGTTTCAGATGGCTTTTCGCCGCAAGTGCCTTAGTCGCCCTGACCATCACTTTATTGGCTCAACCTGCCCCAGCCGGTTTCACGGTGACGAATTGCGCGGAAGCTGACTTAATTTCTGCCGTCAACATTGGGGGGATCGTGGCTTTGGCGTGCGATGGGACGATTACGATTTCGCGGACCTTGACCATTTCAGCGGACCTTACCTTGAATGCTAGCGGCCACAACGTGATCATTAACGGCGGGAACTCCAACCGGATTTTCCGAGTCAATCGCGGAGTTACCCTGACGCTCAAGGGCCTTACCCTCGCCAACGGAAGGAGCGGAGACAATCAAACCAATTCAATTCCTGGTGTCGGCGGAAGCGGAGGCGCGATATTCAATGACGGCGGCGTGGTTATTTTGGAGGACTGCATCCTCTTCAATCATCTGACTTTGGGCAGCAACGGAGCAAATGGCGACAGCGCGGTTAACGGCGAGGGTCGTGATGGTGATGATGGCGGAAGCGGGAAAGGTGGTGCCATTTTTAACAATGGCGGCGTTCTGCTCATTACCAGGACGGCTTTCAGCCGCAATAGCGCCACCGGCGGCCAGGGTGGAAATGGTGGAGGTGGTAGCGAGTCGGGCAATGGAAATGATGGCGGCGACGGGGGCAATGGCGGCGTGGGCCTTGGTGGCGCGATTTACAACACATCCGGTGGAGTGCTGGAAATGTTCGACAGCACATTCGCTAACAACCAGGTGGCTGGCGCGAGCGGTGGTTCCGGCGGCACTGGCAGCGGCGCTCTCGGCTTTGCCGGTTCGCCTGGTTCGAGCAGTATCGGCGGCGGTGGCGCGATCTTCAATGAGAGCGGCAGAGTGACGGTGAACAACTGCACATTCTCGGCCAATAGCTGCTTTGGGGCCGCCGGCAATGGAGGGAACCTGGGTGTGGGAGCCAGGAATGGCTTCGATGGCCGGAAAGGGAGCGGCGCTCTCGGAGCAGCTCTGTTCAACGATGGCGGTGCATGCGCGATAACTAACGCCACGTTTTTTGCGAATGTCGTTGTCGGCGGCAATGGCGGGAACGGTGGTGGTGGTGGCGGCACTGGGTTTGGCGGCGATGGAGGCAGTGGCGGTGAAGGGGGCAATGCCAATGGCGCGGGCTTTTACAATCGACACAACGGAACGGCCAGTCTCGTCAACTGCACTTTCTCCAGTAATAACACTCTGAGCGGCGTCGGCGGAGCAGTCGGGGTTGGCGGAGGATTTGCGGGCAGAAGTGGCCAGCGTGGCGGCGACGGGTTGGGCAGTGGTGGCGGTATCTTTAACGAGGAAGGAACGGTCACTCTGAAAAATACTGTTCTCGCTTACACGGAAGGAGGCGGAAATTGCGGCGGGATAACGAGCGATGGCGGAAATAACATATCGAGTGACGGGACCTGCAAGTTCCAACTCAAGACCAGTCTCAATAGCGTCAATCCCAAGCTCGTTGCCTTGGCTGACAATGGCGGGACCACTTCAACCGTGGCCCTCCTTTCGGGTAGCCCGGCGATCGACGCCGGCAATGATTCAGTTGCTCCCTCAACTGACCAGCGCCGTGCCAAACGATCTGGAGTGAGCGATATTGGTGCCTTCGAGTTTAACGGAAGAGTGACGGGATTTTCTTTGGACGCTCGGCTGGAGCAGACGAATTTGGTTCTGGCTTGGCCAACATTCGATTCAAGGTTCATTCTGGAAATGGCAGATGATCTCTCGCTTCAAGCTGTTTGGAGCGCCGTAACGAATCAGCCGATCATCGTGAACAACCAAAACACGCTCACCCTTGGCGCGACTAACCAGAGCCGATATTTCCGACTCAAGAAGCCGTAGATCGCGTTGCAAATTGTTTCTTAAGCGTTCGCCGCGCTTTCAAAATCGTTAGATCCACGCCAGTCGATGATGCATCCTTATTCCAAGTTGCTTTCAAGTTGAGGTTAAGGCGCGCGGGATGCCGGGCGGCTGGCGAGGCGCGAGGAAGGAGCAAATCCACAGTGATCTGTGACTGACGAGCAACGAAACCAGGCGCCCGGCAGACCAGCGAATTACGCTCAACTTGAAAGCAACTTGGAATTAGGGCAGCGGTTTTTCGATGCCTTGGAATCCGAATGGTGGAGGCTCATCCGGAAAATAAACCTTCACGGGGTGATTAGTTCCATCTGCAAAATTTTTCATCAGCCACTTTTCCACAAAATCGGTGGTTTGCTTCCGCCCCGACTCTCGCACCAGGCCAATGTTGTCGCGGGCTTTCTGCTGCGTCAATGAGGTGATCGATTTCTTGAGGTTCTCTTGCGCTTGGTCTTTGCCTCGGAACACTCCGCCTTTCTTGACTTCGTAGCTGATCTCCGAAGCATCAACGGCGGGCTTGTTGAATTTTATACGAGGGGCAAGGACATGAAGGACGTTGTCTTTGAGCACGAATTCCCACTTCGCATTGAGGTCGAGATAGTAGGTGTATTCGACAGGCGCCCTTGCTTCCACAATGACATCCGGGAGGGGGATATAACCAAATCCAGTGCTCGCCTGATCCGTCTGAGTGAACACCTCTGTTTGTCGGAGCGTGGCAAATTGCAGATACTGGCTCGATCGGATGCTGGTGGCATAACTGATAAAGGAAGTGGTGATGGTCTTCTGGTTGAAAGCGGAAGCGACATCTACCAACGCTTTGCTCGCCTTCTCCATTACGGTCGCAGCCTTGCTTACCGCATCGCCGGGCAAATCTCGGAGCGATTTGAAGACGTAAATTCCGCTCGCGAGCACCAGAAAAACAATGACCATCCACATCGTGGCATTCGCCCACGGATTCTTTGCAACCGGAGCAGGAATGTTTTCGTCCGAGTCTGCCGTCATACCTTCTGTAGCTCTAACCTCAATTGCCTTCAAACGCCACGGGAAAATCGATTGATGGAACAGTTGCCGGTTTCCTTGTAAGGTTTAGTCATGGTGCCTGACAACCGAACTGTTCTTCATAACGGAACTGTTATTTTGCCCGACCGCTTGGTTCATGATGGAGTGGTTGTCTACCGTGATCATCTTATCGAAGCCGTCGGATCGAGCGAGACGATCAGGGTCGGCAAAGACTCCACCTTGGTGGACGCTCAGGGCGGTTTCATCGGTCCGGGCTACGTCGATATTCATGTGCATGGAGGTGACGGCGCCGATTTTATGGATGGTACATCCGAAGCCGTTGCGAAAGCGGCGCAAGTCCACGCTCGGCACGGGACCACATCAATATTTCCAACTACGACGACTGGCTCGCATGAGCAGATTGCGGCCATGCTTCTTTCCTGCAAATCGATTCAAACCGCCGCCAAGACCGCGAATGGAGCGAGGATCGTCGGTGTCCATTTTTATGGTCCCTATTTTGCCGAGGAAAAGGTCGGCTGCCATTTGCGTTCCGGTCGGCGTGACCCCGATCCCGAGGAATATCTTGAGGATTTTGATCTCGGCATCATTCGCGTCGCGACGTGCGCGGCCGAATTGCCTGGCGCGGAGGCTTTTTACCGCGAAGCTTCGCGGCGCGGCTATCTTGTCACTTGCGGGCACTCGAATGCCAGTTGGACGGAAATGGCTAACGCCTTTCATGCTGGCATGCGGCACGTGGACCATTTCTGGTGCGCGATGAGCTCCGTGCCGAGCATTCGCGCGCGCCTCGGGACGCCTTCGCAGGGCAGCATGGAACAGTTTGTCCTGCTCCACAAAGAGATGAGCACGGAAGTTATTGCCGATGGCTGTCACCTTGCGCCGGAGCTTTTGGAATTTGCTTTTGTGATGAAAGGGCCGGAGCGCCTCTGCCTCGTCACGGATGCCAACCGAGCCATGGACATGCCTCCGGGTAATTACCGCTTCGGATCGCACGCTGATGGCGAGTGGTTCGTGAGTGATGGCAAAGTCGGGTTTCAGCCCGGAGCTGGGCTAGCCAGCTCAGTCGTGGGGATGGACACGATGGTTCGTAATATGAGCCAGATGACGAGCGCTGGAGTCATTCATGCCGTTCGCATGGGAAGTCTGACGCCGGCCGAGCGCGTGGGAATCGCAACCCAAGCCGGCAGCCTCGAAGTCGGCAAGCGCGCCGATGTCCTAGTCTTGAGCAAGGACCTAAAAGTCCAGCGCGTCTTTATCGGCGGCTCTGAATTCGGAAATTGATCAGGCGGGAACCGGAAGGGCTTCATCGATGAGCATGATGGGAATATCCTGGCGAATGGGATAAACATACTTGTTATCCTCGCGGACAAGCCCGCCTTCAATTTTTTCCTGAATAACCTTGCCGCCCCGATTCCGCACTTGTCCGGTGGTGATTTGCTCATTCAGCTTCGCGACAATTGATGGCTCAGCGAGCGAGATGCTCTGGTGAGTTTCGGGGCAGCACATTATTTTGAGCAATTCTGGATCGATCATATATTTTCAACGATGTTGTAAATGTAGTCTGTCACGATTCTGTTACCAAACAAACTCGAACCGAGTTGATCGGGACATCATTCTAGGTGTTCACCTCGCGGAGATTGCTCAATGGTTCATGTGGGCAGCACTCGGTTGACTGCCTCGTAAACCTGTTTCAGTGGCACCTTGGCTCCAGCAGCCAGTTTCTTGCAGGATTCGAATTCCGGTGTGGCGTGCAGCACTTTGCCATTCAGTTTGCCGAGTTTCACGGTCACTTCTCCATAAGGCGTTTTGACCGTCGCCAATTCGCGCCGCAATTTTCGTCGGTCGGCGGCATAGCGCCGAACTCCAAACGCGCTCGTCTCCCGCAGCATCAGCTCCGTAAATTTGTCTGCGTCAGACGACGCGCACAAAATAGTCAACATCACGCCAGGGCGGTTCTTCTTCATTTGGATTGGTGTATGAAACACATCCAACGCGCCCTCATCCAAGGCCGTTTCAACAAAGTGACCGAGGATCTCCGCTGGGCTATCATCCAGGTTCGTTTCCAAAACCGTGATGTTGTCCGTTTCCCAATCGTTGCGAGAAGGTGATTTTTCCGATGGTGTGGACGCGCTTGCTGGAGTCAATTCGCTGAGAATAGCTCGAAGGATATTGGGCCGCGTTTTGTTATCCCGAGTGCCAAGACCGTAACCTACCTTTGTTGCCAGCAATCCTTGCATCGGGCCAAAACTTTCCACAAATTCCGCCAGCAACGCTGCGCCGGTTGGCGTCACCAGCTCGTGCGGCTCCTCGCATTGCGTGATGGGAATGCCGCGCGCCCCTAGAATCTCCAGAGTCGCTGTCGTTGGGACCGGAAAACGCCCGTGCGCGCAGTTCACCCAGCCTGTGCCTTCCACTACCGAAGCCGACAGCACTCGAGGCTTTCCCAACATCTCCAAGGCAACGCAAGCACCCACGATATCGACAATCGAATCCACTGCGCCAACCTCATGGAAATGGACTTCCTCCGGCGGATGCCCATGGATTTTGCCCTCTGCCACGGCAATACGTTGAAAGACACTTACCGCTCTTTGCTTGACCCAATCGGACAATGTGCTCTTGAGAATCAGATCCTTAATCTCAGCAAAATCCCGATTCTCCTCATGCTCGTGCGGATGAGAGTGGTCGTG
>CAMAWP010000139.1 GCA_945861765.1 Akkermansia muciniphila | reverse complement strand
CCCTTCATCTGGCACGTCTGGGACGGTCTCAAGAACGGTTTCAGCGCGCTGGTGAATTATCACAAGCTCACCCACGCCAATCTGGAGAAGCTCACCTTCGCCTACCTCGGCGATTGGATTCGCCGCCAGCAAGCCGCCGTCGCCGCCGAGGAAGCCGGCAGCGACGCCAAGCTGCAAGCCGCGAAACAATTGCAGGCCACACTCAAACTCATCCTCGAAGGCGAGCCACCCTACGACATCTTCGTCCGCTGGAAGCCGCTCTCGCAGCAAGCTATTGGCTGGCATCCCGATCTCAACGACGGCGTGCGAATGAACATCCGTCCCTTTGCCACGGCGGACATCCTCCGCAAGCGCGTCAAAATCAAGTGGGACAAGGACCGCGGCAAAGAGCCGCAGCGCGACAAGGCGGAGTATCCGTGGTTCTGGGGCTGGGACGAGGAGAGGCAGGATTTCGCCGGCGGCCGCGAGTTCACCGGCGACCGTTGGAACGACTGCCATTACACGGGGGAGTTTAAGAAGAAGGGGAGGACACAACCATGAGCGTTAACCCACAAGTTTGGCAAATGGCGGCGGGCCAGGCCGGGCGTTTTTACTCCGACCTTTTCCTAAAGCACGATGTCATGTTTCTCGGTCCCGGTGACTTTGGCGCATACGATCGTGCGATTTATCAGAACGTGGTCAAGAATGGGTGGGCGAATAGCGGAATTATCGCCAACATCGCCAGTTTCCATGACAACGTTCAGCCGGGAGAAATTGTGTTGATGCGAACTGGACTGAAGGTTGTGGGGATTGGAGTGGTTGAGGAGGCTGGGTATGAATGGAATGAGGCCTTCGACGACGTTTATGGATGGGGACTCCATCACGTTCGTCGAGTAATATGGCAAGAGCAGTTGAGCGGAGAAATTGAGCGACTTCAAGCAAACGGCCCGCTATTCGGAACGCGGAAACAAATCCCCACTTTCACAAGAGTCAACGATGAGAGCATTTTGGCGCCTTTGCAGCCATTGTTTGCGCGTATCAAGGAGCGGTCGCTGAAGCCGTTGCCAGAGCCGCTACCCGCACCGCTCACGCTGGATGAGGTGGGGCAGCAGCTATTTACTCGTGGCCTGGCCAATGACGCGGTGGAGAAAGTCATTCGTGCGATCGAGAGGCAACGTCGCTTACTCAGTTGGTACCAAGAATCCGGCGGGGAATCAAGCAGGCCCACCGAGCATGAAGTGGTGGCACATATTGTTCTTCCATTGTTGCTTGCACTCGGCTGGTCGGAGCAGTTGCTGGGAATCGAATGGCGAAAGATTGATCTCGCCGCGTTTTGGAAAACGCCGACCACCGAGCGGCATTGCGTGATGGTATGTGAGGCGAAAGCCCGTCATCACGGTCTCCAAGATGTTCGCGAGCAAGCATTCGATTACGTGAGCAATTTGAAACTGACCCATTGCCGGACGGTGTTGTTGACTGATGGAGGCCGTTTTTATTTATACAAAAGGAAAGGCACGAGCGAGTGGGGTGAGCAAGCGGAGGGCTACCTAAATGTTGAGAAGATCCGAACCAATCACCTCGCTCCGCCCAACACGAATGCTATCGACACCATCGTGGCCTTGACTCCAGCCGTAGCCTGTCGGGCGGAATAATGATGAAACTGTCGCGAAACATTTGGCCGAGGCGTTGGCACAATTTTGAAAGCTGACTGACATGAAACTTAAAAAAGCAGCCGCGAGCGCAGTCGCACCGGCCACGCCGAATCCAGCGGCCTTGGTTGCGGATCTGCGCGAATTGATCTTGTCCGCCCGGCAGACCGTGGCTTGCGGTGTGAATGCCACGCTGGAATCCCCTGCTCTTGGGACAAATGGAGCAGCACAAGCCCGAACCCACAAAGGAAGACGCTAATGTATTCGCAACGCTACGAACGATTCCGCAAAGGCGATCGCGCTGAGTACCTCGCCCAGTACATACTGTCAGCGTTTTCTGTATGCGTGCCGGTGCCCCGGCAGGAAGACGTGGGGAACGATTTCCATTGCAGCCTGCTGAGAAAAGTTGACGAAAACCTCCGCCCCTATTTGGCCTTCAATATTCAGATCAAGAGCTCCTACGATCCGATTACGATTGGTGGCGTGACCAAGGGTGGCGCGTGGCGGAGGCATGAGATTGAGCAGTTCTGCGCTCTGGAGAGTCCGTTTCTCATTGGCGTTGTCGATATTGACGAACAACGGCTGGACCTCTACTCCACGGCCTCGCGCTACTTTGTCGGGCTCTGGAAGGGTGGGATCATTCCCCGCCAAATCGAACTCGTCCCGAATCTGCCGGCGGGTGAAGGCCATTTGGGAGACGGCACGACTGACCGACTTGAAGCAGCGCCCGGCATGCCTGCGGAACGATGGAAACTTCCCATTGGCCAGCCGATTGTGAAGATCAAGATCGCAGAATCCGACGACGAGCAGAAGCGGGAGGAAATCAAGGGGCTCTTGGAAATATACCTGCGCCTAGACCAGCAGAACATCGTTCTGGCTCGCCTCGGCCTGGGCTATTTCGAGTGGCCTCTGATCATTCGCTCCAATGCGCCCCCTCGCGAAATAGGGGTTGGTCTTGCATACGGCTCCACGCCCAACCCATTGCAGCTCGATGGTATGATGAAAATGATCGCTAGCCTTCTCGCTTCCTATCATGCCGGCCAGCAGAAGGACAAAATCCTTTCTTGGATTCCAGTCTTGCAGCAGTTCAATCTCGATGGGGCGAATTCAATCATCCGGGATACGATCGCCAAGGCGGTAGCCTACGCGAAGGAATCACCGGAAACATGACCACCTCCTCGCCTAGCCTCCACGGTCAGCTTGAGAACAAGTGCATGGTGCGCTGCGTCGTCGGCTGGCATGACCGTGGCCGCACATTTATACCGTTTGCTTGATTAATCACGCACAAGGCTACTCGCAGAGAGCACACTACACTTGCAATGTGTAGCATTAAATCATAGTGTATCGTCATGTTGCCGCTCCAAAAACGTCTATCGAACTACCTGGCGAACTTTGCCGACGTGCCGGGAGTGTTGGCAGAGGAGAAGGTGTCGCGCCTGCCGCTGTTCTTGCGCGAGCGGTTCCGGCTTTATGCCGCGCCGTTTGGTGGTCGGCGGTTTCTGTTCGCCGTGGAGGACGACACCTGGGAGCCCGGGACGCCCGGGGAATACGAAAAGCTGGCAGGTGCCCTTCGTTCCCAACTGGGCGAACCGGCGGTGCTGGTCCTGGGCCATCTGCCATCCTATGCGCGCAATCGCATGGTGCGCTTGGGCATTCCCTTCGTGGTGCCGGGCAGTCAGTTGTATTTGCCCACCGCCGTCATGAATTTGCGCGAGCGCATTTCCGCCCCCAAACCGGGTAAGGGAAAACGGCTCACACCCACCGCCCAGTGCCTGGTGCTCTACCACCTCCAGCGCGAATCGCTGGAGAGTCTTCCGCTGAAGGACATCGCGCACAAAATCGGCTGTTCGCCCATCATGCTGACCAAGGTCAAAGCGGAACTGGAGGCGGCGGAGTTGAGCCAGTCCATGCGACAAGGACGTTCCATCACGCTGCACTTCCCGGCCGGCGGCAAGCAACTGTGGGAGCAAGCCCAGCCTTACCTCGCCTCGCCGGTCCGGAAGCCGCACTGGCTGCAATGGAAAAAGCCGGGGCCGCCAGCCCTCATGGCCGGCCTGACTGCATTGAGCCAGCTAACCGCGATCTCCGACGACCCCATGCCGACCTTTGCGCTGTCCAGCGGTGCCAATCAGGCCAGCCTCGAAAAGGGGACTTTTCACGGCTGCAAGGGGCCGGAAGAGGCCAACGTGCGCATGGAGATCTGGAATTATGACCCAAACTTGCTGGGTGCTGCGCGGAGAGTGGATCCGCTTTCCCTCTACTTGAGCTTGCGCGACTCATTGGATGAACGCATCCAACAGCAGCTCGCCAACCTGATCGGCCAGATAAAATGGTAACGGGACTTGACATCTTTCGGGACCGATTCCGCCAGTTTGAAGGCGCCTTCACACTGATTGGCGGCGCGGCCTGCGATGAGTGGTTCACGGCCCATGGATTGACGTTCCGGGCCACAAAAGATTTGGACATCGTGCTGATGATCGAGGTGCTCGACCAAAGATTCGTCGCCGCCCTGCGGGCGTTTGTGGCGGAGGGTGGATATGAGATTCGCGAGCGGAGCGGAGGATTACTCATACTTTACCGCTTCTCCAAACCGGACAGGGCAGACTATCCGTTCATGCTGGAGCTGTTCAGTCGGAGTCCTGAAGGCTTGGAGCTGGCGGCTGCACAGGAAATCATCCCCGTCCGGGTCGAGCCAGATCACCACAGCCTCTCGGCCGTTCTGCTGGACGAGGATTATTATCGGCTAATCCAAAGCCAGCATGACGTCCGGGATGGTCTGCGCGTGGCCAACGCCACGGCGCTGATCCCGCTCAAGTCGCGTGCGTGGCTGGACCTCTCGCGGCGGCAGGCTGCAAGCGAAATCGTGGACTCCAAAAACATCACGAAGCACCGCAACGACGTCTTTCGTCTGGCCGCCACGCTCCCCGGCGAGCCGGGGCCGCGACTAGCAGAACGCATCGTCGGGGATCTGGCCGAATTTCTACAGGCATTCCCCGCGGACTCCGCCGACTGGCCGGCCATTCTCTCGTCTCTGAAGGGAAGCCTCGGAACAGGTCTCCGAGCCGACGCCTTGCGCAATGCCATCCAAACATACTTTCAACTTCCAACAACCTGACCCTCGCGCACCATGACACGCTTCATCCACGCCGCCGACCCGCACTTGGACAGCCCGCTTCAGGGACTGGAAGCGCACGAGGGCGCACCGGTGGGAGTGCTCCGGGGCGCGACGCGACGGGCCTTTGAGAATCTGGTGAACCTCGCCATCGAGGAGGATGTTGATTTTGTGGTGATCGCCGGCGATCTCTACGATGGCGATTGGAAAGACTACAGCACCGGCCTGTTCTTCCGGGGGCAGATGGTCCGGCTCCAGGCCAAGGGAATTCCTGTTTACCTGATCGCGGGAAATCATGATGCGGCGTCCGTAATCTCCAGGAAATTGAGCCTGCCAGAAAACGTGCATGTCTTTTCGACTCGGACGACCGAGTCCTTGGAGGTGCCGGGACATCCGGTGGTGATTCACGGGCGTGGCTTCCCAAACCGGGAGGTGCCGGAGAATCTGGCGAACGAGTATCCTGCGGCTGTGGCGGGTCGGTTCAACGTTGGATTGTTACACACCAGCCTGACCGGGCGCCCGGGACACGACACTTACGCGCCATGTTCCGAACAGGACTTACGTAACAAGGGCTACGGCTATTGGGCTCTTGGCCACATCCACCAGCCGGAGATCATTAGCAAGGATCCTTGGATTGTGTTTGCCGGGAATTGCCAGGGTCGGCACGCCCGGGAAGCCGGGCCTCGCGGTTGCCGGTTGGTGACAGTAAATGATTTCCTGGAAGTTGAGAGCGTGGATTGGCACTCGCTGGATGTCGTCCGTTGGCAGGTGCTGGAGATCGATCTCGCCGGTGTGGAAGAGGAATTCGAGGCGCTCCGACGCGCCAGTGAAGCGATGGGCCAGGCCGTAACAGAAGGCGAGGGGCGGTTGGTGGCAGCCCGAATTGTCTGGAAAGGTGCCACGGCGCTGCACGGTTCGCTACACCGCGATCCGCACCGTTGGCGGGCCGAATTGACGGCCCGCGCCCAGGATCATGGCGAGGAGGCTTTGTGGATCGAACGGATCAAGGTGACTACGACCCCTGTGTATGATCTCGCCCAATTGGCGGAACGTGATGCCCTCACGAAGATTGTTTTGGAAACCCTCGATCAGGCGCAGGAAGACCTGAAAACCCTGCCGCCCGAGATTGGCGAGATGCTCGATGTCCTGCCGCCCGAAGTTCGAACCGAAGTGGAGGCGGACCTTGCTGAAGATCGGCGCACAGCTCTTCTGGGGGATGTAAGGTCTATCATTCTGGATGCGCTGGGCACAAAAGGAGGCCACGCGACATGAGGTTTGAGCGGTTACACATCCCAGCATTCGGACCTTTTACGGATCTGGATCTTGCTTTCCCGGTCCAGGCCAGCGATCTCCACGTCATCTACGGAGAGAACGAAGCGGGAAAAAGCTCTCTCCTCAGGGCGATCCGAGATTTGCTGTTCGGCATCCCCGGCCAGTCAATGGACAATTTCCTGCATGACCACAAGAACCTGCGAATCCGGGGCGAGATCCGCAACCGGGCGGGCGAACGACTCGTTTTCCAGCGGCGCAAAGGGAACAAGAATACGCTGCTGGGTGCGGACGGCAACCCGTTACCTGACGCGGCACTGACACCGTTTCTTGGCAATGTGGATCAATTTTACTTCTCCACGATGTTTGGCTTGGGCGGCCATGAACTTCGGGAAGGCGCGCAACAACTCTTGAGCGGCGAAGGAGAGATCGGCAACGCGCTCTTTTCTGCAAGCCTGGGCGGTACGCCCATCCAAAAGGTGCTGGCGGCGCTGACGGAGGAGACCGAGAGTCTTTTCAAAGGTCGCGCCACGACCAACGTGTCGATCCGGCCGACCGCCACTCGCCACAAGGACCTCCTTCGCCAAAGCCGTGAGGCGGTGGTTAATCCGGAGAAGTGGGAGAAAATCGAAAAGGATCTCGAAGTAGCAGAGGAGACTAGGAAGAAGCTGGAGAATGACCTGGGAGAACTGAATCGAGAATTGGAATGGGTCTCCCGTTGCGAAGATGCGCTGCCCGCAGTCGGTCGCCTGAGCGAGCAAACTCGCAAGCTCAGCGAACTCCCGGCGTTGCCGGAAGTATCGAGTGACTTCGTCATGCGGGCGCGCGCCGCCCGCACTCGAGTCGCCCAGACGCAAGAGGAAGTCCAACGGCTGGTAGCTCAGATTGCCACGCTGCAAAAGCAACTGGCTGAGTGCAAGACATCCCCCACCATCCTGGCAGAAGGTGACTCCGTGGATCGGTTGCATCAGGATTTGGGAGGCTATCGCGACCGAAAGAAGTCCTTATCGGAGCGGGAAACCAAGCTGGCCGGGGTCGAGCCCGCTTTGCGCGCGGGCATGCAGAATTTGGAACTGAAGGGAGAACTCGCATCTATCGGAACACTTCGCCTGAGTAGTCCGGCCCGGCTTGCGTGCGGGGCGGCGGCCAAGGAACTAGAAGAGGCATTGGAACGGCAGGAGAATAACGCTACCAAAGCCGAGGAGCTCGCAACGCAGATCCAAACCCGGGAAAAGCAATTGGAGTCTCTGCCGCAAACAGACCTGAACCCCCTTCGGGACGCGTTGGCCGCTTCAGCAGGAGCAACTGAGGCGGCCCGGACATTGACTGCGGCTCAGTCCGAAGTTAAACGACTGACTCGCGAGGCCACGGCTAGTCACGCCCGTTTGCCCGGTGCGCCGAAGGATTTTGACACGACCGCAAATATTGCTCTGCCCAGCAACGCCACGATTCGCCGCGTCCGCGAAGAAATGGACGGGTTCCACCGTGAAATCAAAGCCGAGGAGGCCAAGATCCTTGAGGGTAAGAAGCGAATCGAAAACATGCAGGCCGAACTTGCGCGGAAGACGCGGCTTGGGACATTGCCCTCGGAAGATGCTCTGCGCGCTGCTCGGCAACATCGCGATCACGGCTGGAGCCTCGTCCTGGCAGAGTGGAAAGGCGAGGGGACGAAAGAAGAATTGGTTCCGAATGTGGCGTTGGAGGAAGCCTTTCCGAAGTCGATGGTGAAAGCGGACGAGATTGCGGATGATTTAAGGAAGCAGGCTCAAGCGGTTGAGCAAGCCGAGGAGAAACGATTTCAGATTTCTAAATCCGAAAACCAGAACCAGGAGGCAGAGACGAAAATCAAGGAACTCCAAGCCGCTCTGAAGAAGTGCCAAGCCGCCTGGGTAGAAGCCTGGAAGCCCAGCGGGGTGACTCCTAGAACGCCCGATGAAATGGAGGAATGGCGGGAATCCTGGAGTGAGTTCAAAGAGATTCTCGGCAAACTTCGGACTGCGGAGGAAGTGTTTCAACAGAAGACGGAGCAGGTTCAACAGGCCAACCAACAGCTTGCGGCCGTGCTCTCCGAGCCCGAAGCGAAAGGTTTTTCCCTGTTGTTCGAGGAAGCGAAACGGCTGGTTCAAAAGGGGGAGCAGGCAGCAGGTCGGCGAGAAGAAGCGGCGGACCAGATTCAGGGGCTGAAGAGGCAACTCGAAACGGTGGAGCAGGATCGTGCCCGCCTTGCGCAATTGGTCAAAGCGGCGACAATCGAATGGAAGTCGCAGTGTAAGGTGGTTGCCTTGCCCGACGGGATTTCTCCCCAGTCCGGTCTAGAGCTGCTTCAGGAACGGAAGGAGCTACTCTCCACCTTTGACTCCTGGAGTGAGCTGTCCGCCGAAAGAGAGACGCTTTCCCAACAGGTGCGCGCATTCGAACTGGAAGTCGCTGCGAAGGCCGAAGCACTCTGTATCAAGGGAGGTACGACCGAATCGCAGGCGGCCGCGCTATGGAAAGAGTTGGTTGCCGCGCGTGATGCTCAGTCTCGGCACAACCAATTGGCCGAGCAGGTCAACATAGCGATCAGCGAACTGGAGGAGAGGCAACAAGCTGCCAGTCAAGCGTCGCAAGCATTGGAAGAATTGGTTCGCGTGGCGAAGCTGAATGCTGCGGAGGAATTGGAGCCGCTCTTGGCCAACCTTGAGTTATGGGGCCAGGCGCATGCGCAAATCGCGACGTTCCGCGACACGCTAAGCGGCCTGGCTCGCGGCCAATCTGTGGACGAGTTCATCCCCAGGGTTTGCGCCGAAAATGCCGACGGATTTCCCCAAAGAAAAACCCAAATCGAGAGCGACAAGCAAGAGAGGCAATCGGCGCTTCATGTGGTCCGCGATACTTTGTCGGAATTGAAGAGGCAAAGGCAGGAGTTGGAAAAAGCTGGCGACGCAGCGGCAGATTATTTGCAGCAGGCGAAGTCTTGCGCCGCGGCATTGAAGGAGGACGCCGCCCGGTTTGTTCGTCTGAGATTGGCGACGCATTTCCTACAGACGCAAATCGAACGATTTCGGAAAGAGAATCAAGGCCCGCTGCTGGAAAAATCCGGACGCGTATTTCAAAGCATCACCCGGGGAAACTTTAGCGGACTTGGTGCAGACTTCAGCGCCGCCGACGTTCCTGTGCTAGTGGGATTGCGACAGGATGAGAAGCCAGTCTCAATCGAAGGGATGAGCGACGGGACTCGCGATCAACTTTTTCTGGCCCTCCGACTAGCCGCGCTTGATCGATACCTCGAGGTTCACGAGCCGATGCCCCTCATTCTCGATGACCTGCTGATCACATTCGACAATGAGCGAACGAGGGCGATCCTTCCGCAGTTCGCCGGTCTGGCCAAGCGGACCCAGATATTCCTATTTACCCATCACGAACATCTTGTTGAACTATGCAGGCAGACTCTTGGAGAGGATCAGTTCAAACTTCATCGCCTCAGGACCGAGACAGCTGTATGAGTGAAACCCTTGGACAACGCGTGGTGACGGCGCTCCGGACGGCGGCGCAAGCATACGCCTCCGGCGACCAGGTCGCCCCGTGTGCTGTGCTATGGGCTGATCCCGAACGCATGTGGGAGTGCGTCGTCACACCGTTGCGGTCGATCACGCCGGAATTGTTCATCCTTGGCAACTACGCGCCGGAACAGCGCACCGGTCCGGCACTGTGGTTGCGCTGTCTCGAGGCGCGGTCCCTCGATGTGGCTCCTGCCACTGGAATCGTCCCCATCTTTTACCTGCCCGGCATCAGCCGGGAGCAGTTGCGCGCCGTGGAGGATTGTCCGCCGGACCTCGCGGCGCTGGTGGAACTGCAATTCCGTGGCACGCTCTGGCTGCACGTCAACGGCAAGGAATGGACGCCCTACGCTTTTCTGGTTTCCAAACACGGTGGCCTCGGCTTCGACGTGGCCCGCGATCAGGCGACGCTCGACGCGTTGGCCGGTGCGTTGCCCGCGCTGGTCGATGAACCCCTCGCCCACTTGCATGGCCGACTTCTTAACGCGGAGTTCTTCAATGAGCTGATCGCTCCGGATGCCAACGGCCTCGTCCTGCGCTGGTTGAACGACGCCACGGCTTTCCAGCAACGTCGTTCAGCCGCCGAGTGGAATGCCTTTCGCCAACAGTGCAAGGCGGACTTCCGGTTCGACCCAGAGAAGGACGGCCCGCTCAAGGCCGCTCAAATGCTGGCCGATCGCGGCAATCATTGGAACGAAGCTTGGCAGCGCTTCGCGGAGTCGCCGACCAATTACCCCGGCATCGTGGATTGGCTGAAGCGCGCCGCTCCCAAGAGCCCCACGATGTTCGATTCGGCCGAAGTCTGGCCGCACCTGAACGAACGGGACGAGCGGCAACTCCAATCGGCTGCGATGGCGCTGGAGGATCGCCCGTCGGATGAGGTCACCCGTCGAATTGCTGAACTGGAGATGCAACATGGAGCGAGGCGGCGTTACCCGTGGCAAAAGCTTGGGCTTAGCCCGCTAGCCACCGCGCTGGAACCGCTGGCCCAACTCGCCAAACTGTGCCAGATCTCACCGGGCGCACCGACCCCGGAAGCTTTTGGAGAATTCTACGCCAGCGAAGGTTGGCGGGTCGATGCCGCCGCTCTCGCCACTTTGGCCGCTTGCGAAACCAATGAGCAGCACACCTCCGTGTTGGCTGCGGTTCGCGCGGTTTACTTGCCCTGGCTCGAAACCACCTCGCGCCACCTGCAGCAACTCATTCGCGATCACGGCCCATCCGTCCTCCGACGGTCCGGCCCCATTGAGCCCGCGCCCGGGCGCGTGGTGCTGTTCGCGGATGGACTGCGCCTGGATGTCGGCCAGCAGTTGGCGCAGCACTTGACGGCTGTCGGTCTGGACGCCACGCCAGACTGGGAATGGTCAGCCATCCCCACCGTGACCGCCACCGCTAAGCCCGCCGCCTCGCCGCTCGCAGGCAACCTGAAGGGCGGCGAGGCCAGCGACGAGTTCGCTCCCAACCTCGTTTCATCCGGCCAACGCCTGACGCAGGATCGCTTTGTGTTCGTCTTGCAGGAGCGCGGATGGCAATGCCTCGGGCCGGAGGAAATCGGCGACCCCGCCGGCTCCGCCTGGACAGAAGGTGGCGCGCTCGACAAACGCGGCCACAACGAAGGTTGGAAACTGGCGCGTGCCGTGGCCACCGAACTGCGCGACCTCACGAGCCGGATCGCCTCCTTGCTCCAGGCCGGCTGGTCCGAGGTCATGGTGGTTACCGACCACGGCTGGTTATTGGTGCCTGGCGGTCTGCCCAAGGTCGAACTCAAATCTTTCCTCGCCGAGCACCGCTGGGGACGATGCGCCGCCCTCAAGGCGACCGCACAAACCGCTGTGCCGACTTTCCCCTGGCACTGGAATCCGGACGTAACCATCGCCACGCCGCCCGGCGTGGGCTGTTTCCGCGCCTCCATGGAATATTCCCACGGCGGGGTGTCCTTGCAGGAAATGGTGATCCCGCGTTTGCGAGTTATTGCCACCCGTCCCCGCAGTGCCGCAGCCCACTTGGTGGAAGTGAAATGGACGAGTGCGAAATGCCGCGTGACTGTTGGTGGGGATTGTTCTGGTGCCCGCGTGGATGTCCGGGTCCGCCGTTCGGAGCCTGCCTCCTCGCTGTTAGCGGACCATCAGGCCCGCGAGACGACGCCCGAGGGCAAGGTGACGGTTTTCCTCGAAAACGACGCCGACACCGGGCGCAGCGCCGAAATCGTTTTGCTGGATGCAGCCGGGCAGGTAATTGATTCGCTGCCCACCAAACTTGGAGAATGAAATTATGACTCAACTCGACCCTGTTGATACGATAGCGACCAAGGCCTTTGAAGGCTACGTGGTGCGCAAGGACCTTGTGCGCAAGTTCAAGGGCCAGTATCCCGTCCCCACCTATGTGGCGGAATTTCTTCTGGGCCGCTATTGCGCCTCGGTGGACGAGGAGGAAATCGCCGAGGGCCTGAAAATTGTCGAGCGGCAGTTGGGCGAGAAGACGGTCCGCGCCGGTGAGCACGAACTTTTCAAGGCGCGCGCCAAGGAGAAAGGCCACGTCAAACTGATCGACATCATCACCGCCCGCCTCGATGCCGCGACCGATTCCTTTCTTGCCACATTGCCGAGTCTGCAATTGAAGGATGTTCGCATTGCCCCCCAACTCGTCCATGCCAACGAGCGCATGTTGACTGGCGGGTTTTATGCCGAATTGGAAATCGCTTACGACCCGACCATCGCCCAGGAAAAGCACGGGCGACCCTTCGGCATCGAGTCGTTGCGAGAGATCCAATTATCCAAACGCGAAGTCCTGCCCGCGCTCTACGGTGGCCGAGAGCCCTTTGCCACCGAAGAGTGGAAGGATTTTCTCATCCGCAGCGTCGGCCTCGAACCGGAGAAACTGACCCCGCGCGCACGCGACATGGTGCTCCTGCGCATGGTCCCGTTCGTGGAGCGCAACTACAACATGGTCGAACTCGGCCCGCGCGGCACCGGGAAGAGCCATTTGTTCCAGCAGATTTCTCCATACGCCCACTTAATCTCCGGCGGCAAAGCCACCGTTGCGCGCATGTTCGTCAACAACGCCAGTGGTCAGCGCGGCCTCGTCTGCCAGTATGACGTGGTCTGCTTCGACGAGATTTCAGGTATCTCCTTCGACCAGAAGGATGGCGTCAACATCATGAAGGGCTACATGGAGTCCGGCGAGTTCAGCCGGGGCAAGGAGAGCATCCGCGCCGATGGCGGCATCATCCTGGTCGGTAACTTCGATGTGGACGTGCAGCACCAGCAGCGCATCGGCCACCTCTTCGGGCCGATGCCCCCCGAAATGCGGAATGACACCGCCTTCATGGACCGCATCCACGCCTATCTGCCCGGTTGGGACATCCCCAAAGTCAGCCGAGAACTGCTGACCGATCATTTTGGCCTTGTCAGCGACTTCCTCTCGGAGTGCTGGAATCAACTCCGGCGGCAAAGCCGGCAGAACGTTTTTCAGGGTCGCATTCACTTGGGTGGCGCCCTCAGCGGGCGCGATACCACCGGGGTGCAGAAGACCGTCAGCGGCCTCATCAAATTGATGTCGCCAAATCCTGAGATTCCGGTTTCAGACGAATTGCTCGAATGGGCGTTGCGGCTTGCCTTGGAATGCCGCCGGCGGGTCAAGGAGCAGCAAAAGCGCATCGGGTCCGCCGAGTTCCGCAATACCCAGTTCAGCTACGCTCTCGGTGATGACGGTGTGGAGAAGTTTGTTTCCACTCCCGAGCTTTACAGCGAGGACAGCATCGGCAGTGACCCGTTGCCGCCCGGACAGGTCTGGGTGATTTCACCCGGCGGCGGGGATGAGAATCCAGGGCTGTATCGCGTGGACATCACGGAAGGCCCGGGCAGTGGGGTGAAGATCCTGAACCAACCCGCGCCGCCGGCGTTCAAGGAAAGCGTCCGCTATGCGGAACAGAACCTTTATGTCCGCGCCAAGGAATTAGTCGGCGATCGCGATCCTCGCGAGCACGAGTTTTCCGTGCAATTGCGCGCCTTCGACAGTTCCAAAAGCGGATCCGCCGTCGGCGTCGCGGTGTTGCTCGCGCTTTGCTCTTCGTTATTGCAAAAAAACTTAAAGGGAGGCTTGGCCGTCATCGGCGGCCTCAATCTCGGAGGCTCGATCGAAACCGTGTACAATCCGGTATCCGTGGTCGAGATTGCCATCGAGAAGGGTGCGGGCAGCATCCTCATACCCATCAGCAGCCGCCGGCAGTTGAACGACTTGCCGGACGACCTCGCCGCCAAGATCACCGTTCATTTCTACCTCGACGCGCGCGACGCCTTGATCAAGGCGCTCTCGATTTGATTGGCCACCCGCAAGTCGTCTACTGAGGAATCGAGGATGAACGCCGCCCTGAAGCCATGACCACGCTTGAACAGATCAACGCCCTGCTCCCGCCGGAAGAGCAAAACCGGTTACTGCTCTCAGGCGCGCTTGCGGCGCTCGCACGCTACTCCTGCTTTTCCGCTGCCTGGAGCAACCATCAGGAACTGCTCGCGAAGGAGCTCTCCGGGGAACTAACGCTACCGGATCGCTTGTTGGATTCCGTTCCGAACGACGGATATTCGTGGCTCGCAGATGAGTTATGGGACGTTCGGGAATCGCTCTTTGAGGCTGCATGGGGCGACTCGGGTGAGGAATGGCTAGCGGCCATCATCGGGCCAGTTGAGCTCGATGAGTACCAAGCGGAGCAGTTGGAAAGTGCGATCGAATTCTTGTTCGAGACGGAAGACAGTCTCCCCGCCTGGTCTGCGCGCAAAGTACCGCCACGACAGAACATAGCTGATTTCATTGCCGACTGGAGATGGGAATTGATTCGCCGCCTCTCGCGCCGAATTCCCCTTGAGCGCTCCTCCTCCGCGCCTCCCCCCCAGTGAATAAGAGAACCACCTTCCCCATCGTGAAGCGCAAGGACAAGGCGAAGTGGGCTGATTACCGCACAAAAAGCGTCAGGCCCATTGGCCTTCGAGGGGCACCCGCCGAGCCCGAGTCCTCATTGAGAACTCAGGAACGATACCTTCAGTTCATCCGTCCGAAATTTGATGACGTTGAACCGGTCTCCGAGCTCGTGACGCACCGCGAGTTTGGCCACCACCTGATTCAATTCCGGCCCGTAATCGGAACCTGCCTCCCGGTAAACGTAAACGGCCGTCGGCAGCCGTTTTCCAAAAGTGAGCTGTCGAAGTTCATTCTGATATTCGGAAAGGTTCATCGAACAGCCCCCATTTGACAGTAACTCGAACTCTGTTTGAAGTCTTTTGCAATCCAATGTGCCGTTCGCTCTCTGTCTCCCTCTGGGGAAACCCGAAAGGAAACGTTACCAAACGGCGTCAAGGAGGTGGGGTCGTTACCTAGCGTGGGCCGATGGGGCAGCCGACGAGTGTGCGAGGAGACTGCGGCCCACGCCTTCAAAGAAACCTTCAGCCCTGTTACGCGACGTCTGCTGCCGCCCGGTGCATCCCGAAGTTGCTGGTGGGGATGAACGATCTGAAGGATATGGACTGCGCCGGCAGAGCGGCAATTCTCCGTATGGCCGCAGATAACACCAAGAACCGGCTGAAGCCGGGACTACCTACCTGGCGAACGCACGGGGTCCCGCCTTCAGGCGATCGGAAGCCAAAATGAGAACACCCCGAACTTTGTGCGCGCATTGCGCCCTTGAACGGTGGGGCGAGACTCTCTCCGAGCTGTAGTCTCCGAGCCGGAAGCCGTCGAGACCTGACATGCTCGATCGCCAGAAAAGGTCAGGGTTCGAGGGGACTCTCACCCCACCCAGGTTCATGGGCAGAACTGCTGCCGGCAGCGCGCAGCGACGACGGCGCTTTGGGCCGCGCGAGGGTCGCTGGTTCTGGTGGAGCGCTCGACAGGTCTTACGCCAAAGCGGCGTCGCACTTCGCTTGCCGCCGCAGTCCAAAAAGTCATCAACAACTTCGGGATGCACGGGCTGCCGCCTCTTCTTGGTCGGTTTGCTTGCGTATCCAACACATCGGTTTTAGGCTTCTGCTGTTGATTACGAAACCGCGAACCGTTGAGCAATCGTACTCGGCCGCAGTGAATGCAACTTTGAAAGAAAAAGTAGCACTGACCACGATTTTGGAGGCTATCCATTTCGCCGCGCAGAAACACTGCGTTCAGCGCCGCCGCACTGGATCGCCGCCGCCACGCAGGAGCAGCGTCCGGGGCACAACGCGGCGATTGAGTTGAGCGACGCGCAGGGTCGCTTCCGCCTGAAAGGAATCCCCACGAACAAGCCGGTCATTTTCACCGTGAACCCCGACGGCAAACCCAACCAGACCAGCAAGTCGGTGGAGGAGAAATTCGAGGCGTCGGGCACACCCAAGATTCGCATCACGCTTCCCGCAGGCGGCAGCGGCAACGGCGCGGTGAAAGTCGAGCGCGTTGCCACTCCGTGATTTCGACATCCTCGTTAAACATGAAAATCAATGCCGCCGCTCTCTTGATCATCTTCGCCGATTGGAAACAACTCCACGACACCTTCGGGACCACAGCGGAGGAGATGCTCAATTTGAGTGAGGCGGCTCTGTTGCCCGACAGTTTCTAAGAAATGTCGGTGTTCAGTGTCATAACCAGATGAAAACAATGTTCAAAATCGCAATCCTGGCCCTTCTGCTCGCCGTCGCTCCCAGTCCGTGCTTCGCCCTGCGGTCCATCGGCTTCGTCTCCAAGAAGGAGGCAAAAGAATTGGGCCTGGACCTGCGGTTCAAGACGAACGGCACCAACCATGTCTGGGTGGAGCTTGAGTTCAAGACCGAGGGCAAGTTTAAGCAGTTCCAACATGTGGAGCTGGAAATCAGAGAGGGAGGAAAGTCCCTGCTCGGTTGGGCGCCATTGAAGGAGAAGCGAACGAG
>CAMAWP010000138.1 GCA_945861765.1 Akkermansia muciniphila | reverse complement strand
CCGGAGCCAAGAGTCCCGCTCAAAGTTAGACTATTTTGCCGGATGCCCAAGGCCCCATTCCGACCTTCTTGGATCTTCCGGCCCCTCGGCCTCAGGATCGATTTCTACCTTCCGCTTTATTCCTCTGCAAAAATCTGAGATGCGCACTGGGCAGGGCGTCGCCCCGGATTTTATTTGCTGTTTCTCTGAACTCTAATTAGTTTTGCGCCTCATTTATTGAAGCAACAGTACTTCCGAACAATTTATGGCTAAACCGCCTCTTTCCACAAACGAGCTTACTGAGATCATCGTAGGCATTCATCGGCTAGCACGAAATCTCTGGTGGACGTGGAATCAGGAGGCTCAGGAGATTTTTCACGAACTCTCACCTCGGTGTTGGCAAAACCTTTACCACAGTGCTGTGGCGGTGTTGCGTGAGGTGTCCGATTACGAATTGCGGGTGCGTTTGCAGGATCACGACTTCGCTGAACGGGTTCGGGAGGTCCTAAGAGCCTTCGATGCTTATTTGAATGACCGAAACACCTGGGGACGCCAAAACGCGCAGGTATTGCAAAAAAGCCCGGTCGCCTATTTTAGCGCAGAGTTTGGTTTCCACGAAACCCTGCCTATCGCGGCGGGCGGGTTGGGCATCCTGGCCGGAGATCATGCGAAGTCCGCGAGTGACTTGGATCTTGGCTTTGTCGGGATCAGCCTATTTTACCGGGAAGGTTATTTTCAACAAACGATCAACCCAGACAACTGGCAAACTGAGCTTTACACGCTGCTTAATCCACGCAATTTGCCGATCGAACCTGTCTTGGATGCGAAAGGTGAGCCTTTGGTCTGCGTGGTCGAGGTCGCGATGTCTCAGGTCTATTTTCAAGCATGGCGAGTGAACGTGGGACGTTGTCCTGTGTATCTCCTGGATAGCAATCGTCCCGAGAATGAGCAGCGGTATCGAGACTTGACCCTGCGGGTTTACGGCGGTGACAGCACCACCCGGATCATGCAGGAAATCTTGTTGGGCGTCGGAGGGGTCAGATTGCTGCGCGAGCTCGGTGTTCAGCCTTCGGTCTTTCATATGAACGAAGGGCACGCTGCATTTCTCACCTTGGAATTGATTCGTGAAAAGCTCGCCTCGGGGAAATCTTTTGCGGAGGCCTCGGCCAGCACCAAAGCGGAATGCATCTTTACAACGCACACGCCCGTCGAAGCTGGGCACGACCGGTTTAGCAGCGATTTGGTGAGCTACGCGCTCATTAAGATGCAAGGGCTCCTCAAGCTGACTCTGCCGGAACTGATGGCATTGGGCCAAGTCGAGGTGGGCAGCGAAACGGAGCCTCTCTGCATGACGGTTCTGGCGTTGAAACTTTCGCGGGCCGCCAACGGCGTGAGCGAGTTGCATGGGCAGGTGAGCCGGTCTATGTGGCAGTCTTTGTTCCCCGGAAAATCGGTGGACCAAGTTCCAATCGGGCACATCACCAACGGAATTCATCTTTTGGGCTGGATGAAAGGCCCGGTCCGCCGCCACTGGAAACGCAGACTCGGACCGGATTGGGAGAACGACGTGAACTCACACGAGTTTTGGGCGCGAATGGCGGATCCGGAGTTTATTTCCGACGAAGAAATTTGGGCGCTGCGTTTCAGGCTGCGGAGAGAGTTGATCGAGTTTAGCCGTAGGCGTCTCCTGTTGCAAGGCCAGCGCCTGACACAGGGCGACTTTATCGCTTTCGATCAGTTGTTGAATCCCGATGCCCTCACGATTGGCTTTGCTCGACGCTTTGCTACCTACAAGCGCGCGCCTCTCATCTTTCAGCAATTCGAGAATATCGCCAAGCTCGTCGCTGATCGGCAACGTCCGGTCCAGTTTGTTTACGCCGGCAAGGCCCATCCACGCGATGACGAAGGCAAGCGCTTTATTCAACACATTATTCATCTCAGCAAACATACGGAGCTGAAGGGCTACCTGGTGTTCATCGACAACTATGATGTGCATGTCGCCCGGCAAATGGTTTCTGGCTGCGATGTCTGGCTTAACAACCCGCGCCGTCCCTTGGAAGCATCCGGCACGAGTGGGCAGAAAACTGGTTGTCACGGCTGTTTGAACCTGAGCATTCTCGACGGATGGTGGCGCGAAGGTTACGATGGCACCAATGGCTTTGCGATTGGAGCGGATTCTCATCCCGATTCGGTGGAGGAACAGGATCGGTTAGATAGTGAGGACCTTTATCGAGTTCTCACCGAGGAAGTAATTCCTTGCTTCTACGCTCGTGATGCGCAGGGAATCCCTCGCCGTTGGATTGCCAAGATCCGGAGAGCCATGATCACCCTGGTTCCCCAATACAACACCTGGCGCATGGTGCAGGATTACACTCAAAAATATTATTTGACTCGGTAGTTCTCACACTCCATTCGCTTCCATTCTAAACACCGCGCGGACGTCCCGCATCACTGGGACGGCCGTATTGTTCAACAGAATAGAGGGCAAAGCTGGATAGTTATTCTAAGCACGGTAGGGTATGTCGGTGAGCATCGATATTAAATCTCTGACGTTTGAAGAGTTGCTGTCCCAGTTTCAAGCCTGGGACCAACCCGCTTATCGGGCCTCTCAGTTGTTGGAATGGCTCTATGTCCACCGCGTTGCCAGTTGGGATGCGATGAGCAATCTTCCCAAGGCATTAAGGGATCGACTTCGGCACCATTATTCTCACCACGTTTTGGAGTTAGTCCGCAAACAGGGATCTCGCGACACGACGCAAAAATTTCTCTGGAAGCTGAGCGACCAGTCGTTGATCGAAAGCGTCTTGATACCAGCCAGCCCCGCTTTATACGGCGAACCAAGCGATCGCCACACCCTTTGTGTTTCCACGCAAGTGGGGTGTGCTTATGGTTGTAAATTTTGCGCGAGCGGACTGGACGGTTGGAAGCGAAACCTTGGCGTGGAGGAAATCATCGAGCAAGTAATGGCGGTCGAACGCTGGCATGCTGCGGAAGATCCTACGAGGCAAAATCCCCAGTCAAAATCCGACACGACTGTTCCGCACGCTGATTCCAGCTCCCCGCACGCAACTCTTCCACGCTTAATAAACAACCTTGTCATCATGGGAATGGGTGAGCCTCTCGCTAATTACGATAATTTGATGAGGGCCTTGGAGATTCTGAACGCGCCCTGGGGTGGGGGCATTGGAGCGCGTAAAATGACGATCTCGACGAGCGGGTTGGCTCCTCAAATTCGCAAGCTCGCGGATGAGCCGCTTCAGTTCCGGCTCGCGATCTCTCTGCATGGCGCAACCGACGAGGTGCGGAGCAGAATCATGCCGGTCAACCGGAAGTACCCGCTGCATGAACTGACGTCCGCTTGTGAGTTCTACCAGATCAAAAAAGGACGAATGATAACGCTGGAATACATTTTGATCGCCGGCGTGAACGACAGTTTAGATCAAGTGAAGCCGCTCGCGGAATTGGCTCACCGGTTAAACGCAAAGGTGAATTTGATTCCATACAACAACGTTGATGGGCTTGATTGGGAACGGCCGAGCGAAGATGTTCAGGAGCGATTTGCTGCCGCCTTGGTGAATTCGAAAGTGACGGCCACTTTAAGGCGAGAGAAAGGCCATGACATAGATGCCGCGTGCGGGCAGCTCCGCTTGAAAACAGAAAAGGAACGGAGGCAGGAGTAGCTTTTTTCTCGGAAAGCAAGGGGGTCGCCGATTGAATGAATTCTCATCTGCGCTCGTATGGAGCGCCGCTTTAGCCGGTCGCCACGTGAACACCGACTAAAGAGCCGGGGCACAACCTTCCATACGAGAATTGGTGCTGACTGCCTTAGCGCTTGACAAGAA
This sequence comes from Akkermansia muciniphila, assembly GCA_945861765.1. Taxonomy (GTDB): domain Bacteria; phylum Verrucomicrobiota; class Verrucomicrobiia; order Limisphaerales; family SIBE01; genus SIBE01. Next base: position 12,788 of record CAMAWP010000138.1, on the reverse strand, counting down.
CTTAATTTCTCCAAGAATGCGGCACGTTTGATACGAAAACGTGGTCGGCATTTTCGCTTGAGTCCTCCGAAGCCGCGCTATCAATTTGCCCAGACAGCCGAGAAGCCAGGCGATGCCAAACATTCGACTGGATCAATATAGTATCGAGAGAACGAATCAGCTATGACGGATACAGCCTCAGAGTCCTCAGAAAAAAGCTCTGCACAGGAGGGTTACGGGAAGATCTGCGGGACGTTTATTTCAACCTGCGATAAATTTTTAGGAAGGCTCCAGACGTCCATTGAAGCGCTGGGCCCGGCCGGCTCCCCACCCTCTTTAACGGACGAGTTTCTAACACAGTTTTTGGTTGAAGCGGATGGTTTTTCAAGCACCTGTTGTCGAGAGTTGGCGACAATGATTCGCGCTTCCTCTACTCAACCAGAGGTTCGGGACACCACAGAACCTGTTTTAGCCAAGCTGATCAGGAATCGATGTTTTGATCGAATGGATAGCGCCCTGCTTAATTATTTCAATCTCCTCGAGCGGTTGAATATCAACCTCAGCCAGGTTCGATCTCGGCTTGGGGACTCGAAGATACGCGATACCCTGTCGCTCCCAGCTTCCAGCAGCCAAGCTTCATCTGGAGTAGCCGGAGAGACGATTCCGGTAGGTGCAAGAGGCAAGTCGGCTGCGGTCCTCAAGGTTTTGGAATATCTCGAAGAACTGGAGAAACTTCCGCATGAGCTGCTCGATTACGGGGCCATGAAGCTTTTTCCAGCGGAGGCAGATTTTCGGTTGGAGAACGAGTTTATGCTCAATGCGCAGGACGGCATTCAAGGGACATACCAAGGAGCGCTGTCAGCCTTGGATCGCTTTGAGGAAGTGAAAAGGAAACGTTGGGAGGATCAGAGAATGGCCGAGACAGCGAACGTCAAGGAAGCAGCCATGAATTCTCTGCTCAATACCAACGCCAAGAAGACCGGCTTTGGCTCTTTGGTGGTCGGTGGTGTTTGCGCGGTCCTTGTTTGGGTGGCATTCTCCAGCGGGATAGTGCATAAGTACGTAATGATCGGAGAGGGTGTGGTGGCGCTAGTTGGAGTGATCTTCTTCTTCCGAGGAATAGCCAGCCTCACCAAAAGCTAAGATCCGGGAGCGACTTCACAATGGAATTTGGGCTGGCTTTGGCTATTCTCTCTCCGTGATTGCATTGATCGATTACGGTGGAGGCAACTTGCACAGCGTGGAGAAAGCCCTGCGTTTCCTTGGAGCGAATGTTCGCCGCGTCACTTGTCCCAACGATCTGAAAGACGCTCGTGCCGCAGTGTTGCCGGGGGTGGGTGCCTTCGATGATTGTATCAGCGCTTTGGGAACACAGAATCTCCTGGAAGCGACACGTGAATTTATCTGTTCGGGACGTCCTTTTTTAGGGATATGCGTGGGCTATCAAGCCCTTTTTGAGAAGAGCGACGAATTCAACAGTTGCGCTGCTGGCTTGGGCATCTTCAAAGGCAAAGTGGTCCGGTTCTCAGGCAAGAACAGATTGAAAGTGCCCCAAATTGGCTGGAACCAAGTCGAACTCACTCAGAAAGATTGTCCCTTGTTTCGAAACATTCCGGATGGGAGTTACTTTTATTTCGTCCATAGCTTTTATCCACAACCCACAGACCAGTCTGTCGTGGCCTGCGAGACTTGCTATGGCGAAAAGTTTGCCTCTGCGATTTGGCGCGACAATGTTTTTGCGACACAGTTTCATCCTGAAAAAAGCCAGAAGCTAGGGTTGCAGTTGCTGAAGAATTTCGTTGAGCTTTCCTCGAAATAGCACCGGCTAAGAATGGAGCGTTTTCCAAGAAAACGCATCGCTCCGGATACGAAAGCCGGGACTTGTTTGGGGTGTAATAGCACTTTACCCGAGTCTTGTGCATCCGAAATCTCTTTGCTACTTTGATGACCTTGGAGCAATAAGGGTTGCTGCTTGGGTAATTATCGAACAACAACATTAACTGAAATATTATGGCTTACGAACTTCCCCCGTTACCGTATCCAAAGGATGCGCTTGAACCTTCTATCGATGCTCAGACCATGGAAATCCACCATGGCAAGCATCACAATGCCTACGTGACGAATGTCAACAAGGCGATCGCCGGAGCACCTGATCTCGAAAAGCAGTCCGTCGAGGAATTGATCAGCAATCTGGACGCCCTTCCCGCTGACATTCGCAACGCCGTTCGAAACAATGGTGGTGGGCACGCGAATCACTCCATGTTCTGGAAGACTCTGGGCCCGAAAGCGGGCGGGGCTCCCTCTGGCAGTCTGGTGGATGATATCAACGCGACGTTTGGGAGTTTTGACGCTTTTAAAGAGAAGTTCGAGGCGGCGGGTGTCGGGCGTTTTGGCAGCGGTTGGGCCTGGTTAATCGTCAACAAGACCGGCAAGTTGGAAATCGTTTCAACCGCAAATCAGGACAATCCAATCATGGAAGGAAACAAGCCTGTCTTGGGTTGTGACGTCTGGGAGCATGCTTATTATCTGAAATATCAGAATCGACGAATCGATTACCTGAAAGCCTTTTGGAATGTTGTGAGTTGGGGGGAAGTGGCTAAGTACTACGAGGCTGCCAGGAAGTAGTTTCAAGCTTGGAGAATTCAATAGGCACGGCGAGCCGCGTTCGTCGTGCCTTTGTTCACTCGGGCTGCTTCGGTTTCAACCGCCAGGGTGAAGCATCTCTTTCCGGAAGCTCTACCCTTTGGGCTTCAACTGCGGAAAAAGAATGACGTCTCGAATGCTCTCTTGACCGAGCAACATCATGCAGAGCCGGTCAATGCCCAACCCCATTCCACCGGCCGGCGGCATGCCATGTTCGAGTGAGACGATAAAGTCTTCATCCAGCTTCTGCTGTTCGCCGCCCGCTTGGTGTTCGAGGCGTTCGCGCTGTTCGATCGGGTCGTTCTGCTCGGAGTAGGCCGGTGCAATCTCTTGCCCGTTAATACAACATTCAAAAACCTCCACCGTGTCACGGTCTTCCACCGATAGTTTTGCCAGCGGGACGAGTTGTTTCGGGAGATGCGTCACAAACGTTGGCTGAATCAGCGTCGGCTCGATTAACTTTTCGAACACAGCGCCGGTTACTTCGAAGTCTTCGTATTCTTTCCCAATTTCTGCACCGAGAGTGACGGCTCGTTCCCGTCTTGCTTCCGGGGCAAGTTCAAACCAATCAGCGCCGGCCCTCTCGCGCACGAGGTCCTTATAGCGAACACGCTTCCAGTGGGGCGTCAGATCGATAGTTCTGATTACCTGGCCTTCTCCATCCTTATGCTCGATCACCAAAGTGCCGAGCACGTTTTGCGCGACTTGGCAGACCAGCGATTGGACTAGCTCCATCATGGTCTCATAATCACCGTACGCTTGATACGCCTCCAGCATGGTGAACTCCGGATTATGCTTTCTCGATAGGCCTTCGTTCCGGAAGTTGCGTCCAATCTCGTACACGCGGTCGAGGCCGCCGACCAGCAATCGCTTCAGGTAAAGCTCCAGGGCGATCCGTAAATAGAAGTTGCAGCCGAGCGCGTTGTGATACGTGACAAAAGGCTGCGCCGCTGCACCGCCGGGAATGGCTTGCATCATGGGCGTTTCAACTTCCACAAAGCCGCGGTCATTCAGAAAATTGCGTATCTCCCGGATAATTTGGCTCCGCAGCAAGAAAACTCTTTTAACCTCGTCATTGGCCATGAGGTCGAGATAACGCTGCCGGTAACGGATTTCTGTGTCGGCGAGGCCGTGCCATTTTTCCGGTGGCGGCCGCAGGGCTTTGGCGAGGATCACAAACGAGGAGAGCTTCACAGAAATCTCGCCGGTCCGCGTGGTAAACATGGTGCCGCAAGCTCCGATAAAATCTCCCAGATCCAGATGCTTAAAAATATCGAACTGGTCGTCGCCCAACGCTTGCTTCTGCGCATACACCTGAATGCGGCCTGTTTGGTCCTTGATATCGATAAAATGGCTTTTTCCCATATCGCGATGGGCTGTGATCCGGCCAGCCAAGGCAACTTCGCGGCCTTCAGCGTAATTGGCTCTGGCGCTTGCAGCCGTTTCCGCCGGCGCAAATTTATTGGCAAATGGGTTGATGCCCTTGGCTCGCAAGGCAGCCAACTTCGCCTTGCGTTGTTCGATCAAGGAATTTGTTTCGTCCATAGACTTTGTGTCGCCGCAAATGAAACACTGAGAAAGGCCGGATGTCGAAGGTTTTGAGGTGCGGTGCAACAATTTCCGTTTTGGCCCAGGGATTCGGCCAATAATAGCTCGCCATTCAAGATAGATCTGAAGAATTGATTAATTTCGTGGCGGCAGCGGCCGTGATGGTGACAAACCATTTGCGCAGACCCTCGATCCGATCTGGTTCAAGATTTGAGCCGCCAAGTTGTTCAAAAGATTATGGGTGCGATTGATCAGACCGTGGAGGCTTTTCTCAATGACGCACTACAGATAAGTTCCGATCACGTATCGACTCAACTGAAGGCAGAAGAGTTGGGATATTTATGACCACGTCTCGCCCCGTTTTATCGCCAAAATGTCAGTTAGACAAAGCCTCGAATTCCATGGTCAATTCAAGAAATGCTGCTGTCGCGACCGCCATTCGTCCCGGAGGGACGTGTGAGAATAGCCCAGCGTTTCAAAGAGATCATTTCCTGAGAGGCAAAGAATGATCGAAGTTCGCCAAAGGAAGGGAAGCAACTAGGTTCAACCCGTGCGACAGAAGGCTAGCTGGGCAAACGAATGAATCCAAAACAACTGCCCCAGCTTTAAGATGAAAGGAAGGCTTGGTTCCGTGCTCGAAAAGGTTGCGGGCGGGCTGGAGGACAACGAGGCGGAAGGAGAGATGCAGCCGCCTGAAATCGAAGTGTGGAACCTCGTTGTGTGTTGTGACGAACCCGGACTCATGAAAGGAGCTTTATGAAAAAACCCTCGCCATCTGTTGATCTGATAACGTGGCTTTCTCGATGCTTGCGGACAAGTCCCATTCGAAATGTCCGCGCGATGACTGTGCTGGCAACCTGGTTGGGCACATGCGGATGGACCCAGGCCCAAACCTATGTCAATCGCGTGGGCCCCAACGCCGCCATCCGGGACGTCACGTTGGATTCGGCGCAATGGACGCTCGCCAGTGGACCCTACGTCATCGAAGCTCAAGTCACCGTGAAGGTCGGCGCCACGCTGAAGATGAACCAGGGAACCGTCGTGAAAATGAATCCAGGATGTGGCATCTCGGTGGACGGCACGCTGCAAGCCACCGGTGTGAACTTCAGCCGCAATGGCAACGCCGCCTGGCGCGGATTCTATTTCACGCCGACTTCGAATGGATCGATCTTGAGCGGCTGCACCCTGCAAGGAGCCGGCGCGAACATTGGCTACATCGATTGGGCGGATCGGTTCGCCACGATGTACCTCAGCCGCTGTCCGATCACGATCGACAACTGCCGAATCCAGGACACTGCGGGACACGGGATCGAACTGTCCAGCAGCAACGCGACCATCAAGAACACGTCCATTCAGAACGTTGGTGACGGGTCTTATGCCGTGGCGCTCAACGCGGTCGATGTCTTGCCATCGCTGGCGGACAACTCCGCCTCCGGCACGGGTGTTGCCGGGGTTTCCTTGCCCGGGAACTGGGATTTCGGAGACAAGCTTGTCCTTAACCGGCCCGGCGCGAACTTGCCTTACTTCGTGAATGGTGAACTCCGGGTTCCTCAAGGCCGCACCGTCACGGTTGACCCCGGAGTCGTGTTCAAGACCGACGGCCAACGGATTCTGGTCTATGGCACGCTCCTGGCCAATGGCACCGAAGCGCAGCGGGTTGTGTTTACCAGCCGGAAAACCGCTCCCGCTCCGGGTGACTGGAAGGGAATCTATCTGGGGCCACAGGCGGGTTCCTCCATCCTCAGCTACGCCACAATCGAGTACGCCGGCCAGTCCACGCTGGGGTACATCCATTGGGCCGATCGCAACGTGGCGTTGCTGAGCGATTACTCTAATGCAAAGCTGGATCACGTCACGATCACCAAGAGCCAGAATCAAGGCTTGTGGTTGTTCGGCTCAACCAACGTGATCACCGGCTGCGAGTTTTCCCAATGCGGCGGCAACGCCATCGTGGCCGAGGAGAACAGCCGGCCGACGATCTCCCAAACCCGCTTTGTGGCCAATGGGTCGCTGGCCGGTGGCTCTCCCACCATCGCCATGGACGTCACATGTGTTCCGACGCCGAGCGGTCTGACGTTTCAGGACAACATCATTTCCGCCGTCAATATCTGGGGCGGCACCCTGGCGTCATCGGCCGATTGGAAGAATTGGGCGGCGAACGCGCCGTACCTGATCAGTGGCGATGTCACCGTCAGCGAACCGGCGACGTTGACCATCGAAGCGGGTGCCACAGTGAAATTCAAGAAGGCCCGACTCTGGATGGAGGGCACGCTCAAGGCCGTCGGCGCGTCCGCTCCGATCACTTTCACTTCCTGGAGGGATGACACCGTGGGCGGCAATACCGACGCGGCCAATGACGCGCCGGCTATCGGCGATTGGAAGGGGATTTACCTCGGTCCCAAATCAGGCGCCTCCGTGCTGGAGAAAAGCCAGTTCCGGTTCTCCGGACAGAATCTCGGTTACATCAACTGGGCCGACCGGTTCTGCTTTGTCTATGTCAACCAGAGCGCCCCGCGCATTACCGGCTGCACGTTCGCGAAGAACGGCGGCCACGGCCTCGTTCTCAACTCCAGCACCGCGGAAATCCGGGACAACGTTTTCACGGACATGGCCGCGGGTTCGTACGCGATCGCTCTGGATTCCCTGGATCGTTTTCCGAAAACCTCCGGCAATCAGTCGAGCGGGACCGGATTCCCCGGCCTGGCTGTCCCGGGAGGCGGCCTCGGTGACGGGATTGTCTGGGACAAACCGGGACTCCAATTCTTCTACTTCATGAACGGCGAATTGTCGCTGCCGGCCAATGCCACCAATATTCTATCTCCGGGCGTGGTCGTAAAAAGCGCCGGCCAGAAGATGAACATTTCCGGAGCCCTTCTGGTTCAAGGCACCGAAACGGAGCCCGTTCTCTTCACCAGCCGCAACGATGCTCCCAAGCCCGGGGACTGGAGAGGGCTCTACTTCGATCCCTCTGCCAGCAAGTCCGTGCTCAGTTACCTGACGATTGAATACGGCGGAGACAATCTCGGGTATATCAATTGGGGCGATCGCTTCACCTCTCTCTACCTCAACCAGTGCAGCCCGCGATTCGATCATCTGACCATCCGCAACAGCCTCTGGCATGGTCTTTGGCTGTTCGGCTCTTCTTCGATCGTCCGCGATTATGTCGTCAACGATTGCGCCGGCCACGGCCTCATTGCCGAGGAAGGCAGCCGCCCCTTGATCGCCAATGCTCTTTTCAAAAACAACGGCAAAGGCGGCGAAGGTTACTACGCCGTCGCCATGGCCGGGGAATCGGTGCCGGACCCGGTTAACACTCGGTTCGAGGGGAACCGTTTTCAAGGGGTTCAAGTAGCCGGTGAGACGCTCGCAACCAATGGCCTCTGGAAGCGCTGGGCCACCAATGCGCCCTACGTGATCACAGCCGATGTCACGATTGCCCCTAACGTCACGCTCGCGATTGAGCCAGGCGCGGTCGTCAAGTTGAAGCGGAGCGGCCTTTACTGCAACGGCGTCATCAAGGCCATCGGGGAAATCAGCCCCATCACCTTCACCTCGTATCGGGACGACACCGTCGCGGGCTCCAGCAACGACACCAATTCCGTTCCCGCCGTGGCGGACTGGAAAGGCATTTACCTGTCGTCCGCGTCCAGTGCGTCGGAATTCGCCAACTGCGTTGTGCGCTACCCCGGCTCAAATCTGGGGTATATCAATTGGAGCGATCGCTTCACCGCGTTCTATGTCAACGGGTCTTCGCCCTCGTTCAGGAAATGTGTCATCGGTCCCAGCTCTGGACAGGGCATCGTAGTGTATTCGTCGTCCGGCATTGTGACGGACACCGTCTTCGAAGCGGTGGGCAAAGACAATTACGCGATCGCTTTCGACACCGTCGATACCTTTCCGACTCTGTCCGGCAACGCCGCTTCGGGCGAAGGCAACCTGGGCATTTACGTCCCAGCCGGGGGCGTCGGCGACGGGACTCGGTGGACCAATCCGGGCAAGAACTTCGCTTACTTCCTGGGGAGCGAGTTAGCCGTGCCGGAAGGCCGGACTTTCACGGTCGATCCAGGCGTGGTGGTCAAGTCGGCCGGACAGCGCCTGGTTGTGGATGGAACCTTGCGGGCCATCGGCACTGCCGCCGATCCGATAGTGTTCACGTCCCGGAACAAAACGCCCACGCGTGCGGATTGGAAAGGCATTTACTTCGGGCCACGAGCAAGCGGCTCCGTGGTCGCGCAGGCCCGGCTTTCTTTCACCGGCGCCAATCAGGGTTACATCAATTGGGCGGATCGGTACACCGCGATTTATGTCAACCAAAGCAGCCCGCAGTTTCACAACATCATCGTCTCGCACAACGGTGGCCAGGGCCTCGAACTCTTCACCTCCAGCGCCCTGGTTCAGGGCTCGCTCATTTATTCGAACGCCGCGAATGGCATCCTCCTCACCGAGGGTGGTTCGCCCCAACTGATCAACAACACCATCGTCTTCAACGAGGACAACGGGCTCCACTGCCCGAAGAGTTCTCCGAAAGTCGCGAACAACATCATCGCCTTCAACCGGAATACGGGCTTCCGCCTCGACGCCGGGACTCCCTCCCTGAACAACAACTGCATTTTCAGCAACGCCAAAGGCGATTACTTCAACTTCAACAAGCCGGCCACGGACTTCTCCGTCGACCCTCAGTTCGTCGATCCGGCCAACTTCAATTTCCACCTGAAGGTCGGATCGGGCTGCATCGCCCGTGGCGACGCCACCGCGCTTCTTCCCGCATGGACCGAGTTGGACGGCCAACCGCGGATCGCCGGCACGGCGGTGGATGTCGGCGCTTACCGATTCGGCTCGCAAACGCCCCAGCATGACATCGACCTCGCGATTCGGAACAGCGGGGATGCGGGCTACACCGGCGAGGGAGTCTATTCGCCTTCTTCGCAAACGAGGAGCCAGACCAAACTCGCCGGCGAAATCGCTACGTACGTCATCAAGGTCACCAATCGCGGCAACCTGCCCGACGACATCCAGCTCACGGCGAACGCTCTCAGCGGCGGCTGGCGAGCCCGGTTCTTCGACGCCGCCACGGGCGGCAAGGACATCACCGAGCCGATCACCGCGTCGGTCGGCTATGTTGTGACCAGCCTCGCGCCCGCCGCCGCCATCGAAATGCGTTTGGAACTGACGGGCGACAAAACGATCGCCGCTAACGGCAGTGCTTCCGTCTCCGTTCGAGGCAGCTCGAAACTGGCTCCGACCCGAATCGACCTGGCCACCGCCGTCTTGACCATCCCGCCGGCCAGTGCCGTGACCACGGCCGGCGGGCTGGATTCAGAGTTTGACCCGGGAACCGGACCGGATGACGACGTGCTGGGCATGGCCACTCAGAATGACGGCAAGATTCTGATTGTCGGTCGTTTCACTAAGTTCAACGGGGTGTCTCGCAACGGCATCGCCCGGCTCAACGCCAACGGCAGCCTCGATCCAACCTTCAATCCCGGGCTGGGTTTCTCCGCCGGCTCCAACGTCTGGAGCGTCGCGATTCAGCCGGACGGGAAGATCATGGCTGCCGGTGAGTTCATCCACGCGGCTGGCACGCCTCAAACTGCAATCGCACGCCTGCAGGCCGACGGAACTCGGGATGCCAGCTTTAGTCCCCTGTTCACCGCGTCCCGAGGGACAGCCGAAGGATACTGGTTAAACCTTCGACCAGACGGCAAGATCCTGATCGCGGGCTGGTTCTCCGGTGTCAGCGGCGTTTCTCGCAACTGCGTCGCACGGCTGAACGCCGACGGAAGTTTGGATCAGAGTTTCGATCCGGGGTCGGGTGCAAACGATAGCGTGAGCGAAATCCAAGTGCAGTCGGATGGTGGAATTCTCATCGGCGGATGGTTTACGGAGGTTAACGGCGTTTCCCGGACGCATCTCGCCCGGCTCAATACGAATGGCAGCTTGGATTCAACATTCAAGCCCGGCATCGCCTTCGTGGCAGATCAGACCTTTGTGTACTCCCTTGCGCTTCAGGCAGACGGCCGGGTCCTGGCGGGCGGCTGGTTCAAAAGCGTCAGCGGCTCGGCCAGAAACCATCTCGCCCGATTTAATTTCGATGGCAGTTTGGACACATCGTTAAATTCGAACGCTGCTACGGACGATACAGTCCGGAGTTTGGTTCTCGAGAAAAGCGGCAAGATCTGGATTGGAGGCTCCTTCACGAGAGCCAATGGGATCGCGCGCGGACATGTCGCCCGTTTGAATTCGGATGGCAGCCTGGATGCCACTTTCGATCCAGGCTCCGGAGCCAACGACTGGATTCGCCAGGTGGCCTTCTACGGAACCGACAATGTCCTGATTGGAGGGGACTTCACGACCTACAACGGGACTCCCCGGAACCGGATTGCCCGCATCCTCACGACGACCCCCGCGACTGGCTCCGAGTGTCAAACACCGCCGTCCGGCTTGATCGGCTGGTGGTCCGGCGACGGCGCGGCCAACGACCTGCAAGGCACGCGCAACGGCACGTTGAAGAATGGCGCTGCGATCGCGGCCGGCCTGGTGGGCCAGGCATTCAGCTTGGACGGCGTCGATGATTATGTGGACTTGGGATTGTGGAATGCAGGCACCCAGTGGACCATTGAAGCCTGGGTCAACCCCTCCTCCACGCCTTCCGGGCGGAGAACCATTGCGGGTGCCCTCAATGAATATCGAGATTGGGCGATTACCATGCACGACGGACAATTTGGGGTCGCGATTCGAACGCCGGGCGGAGGAGCAGATACGATTCGCACCGGGGTTGCGGCGACTGCGGGCACCTGGTTTCATGTGGTCGCGACCTGTGATGGTGCCACCGCCAAAATCTATCTCAACGGGGAATTGAAGAACTCCGCCGCAGTGGATCCGAATTACGTTGGAACTCCCACTGGAACTTGGATCGGCGGGGAGAATTGTTGCGGTGGAGCCAATTTCCCCGGTCTGGTGGATGAAGTCTCAATCTACAGTCGAGCGTTGCCGGCTTCCGAAATCCAATCCGTCTTCGTCGCCGGCAGCTCGGGTAAATGCAAACCGACCAACGTCGAGCCGGGTGAAATCGTGAAGTGGAGCGGCAACGGTCACTCCTATCAAGTGGTGTTGGTTGGGGCGTCCGGAATCAGTTGGGCGGAGGCTCGGACCGCTGCCGAACGGGCAGGTGGTCATTTGGCGACCATCAGTTCGGAGGCCGAGAACACCTTTGTCTTCGGGTTGGTCAAGGGTACTCCGGATTTCTGGTATCTGGGTGGAAGCAGCGGAATTGGCCCCTGGCTCGGCGGCTACCAACCCTCAGGCTCCACCGAACCGAATGGGGGATGGACTTGGGTCACGGGAGAGCCTATGAGTTACACGAATTGGAGCTCCGGCGAGCCCAACAACAATGCGGGTGCTGAGAATTCCCTCCATTTCTACGGAGCCGGTCAGTTGACCGGTTCGGCCTGGAATGATGTGGGCGACACTTCCCCGGTACGCGGTTACATTATGGAATTCGAGACGCCCGTCATCACCAGCGCGTTGACGGCCTCCGGACAGGTGGGCGTGGCGTTCACCTACCAAATTCTCGCCAGCAACATTCCGACCAGTTACGCCGCGGCGGGACTGCCGGCAGACTTGAGCGTGAATTCGGCCAGCGGACTGATTTCCGGAACGCCGACGCTGGCGGGCACCAGCACGGTAACCTTGAGCGCCGCCAATGCGGGCGGAACCGGCACCACAACTCTGACGCTCACCGTTTCCGTTTCGACCGGGGGGGCGAATACGTTCTCCGCCTGGGTGGTGGCTCACCAGTTGCCCGCAGGAGCGGACGGTCCTGCGGCCACCCCAAGCGGGGATGGAGTTGCGAACCTGCTCAAGTTTGCCATGGGACTGGACCCGAAAGTGGCGTCTCCCACCAGTTTGGTGGCTGCCGCCATGGATACCCGGTCCGGTCAAAAATACGCCGGCATTGCCTTCTCACATGCGAAGAACGTCACGGGCATCCATTTGATACTGGAATCGTCGAGTGATTTGCAGACGTGGCGGGAAGTGTCGGCAACAATGGAAAAGGTTTCGGATCTTGACGCCACGCGGGAATGGGTTCGTTTCCTCAATAACGCGCCCGTAGGTGCGGAATCAGCCCGCTTTTACCGATTAAAAGTGACCCTGAATTCAGGCGCGCTGGTCGAGTCCGGACCGATCTCAATCAGACCGGCGGCAGGATTCTCCGGGACGTCCACCGATGGTTCTCCGGTGACTTTCACTGCGACCGTCACAGTCACCGGGAATATGAAACCGAGGGTCGATTGGTGGTACGAAATTATCTCATCGAATCGCGCCGGCCTTAGGCCAGATCTCACTATAGACTGGAATGCGGACCCTGACGGAAAGGGGTCATAAAGGGGTCAGTCGAGAATGGCGCTTAGATAAGGCCTCGAATTTCTTGCTCAATTCAAGAGATGCTGCTGCCTCGGCCCCAATTCGTCCCGGAGGGACTTGTGAGAATTAGCCCAGCGTTTCAACGCTGGGTTAGTGCAGTCGGAGCGTCGAGTCCCGAAGGGACGGCTGAATGCGGCTGTTGGAGTAAACCCCGTCAGCCGTCCCTCCGGGACTTGTTCCTTTGTTCATCCCAA
>CAMAWP010000137.1 GCA_945861765.1 Akkermansia muciniphila | reverse complement strand
TAGCTGACGTTCAACCATTGCGCCGCAGGGCTCAGATTGGGCTCCCTCAACTCCAGGAGCGGATGACGTATTCGACCCGAGCTTTCCGTGCCATGCGTCCAAGATCCTCTCATGAATTGGTCAAATAGTCAGGAACTGACCCCATGTAGTGTACGAGCAGATCTCCAACATCGTCCGAATGGCGTAGGAAGACTGCACCAGCTTCGAGGAGATTGCGGAGCGCACTAGTTTGTTGGAGCGAGACTTCATCGAGATCATGCGCCGCGAACCAATACTATCCAGCTTTCGCCTATGGAGAAAACGCGTGAGCGGTCGCATCACAAAGCATCTGCGGTTGCTGGAGCGGAGTCTCAAAGGCACGCGCTCTGGGGACTGCGACGACTGATTATCCGAGGCCGAAAATCCAGCCTTCGGTGAGCGCTGTGGTGCGTTCAGCGGGACGCAATGGCGGCTCGAAGTGAGCGCCCAAACGGCCGCCGGCATCGCTCTCCTGCATCCAGCGTGCAACGCTGTAAGCATCGTGCTGATGACTGTTTCGGTCCTCGCTCGGAAAGCTGCGACTCCACAGAGCGGGATAGACCTCGGCGATGACCGAGCTCCCGTGCCGCGGCACCCATCCATCGAACGGCCAGAAGTGAAGCTTCGAGCCACACTGGTTGCGAAGGAAGCGCAGCCACGTCAGGCCGGCGTGGGTGGACTTGGCGACGCTGCCTTGCACGTCGAAATGGAAGACCGACTTTGCACGGCACCGCTCCTCTGCGAGCCGACGCCAACGAGAACTGCCCGTCCGCGCCGCGCCATCGCCATACAAACCATCGCGGATGAAATCGACATACATACCGGCTTCATCGGTCGGCCAGTGGCGATGAAAGTCGTCGAGAAATGCGCGCCAATCCGGTGGGAGTCGGTGCGTTTTAAAGTAACTCATGGGAAACGAAAATCCGTGGTCAATCCCGACCAGCGTGGGTGGTCCGGAATGGAGTTCTGCCGCAAGCCACTCGGCCAGACCGCGGCGCGTCCAATACTTCCGCGGACTCGGCGGCGGAAGGATTTCGGCGGGCGGCTGATCGGGCGTCGCTGCGAAAAGCCGCAAGCCGGGCAGACTGCTCGAGGGCGTTTGTGCGCCGGAGTAGTCGATGCCGAAGTAGCGTTCAAAAAGCGGCATATCAGCCCACACGTTCCGTGGGTTTTCTCATCCGGCAGCGGTCGCTGCAGAATTTCACTTCGTCCCACACTCGCTCCCATTTCTTCCGCCAAGTGAAAGGGCGTCCGCAGGTGACGCAGACTTTCTCCGGCAGATGCTGTTTCTTCACGCCTTTCATGGCTGCTCGGCGGCGGGCGTTTGTTGCTCGTTCATTTCGCGGAGTGAATCGAGATAAGCGTTCTTCGGTGCCGGCTTGGCGGGGCGTTCCTCGGTGCTCAACATTGTTTCCACGCGTCCACCACTGCCGGCGATAAGTTCGGCGATGAGTTCTGATTCAGGGAGATTCTTCCAATACTTCTTCGGCATCTCGGATTGCATCGCGCGCACTTTGAGTCGCGCGGGATTGAAGATGCTGCGGTAGTAGGTGCGCCAGAGGTCGTCGAGCGCGTCGTCATCGGGCGCTGCGCTGCGCGGGACGCCGGGGGTGAAATGCAGCGCGCTGCCGTCCCAGTGCGCGCATGCGTGCGGCGTAAGGATGGACCAGTCCATGCCGGCGAAGCGTTTTTCAAAAAAGGGCGAGGCCAGTCGCACGATGCGGTGCTCGGGCTCGAACCACGCGACGAATTGCTCGCGGCCCGTGGCCTCGTCCGTTGCCACGAGCCGGAAGCGGACGAAGGCGTGCATTTTGTGAATGTCGCGGCCGATGGCTTTGCACCATTGCGCAAGCTGGCGCACGTCGCGGTCCGTGGCCACGGCGAGGAGATGCCGTTCGCCGCCGTGGGTGAGGCGCCAGAGCACGCAGTAGAGCACGCCCCAGCGCCGCAAGTCGCGGTGCGCGGAGACGCTGCGCGCAAGGTCGAGAAATGCGGGCGGAACTTTCGGGACCGCAGCGCGCGGGGCTTTGTCGTTTGCCGTGGTGAAAAGGCCGGGCTCCTGCGCGTCGTCCGACCACAGCACTTCGTCGGGCGAAACGCGCAGCGCGAGGAGTTCGCGCGCACGCTCGCGCCATGACTCGAAGAACGGCTGGATGACGGCGGTGCGCATGGCTACAGCTCGCCGGAGCGCACGGAGTCGATGTCGCCCGCGACCGGCGGCGGCGCGTCGAAGTCCAGTTCCGCCTGCTTCGGCGGCGGCAGGAAGCGCGCGCGCAAGGCATCGTCATCCAGCCCGAGCCGCGCGGGCGTGTGGTCCGCGGCGATGATGAAGGGCAGCACTTTTTTCATCGGCACGCGCAGGCGCAGCAGGTCAGCGAGCCGCAGCCGCGTATGGCGACGCGCGCCGAGGATTCGCTCCACATTGCGCACACCGAGTCCCGGCACGCGGAGCAGGATTTCGCGCGACGCCTTGTTGATGTCGGCAGGGAAAGTGGGGCGGTTGCGCAGCGCCCACGCGAGTTTGGGGTCGAGCTGCAGGTCGAGATTGGGCGCGGCGTCGGTGGTGATTTCGTCGACCTTGAAACCGTAAAAGCGCAGCAGCCAGTCCGCCTGATAAAGCCGGTGCTCGCGCACGAGCGGCGGCGGCTTGATAGGCAGCAGCGACGACGGTTCTGGAATCGGACTGAAGCCCGAGTAATACACGCGCCGCAGCCGGTAATCGCCGTAGAGCACATCCGCCCGCCGCAGGATGACCGCATCCGTGGAATCATCCGCGCCCACCAGCATCTGCGTGCTCTGCCCGGTGGCAAACGGCGGCGGCTTCGGGGCGCCCGGCTGGCGCTTTTCCGCGTGGCGCTCGTCGATTTTCCTGCGGATGTGACCCATCGCCTCCTGAGTGCGCGCGAGGTTTTTTTCCGGCGCGAGTTTCGTGAGTCCCTGCTGCGTAGGTAGCTCGATATTGATGCTGATGCGGTCCGCATAGCGCCCCGCCATTTCGATGAGCGCGGGCGACGCCTCGGGAATCGTCTTCAGGTGGATGTAGCCGCGAAAGTGATGCTCCTCGCGCAGCTTCCGCGCGACGTCGATGACCAGCTCCATCGTGTAGTCCGCGCTGCGGATGATGCCGCTGCTGAGGAAGAGCCCCTCGATGAAGTTGCGCTTGTAGAAATCGAGCGTGAGCCGCACCACTTCGTCCGGCGTGAAGCGCGCGCGCTGCACATTGCTCGAGCGCCGATTGATGCAGTAGTGGCAGTCGTAGAGGCAAGTATTGGTGAGCAGCACCTTCAGCAGCGAAATACAGCGTCCATCCGGCGCATACGAATGGCAGATGCCCGCGCCGCCCGTCGAGCCAACGCCCGCACTGCCGCGCGAATCCTTCCGTGCCGCGCCGCTGCTTGCGCACGAGGCATCATACTTTGCGGCGTCGGCGAGGATTTCGAGCTTGTGCTTCAGGTCCATGGTTTCCTCCCAACATTACGCATCTCCCACGCGTTCGAGCAAGAAAATGGTGACGTCCACTCCGCGTGACATGATGACGTGGTCGGGCGGACGCCCGGTCGGCGCGAAGTCATCGAGCGGCAGCAGATTTTCATCCCACGCCGCCAGCTCCGCGCAGCACAGCGGATACGGCTCATGGAAAACCGCGCCGCGCCGCAGCCCATCGGGCGCGCTGGAATAAAGCCGGTAGCGTTCGACGAGAAAAAAATCCAATGAGCCCGGCGCAGGCTGCGGCACTTCCGCGCCGGGCGCGTAATCAAACACGCAGCGCAAGCCATTCGCCCGCGCGCCGGTGCGCAGCGATTCGTAGCGGATGCTGCCTTCCGGTGTGCGTTTGGATTTCATCTGCGCGTGTTCGTAGTGCAGATGGAAAAATCGGTGCGCAATCTCCACGGCCAATCGCTGATTCGCGTCCAGCGAGTAGAACCAGACCCCGGCACGCCTGACCGGTCATAAACGTAGGTGCGCAGGTTCAGTTCCATGAAGTTCGAGATGCCGGGCACAGTGGGCAGGAAGCGTGGGCGGATGTTGCGCATGAAGAACGGGACGATGCCGAGATACGCCCTGCCGCCGAAAGTATCCACAAACAAGCCCTCCGGCAGCGTCGCTTGAATCGCAGCGACGGAATACTCCCAGTGCAGAAAAGCAGATCGCGCCAATTCTGATACATCACTGGCTTCCACGCCGGCCGCACACGCACCGCCAGACGCGTCGCCACGTCGGGAAGGTGCGGGTTGGTTGCGCTGATTGCCATAGGCGACTCGACGTTACATGAGATGGCTGGCGCGGACAAATCCCCACCACATGGCGGGAGGCCCTGCCGGGAGTTGCGTCGCGCGGATTCTTCATCATACATCCTCCCGCGCATGAAACCCAGAAAACCAAATTCAGACGTGTTAATAATCGGCGCGGGAATGGCCGGCTTGACCGCGGCGGCGGAATTGCAATGCGCCGGTTGCAGCGTTCGCGTGCTTGATAAAGGCCGCGGCGTGGGTGGCCCAATGGCGAGCCGCCGCATGAGCGAGGCCAGCTTCGATCATGGGGCGCAATTCATCACGACCCGCGATCCGCGTTTTGTATCCGCCCTGGAGGGTTGGAGACAGACGGGAGTAGTCGAGGCATGGTGTCGCAGTTTTACTGAACACGCAGACGGTCATCCGCGCTGGCGGGGGAAACCCTGCATGAACTCCCTGCCGAAACACCTTGCTCATGACCTCGATGTCCTCTTGGAGCAGCAGGTTGTTGCACTGCATTGTGCGCACGATCAATGGCGGGTGGAAACCAATATGGGCGAGGTTTACAGGGCAAACGCTGTGGTGCTGACGCCACCCGTGCCGCAATCGCTGGCCTTGTTGGAAGCAAGCAAATTTTCTCTTTCACCGGAAATGCGTTCACGCCTTGCGGCCATCGAATACGAGCGTTGCCTCGCAGTCATGGCCATGCTTGACAGGCCGTCGCGCCTGCTACCGCCCGGCGGTCTCGCGCCTGCGGAAAACCCGATCGCATGGATCGCGGACAATCAGATGAAAGGCATTTCAGCAGTGCCAGCCGTCACAATTCACGCCACTCACACCTTCAGCCTCGAGCATTGGGATGGCGACCGGCAGGCGAGCGGTCGGCTTCTGCTGGATGCAGCGGCGACATGGCTGGGTGCGGGCACACAGACTTTTCAAGTCCATGGCTGGCGTTACAGCAAAGCGATGCGGGTTCATGAGCAAGCCCGCGTGATCGCGAGTCAGTCTCCCATGCTGGTGCTGGCCAGCGATGCTTTTGCGGGACCAAAGGCCGAAGGTGCGGCTCTCTCAGGCTGGGCGGCCACCGAGGCAATCTTGAAATCCACGTCATAAACCGATTGGCAGAATCATGACGACTTCTCCCACACTCCCCGCCCCAACCCAACTGGTTACAGCCGGCTGGTGCTGCAGGTTCGCGATGTCTCGAAATCGTACGCGCGTCGTCCGGTCCTACGGAACGTGTCGTTTCTGCTAGACGCGACCAGCGGTTGGCGCTCACCGGCCCCTCGGGTAGTGGCAAGACCACCTTGATCAATTGCCTGGGCGGGTTGGATCGTCCCGACTCTGGCTCAAGGGGACTTCCAGAAACCGGGTATTTTGAGTGCGGGCTATGCAGGATGCAGCTTGAGCCGGAGGATGGTCTCGTAGCGTTTGAGGTTGTAACACAGGTTCAGCAGCTGGATCGCGGCCTGGTTCCTGGCCGGGCCCACATACCGCTGGAAGATCTGGCCCGCCTGCCTGCTCATCACCGCAAAGGCATGTTCCACCCGGGCCCGCGTCCGCGAGATTAGGCGGTTCTCCTGGCGGTCCATCGCGTTGAGCGCCCGGCTGCGCACCGGCTTCTGCACCACCACCGTGCCGACACCCCGCCCGTCCAACAGTTCCGTGTGGCGGGCGCTGGCATAGGCGCTGTCCCCAAACCTGACCACGTCGCCCGCCTGCACCAGGCCGTCGACGGCTTGCATGCCTCGGGGAACTCCCGGATGTTGTTCTGGTCGGGCACGGGGTCGGCGAGGTTCAGCCGGAGGAAGCGCTGGAAGGAGAGGCGGTCGAGGATCTGGAACTGCGTGGCCTCGTCGGCTGGTAGAGGCGCTGGAGGACGAGGATCTTGCAGAGGAACAGCCGGGCGTAGGCCGGCTGGCTGCCAGGCCCCCTGGCCGCGGCGGGCGGAAACACCCGGTCGAGCTACGTCGGAACACTCGCGGACCGTTTGAGATGAAAAACGCAGGCCCAAAATGCCACCAACCCAATCATGCGCGGTGTTAAGAATGAGCACCTGCCAGAGAAAATGTGCGCGTATTGTGGGCGTCCCTTCGCCTGGCGCAAGAAATGGGCGCGGGACTGGGCGAGCGTGAAGTATTGCTGCGCGGGGTGCCGCACCGGAAGATGTAGCCAGGGCAGTTCAGCTAATTCGGAGTCAAAAGCCGGCAATCATGCCGCGCGATGATCGCTGCAACCACGTGCAACGGGACGCGGGGCTTCATTTTCACCCGAGAATTCTCCAGCCGCAAACTCACGGCGAGCCCCGGCTTCCATCTTATTCCGACGGCGGGAAAACCCAGAGGGCGGGGCAGCCCACGTTGCAATGCACGGCACGCCCCAACAGCGTCAGCGTGGCCCAGGAGTAGTAGAGGTTGCTGCGCGCGAGATTGCCGGGAACAA
Source organism: Akkermansia muciniphila (assembly GCA_945861765.1). Lineage (GTDB taxonomy): Bacteria > Verrucomicrobiota > Verrucomicrobiia > Limisphaerales > SIBE01 > SIBE01. The sequence goes on along the minus strand of CAMAWP010000137.1, from coordinate 9,999 downwards.
ATCCCGACAACGGTTTCTCAAGTTGGCGCAGCCGCATCGAGGCTGACGGAATCGGGTAGAAGATGGTTTGGACAGTGGCGCTTGAACTGCCGTCCTCGCCGACCAAGCTGGAAAACTTTTCAATCCAGTGGCGCGGATCGCAGCCGGAATCGGCGGCGGCGGCGAACACCGCTTTGCGACTCAACGCCGGCAAAAGCAGCAGCCCGCCAAACGCCCAGAGCGTCATCCAGCAGGCGTGGCCCAGCAGTGCCTCGGCGGGCTCGCGATCGGCCAGCTTGAGGGCAAGTGACCCGAGAAAACCGCCCAGGAGATTCCAGCCCAGGACCAGAAGCAAAGCCTGTCCCGGCAGGCCATTCTTTATCTGCCACTGACGCCGACTCGATTCGGCGGCGAGTTCCGACTTGGGCAAACTTTCCAACCAACTGGCCGGCAGCAGACTTTGGGCACGACGTCCAAAGCCGACGATGCCACCGGTGAAGGCTGGGTAAGTTGAGCGCGCGATCAGAACATTTCCGCCGGCGTGTGGAATTTCTCGGGTTCAAACACCGGCCACGGCGTGGAGGAGATGTCGTCGGCCAACGGCCAGTCCTGCCGTCCCAAGCAGAATGGAAGAACAGAACCCACCGGTGAGGCGGAAACTGGCGTAGCTGAGGAAACCGACGCCGGTCAGCACCAGCGTGTGAACCAGAGCGCCGCGCGACCAGCCGCGGAGAAAGGCCATCATCGAGGGCCGAGGTTCGGGCATCAGCGACGCGCGGCGATGAAATCGAATACCGCCTGCCCCGCAATCACCCCAACGCCAACGACAAAAAGCAACTGGGGACTGGGCGCGTCTGCGCGCCTCATTACCAGCCACCAAAGCCCCGCGCACGGGGCGAGCACCCAGAAGCCGACATCCGCTATGCCGAGCCACAAACGTCGTCGGGCGAGTTGTATTTGGGCGGGTGTCATCGGTTTGATCTGCGCCCCTCGCTGATCTGCGGCGGCCTTTGGGACGGGTTGATTTGTCGTCGGCTGTTGATTCCATTTTTCAGCACTTGGAGATCACTCTCTTACTAAACGAAGACTGGCGCCGGAGCAATGCCTGGTGTTTTTTCGGCATGACACTCTTCACGTTCGCCCGTTTACCGTCGGCGGGTTCTTCCAGTTCTGGGAGCGACTCCGCAAGACATTCGTTGCCCACTTAACGGGAAACGATTTCGCAGAACAACAAACTCTGATTGAATTAGGTCCATGAGCGCTTCGGAGAAAAAGGTGCTGATCGTGGGCGGCGGACTGGCCGGTCTGGCTTGTGCGATCCGCCTGCATGAAGCCGGCAGCCACCCACTCATCTTCGAGGGAAGCGATCGCGTCGGTGGCCGGGTGAGGACCGATCAAGTGGATGGATTTCTGCTGGACCGCGGGTTCCAAGTGTTTCTCGACGCTTACCCGGAAGCGGGCGCTCTCCTCGACAAGGATAAGCTTGATCTGAGGTCATTTAGACCAGGTGCGCTGATCCACCAGACTTGCGGTATGCTGCGGATCATGGATGTCCTCCGTGAACCGCGTCACCTCATGGAAAGCGCGCTGGCCCCGGTGGGATCGTTTGCTGACAAACTCCGAGTGGCCAGACTGAGGTGGCGCTTGATTCGTCTAACCACCGAAGAAATCGCCGGGCATGAAGACATGACCACGGAGAGTTATCTCAAGCACGCGGGATTTTCTCCAGCGATGATCGATGGGTTTTTCCGCTCATTCTACGGGGGCATTTTTCTCGAACGGAAACTCCATACCTCGAGCCGGATGTTCGAGTTCACCTTCAAAATGTTTTCGCAGGGAAGCGCCACTCTGCCGTCGCGAGGGATGGGGGAAATTCCTCGCCAGTTGGCTTCCCGCCTTGCTCCGGGAACGATCCGCCTCGGCGCACAGGTCACGCGAATCCAGCCGCGAAGCATCACCCTTGAGTCCGGCGAGCATCTACAAGGCGATGCCGTGGTCGTTGCCACGGATGCGTCGTCTGCGGCAGGATTGGTATCTGCCGGAGGAATTGACGGGCCTGTCTGGCGGTCAGTGACCTGTTTGTACTTCGCCGCCGCTCGCTCGCCTCTTGGCGAGTCGATCATCGCTCTCAATGGCACGGGCTCCGGCTTGGTGAACAACGTATGCGTTCCATCAGATCTTGCGCCGGACTATGCGCCGCCCGGACGGGCGCTCGTCTCGGTGAGCGTTCTGGGAACGGTGGACTCAGCCGACCTGGAATCGCGGGTCTTGGCCGAACTTGAGGCCTGGTTCGGCGGCGCGGTGCGCGAATGGCGCCACCTCCGCACCTATCGGGTCGAGCGGGCGCTTCCCCGGCAGGCGCCCGGCACCGGATTCACCGGACCGGGTTTTCGCCAGGAAGCCGGCGTTTACGTCTGCGGAGATCATCTTTGGAGCGCATCCATCGAAGGCGCAATTATCTCGGGCCTGAGGACAGCGGATGCGATTCTGAAGCCATTATGAAACTCCCAATGCCCTCAATCTTCCATGCCAGCACGCCGCTCCGCGCCAGCGTGGAGACCCTGTTTGAATTCCACAGCAATCTGCGCAATTTACCCGAGGTCATGCCCCCGACCTTGAAACTGGTGAGCCTCAAAACCGATGGCCCGGCCCAGGATGGGCGCAAGATCAAACTGCATTGCCGCGATTGGTGGATTATTCCGATGCACTGGACCTGTCGGTGGAAGACCGTGCAAGCACCCGATCTGCTGGTGGATGAGATCGTGGAAGGTCCCTTCACCTTGTTCATTCACGAGCACCGCTTCGAGCGACGAGGGCCCGCCGAATGCATCATGCATGACACGGTGACCTATCAGTGGGGCGGCGCCTGGTGGGGCAGGCTCGTTTCTGAGACGTGCGTGAGGGTCTATCTGACATTGCTTTTCAAATACCGCCCTCATCGCACCCGGAAATGGGCGATGACGGCATGACGGCGGCGGAACCCGCCCCATTGCGACCCCTTTGCGGATGCAATGCCACTCCGCGATGGCCGTGCTTCGACCGCCGCGAAATCAGAGCCAAACCGATGAGGCCACTCGCAACGGGAAGGAGTATCTGCAAGCTCACTTGCCCGCGGGCGCGGAAGCCTTGATCCACGAAACCTCCAGTTTGAAAGCCCCTTCCTGTTGGTCGGAAATCAGAAATCCAACCGAGGCTACTTTCGCCGGATTCAGCGGCGGCAAGTCAGTCAGCACGCGTCCGCGAAACGTCGGCACAAAGTCTTTGAACGAGAGGCGGTGCTCTTCCCACTCGCCGCGCTTCGTCGTGAACTCGGCTTGGTAATTCGGTGCGTTGAAACCCGTTTCGGTGCGCACGGTGGACTTGTAACGCCGTCCATCCCCACGCACGCGGAACACGAAGGCATCGCTGCCGTTGAGCTTCTCCTGCACGGCAGATGAGCGCACGGAGGCAAAACCACCGTTGTTCTCCAGCGAGACCACCCCGCTGAAAACAGCGCCGCTGTTCGTGAGGAGTTGGAACTGACTGGTGGACACGCCGCCCATCACATCGTCGTTCACGACCTGCCACTCCGGGGAATTGGTCGGGGTCTGGAAGTCGAAGAGGAGTTTCTCGGAAGCAGGGTCAGCATTCATGGTCAAGGCTAGGCACATCCACGCGAGCGCGGCGACGTGCGGGACAGAAGTTACAGAGGGAATAATCATTTGGATTGGAACAGTTCAGGAATTCAGTCGCCACAAAGTGAAGTTCAGGAATGCGGCAAAGCTCACCCACGCCAGATACGGCGCCAGCAGCCACGCGGCGGCGCGGCTCGCGTGACGAAAGGCCACGAGTGTCGCGGCAATGGCCAGCCAGAGGAGCGTGATTTCGGCGAAGGCGACGCCCGGCCAATGCAGCCCGAAGAACAGCGGCGTCCATGCGGCGTTGAGCGCGAGTTGCACGAGGAACAGCGCGAGTGGACGTCGTTGCGCGGCGAATCCTCCGCGCTTCCACACCAGCCACGCCGCCAGCCGCCATTGGGGAAGAGTTCATCCCTCAGCGCTTCTCGTATTCCTTGAGGAAGCCGATGAACTCGCGCCGGTGATCCTCCTCGCCGCCGAGGAAGCCGATGACCATGTCCTGCGTCACATAATCCACGCCCTCGCAGAGCTTGATGATCTTGGTGTATTGCGCGATGGCACCATCCTCGGCGGCGATGACGCCCTTGATGACGGCGACGATGTCGGTGGTGTCCTTGCGCGGCTGGAGAAACTTCTGGCTGCGCGGCAGGTCAAGCGAGCCGGGGACGAGGCCGCCGATGGTTTTCATGCGCGTGGACAGCAACTGCGCGTGCTGCACCTCGTCCACGATGTCAGCCGCCAAGGCCTTTTTTATGACTTCCGAGCGTCTGCCGTCGAGGTTAAAGGAAGCCGCGATGTAATTCTGCACCGTCTCCAGTGCCATGGCGCCGGAGAGTCAGAGTTCCTTGATGAGGTCTTTGTTTTTCATGCAGGATGCACATTAGCGGAACAAACGCCGAACGCCAATGCGGTGGGCGTGATCCATCAAGAGCTGACCGTATACCGAATGGTCAGAATGCCGCCAGACAGAGGTAGGTGTTCAGCACCAGATAGAACAGCGCCGGGGTCGCCTGTAGGAGAGTGTCCTGGATTTTGATGCGGACGCCGACCGCGACCAGCATCATTAGGGCGAGGCCAGCCGCCGCCGCGCGCCCCATCCACGGTTGGCTGAGGCCAGCCAGCAAACCCAGCGCTGCGCACAACTGCAATCCTCCAATCAGCGCCCGTTGCGGACCAAAGCCGTAGCGGCCGAACTCTCGTTTCAGGGAGCCGGAGAAAAAGCACGCCGCGCCATAACCGAGAAAGGAAATGGCAGAACAAAGGATCAGAAAGACGTTCGCGAGCGGAGGCATAGAATATTTATCCGACTGCGCATACACCGTTCGTCAGAATTACCTAATTGCCACTTCGCCCGCGTGGCAGTTTGTCGGGACTGAACGCGCCTCGCTTCGACCCCCGTGGCGCTCGCCATCACGCGTTGAGGAGTCGGTAGTTGATGACCGCTATGATCAGGGAGAGCACCAGCAAGGCCAGCGAGGGTAGCATCTTGAACGCGGGATTCTTCACCCGCAGATGAATTGCAAAAGCGCAGCACATCAACCCGGCAACACCAAGGCCACCGATCACGGCCAGGGAGGAACGTTGAATCCCTAACAGCAACAGCAGCGCAAAGGTCAGTTTGAGAATACCCACCAAATCGCGCAGCCAGTCCGGTAGGCCATACTGTTTGAACTCCTGGACGATGTTGTCGTAACGCACCACCCAGACAAAAATCACCGAGGCGGCGACCAGCGCTTGCAGAATGATCGTTAAGTCTTGCATAACCCAAGCCTACGACGAATCGCTTCCGGCGTCATGGGTTTTTATGCCGCAACCGTGGGGTGGCAACATACGGCCCGGAATTGAGTCGCTTGCTGCTGAATGGCTTTCCGCTTGGGGGTGTCGAGCCGGGCGAGGTTTTTTAACTGCATCGCCATGCGCTGATTCTTGGCGAGGAACTTCTCATGCCGTAGGAGGAAGTCCCAGTAGAGCGTCGTGAAGGGGCAGGCATCGTCGCCCGTGGACTTCGCGGGGTCGAACCGGCAGCCCGAGCAGTAGTTGCTCATGCGCTCGATGTATTTCCCGGAAGCGACGTAAGGCTTGCTGGCCATCAAACCACCGTCGCCATGCTGCGACATGCCGAGCGTGTTCGGCAATTCCACCCACTCGACGGCGTCCACATACATGGCGAGATACCACTCGTGAACCGCTTGCGGTTTGACCCCGAGCAGCAGCGAGAAAAGTCCCGTGACCATGAGCCGTTGGATGTGATGGGCGTAACCGAATTCGAGCGTCTGGCCGATGGCTTGGCGCAGACAGTTCATCTGGGTTTTACCCGTCCAGTAAAAATTCGGCAGCGACTCTTGCGCGTTCATGCCGTTCAACTCCCGGTAGCCCGGCATGAAGTGCCAGTAGATCCCGCGCACGAATTCGCGCCAGCCAAGAATCTGCCGGATGAAGCCCTCGACACTCGCTAGCGGCGCGCGGCCTTTGCGATAGGCCTCCTCGGCCGCGGCGATGACTTCGCGCGGATCGAGCAATTTCAAATTCATGGCCGCGCTCAGTCGCGAGTGAAACAGATACGGCTGCCCGAACAAACCGTCACCCGAACTCCACATGGCGTCCTCATACTTCCCGAAATTCGGCAGACGATGCTCGATGAAATCATGCAGGGCAGCTTGCGCCTGCTCCGGCGTCACCGGCCAATCGAAGTGCGCCTGGCTGCCGGGATGCCTGGCAAAACGTTTGGCCACGAGTTCCAGGACTTCGCGTGTGATTTTATCGGGTCGAAAGCGAATGGGCTGTGGAACGTCGCCCGGGCTCGACTTGCCGAAACTTTCGCGATTGTCTGCGTCGAAGTTCCACGCTCCACCCACCGGCTGGTCGCCGTCCATCAGCACAGCGTGCTTCCGGCGCATCTCCCGGTAGAAGAATTCCATGCGGAGTTGCTTGCGCCCTTTCGCATGGGCGGAGAACTCCTCGCGCGAAGAAAGGAAATGGCGGTCGGGGCGAATCTCCAGTTCCAGTCCAAGCTGGCGGGCGGCGGCCAGCAAGCTTTGCTCCACCCGCCATTCGCCTAGCTGGACGGCGATGAGCTTTTGCGGGGTCAAACGGCTGGCCGTCGAGAGCAATTCTTCGGCAAGCGTGCCCGCAGCGGGCGTGTCGTCAAGAGCCGCGTAGTGGACAGCCAAACCACGCTCACGCAATCCATCCCGGAAGTGGCGCATAGCCGCGAGGAACAGCGCGATGCGCGTCTTGTGCGACCAGACGTGGGTTGATTCCTCCGCTACTTCGGCCATCCAGACGGCGTCGAGGACCGGGTCAAACCCGTCGAACGCAGCGGACTTCGCCTCCAACTGGTCGCCGAGCACGAGGACCAAGTGGCGCGGTCGGGACTGCGGAGGAAACTTCACGGCTGGGTGGCTTTAGCGTTGGGCTCGAGTTCTCGGGTCCAACGAAGTGCCGCGAAAGCATTCAACTCGGATGAAGATTTGATATCCCACGACCGCGATGTGCGCCCAGGTTTCGGCGTCCGTGAACTTGCGCTGATCGAGTTGCTCGAATTCATTCTGGTCTGCGCGGAACAGGAACAACTGTTCACACTGGTCGAGCGCGAGGATGCGGTCACCTTGCGCGACGAGGCTCATGTATTTGCCGAAGGATTGATCACTCGTCCACAGCTCGCGGCCCGTCCCGACTTCGATGGCCATCACGCGCTGGCTCTTGAGATGTTCGTAAGCGATGCCATCGATGATGATCGGCGCGCTCATGTAGCCTTGCGCCTTGTGCTTCCACGCCGCGGTGACGGTGAACTTGCCGTCGGTATGCGCGATCTTAAAGCCGACGGTCTTGCCGCCGTAGGTGCTGGTGAAAAGCTTGTCCTTGTAGGCAACCGGCGTGAGGATATTCATGCCACGAAACGCTTCGACGGGTTGTTCCCAAAGCACTTTGCCATCCGCCGGGTCCACGTCGGCGAGCCTGTCGCGCGTCTGCACCACGAGCTGCCGCCGGCCCGCGAGGTCGGCGAACACTGGCGAGGAGAAGACGCTGCCCATCATCCCGCCCTTTTCGGCCAGTGTGCGCCAGACCAGCTCTCCGGTGTGCTTGTTGAGCTTCACAAAGCTCGCACCCGCCTGCACGTAAACGAACTCGGCATCGACGAGTGGTGAGCAGACGAAGCCGAAGTCGGGCGCGGGCGCAGCCAGCTTCTTCACGAAGTCAAACCGCCAGCGCTCCTGGCCGGCCTGCGCATCGAGGCAGACGAGCAAATCACGCATGCCGGCGACGAAGAGACTCTCGCCGTCACAGGCGGGCGTGGCGCGAATCCAGCCGCCGTTCGACTTGGCAAAGAACGGCACGGTCATCGCGCCTTCCCGCTGTGCACGCCAGAGTTCCTTCCCGGTCTTGCGGTCGAAGGCGGTGACGACATCGAACTTCTTGTCCTTCGATTCCGTGGTGAACACGCGACCACCAGAGACGATGGGACCGGAGTAGCCCGGCCCCCGTTCGACGCGCCAGGTGCGCTGGAGATGATTCGTGTCGAGCTGCTCCGGCCACTTTGGTCCGGTGAACTGCCCGTCGCGCGTCGGCCCGCGCCATTGGGGCCAGGCGGAATCAAGCGAGGTCGCAGCACGGGCGGTCATCCCGCTGGCCAGGAGCAAGGCCAGGAAGATGAGCGTTTTGGTTTGCATAAAATGTCTTCCGGTTACGTTGTCGTGCTCGAGCGTGGCACTCACCGGTAGAGACAATCTTGAAAGAGCATTCATGATGAAGAGGCCGCCCGCGCTTGCACGGAACTGAGACCGCCATCCACCGCGATCACCTGGCCCGTGACCCATGATTGTTGCGGATCGAGAAACCAGCGAATGGCACTGGCCACTTCTTCCGGCTCACCGATACGACCGAGCGGGTGCAGCGCAGCGGAAGCTTTCAATGACGCCTCATGTCTGGTGAGCAACTCGGTGAGCGGTGTCCGGGTGAGGCCGGGTGCGACGCAGTTTACGCGAAGGTTGTAGCGCGCGTAGGTCGCAGCGGCGGATTGCGCGAGGCCCACGACGCCGGCCTTGGCGGCGGCGATGGCTTCGTGATTGATCATGCCGCGCTGGGCCACGGCTGAGGCCAGCAACACAATCGAACCGCCGCCGCTCCGCATCATCCGACTCGCCGCAGAGCGGAGAACATAGAATGAGGAATTTAGATTGGCCGCGAGCACGCCGGCCCATTCCTCGTCCGTGGTGGTGTGGGCTGGTGTGATCAACAGCGAGCCGACGCAGTTCACCACGCCATGCAACGAACCGGGTTGCTCAAAGGCCATGGCAACGCAGGCTTCAACCGAGGCCGAGTTGGTGGCATCCACCGGGCCGGAGTGAGCTTTCAACTTTGCGGCCAGCACGTCGAGTCGCTCGGTCTTTCGGGCAGCGAGGCTTAGACCATAACCGAGCGCTGCCAGTTGCCCTGCCAACGCGGAGCCGATCCCGCCGGTCGCTCCGAGGATGAGCACGTTGGTCGGGTGAGCGGATTGACTCATGGATTGATTACACCGGCCGACGGTCGGCGTTTGGAGCGGGGCCTCGTCCCGACGGTGCTGCCGGGTTGTTGGACCCCGGCGGCGCTTCATAGGTCTGCGCAGCCAATCGCTCTGCTAACTCCGAGGCTTCTTGGATGCCCAAAAAAACAATTCCCGTGATGACCAGGCCGAAACAGAAAATGGGAATAATGTAGACGCTCATATCAGTTGCTTTTCTTGTGTATGGTGGCACCAGAAAGAAGAACGACGCGCACGCCGACCCAAAGACTAAGAATGCTCGGAACCCAAATTCCCACGTAAGCACCATAGTCGTGATTCACAAGGAACCACAGTCCGACACTCACGAGGAAGCTGGCGAAGGCTGCGCCTAGAAAGTAGTAGTCAAGTTTTTGAAACATAGTCGGACTGGGTTGGAATTTGGAGTGGGTGCAATCGATTGATAAATGACTAGGGCCGAGAGCCGGGTGCCCTCCGCCCTCTTAGGAGCTTTCAGTTCGGCAGCACCACGGTGTCGATGACGTGGATGACACCGTTGCTGGCGGCCACGTCGGTCTTGACGACCTTCGCGTTATCCACGGTGACGGCGCCATCGGTCACCTACTGATAGGAATTTACTTTTCCAACCTCAGACGGAGGTAGGTGGTTCCACGACTTCAGGTCAAGGGAATCCATTCCAAAGTCCATTCAAACCTTCACCGTGGATCGCCCGGGGAGGCTTCCAAAAGTGGATTCGGACGGGAATTCCCACTTTTTGAAGACAAAGGGGAGCGTTCCGAGTTGTCCGCACCGTTTTGTCGATGCTGCTGCGGGCACCCCGATTCTGATCTCCTTCCCACTGTCTCAGCCTGCCATACTCCCATGAACCTGCGGCGGTCCTCGATCGGATTCCTCGTTCCA
>CAMAWP010000136.1 GCA_945861765.1 Akkermansia muciniphila | reverse complement strand
GGAACCGTAGAGATTCGCCCGCAATGTAAAAGCCCAAGCCGATGCGTTTGATCTGCGTTTGGTCGGCCGGAAACCGGCCTCCGATTGCTCCGCGCAACCGACCGCCATGAAGCCAGTGTTGGGACCAGTCGAGTTTTCCGATCACACGAACCGACTCGTGCATGGGCGGACTTTGTCTGCCACGGGCCTTGGCAGGCCCGTGCTGTGGCAGAGCTACCTCTGGCGTAAGTACAGCGCGAAACTAAAATGTGGTAACGGGCTTGTCGAAGGCCCGCTGATTCGTGGTTCTGGATTCGACTTCGTGGGCTGGCGACCGCAGCAGGGCGCGAGCTGGAGGCGCGCAGCTCGCCCTGCTGCTCGATTTAGCTCATTTCCAGACATCCCGATGGTTCGTGGGCCACGAGCGATTTGCCGCGAAATAATTCGTTACCAATTGATGCCCGTTACCACGGCGATGAGTGGCTCGTTACAGGTTTTTCACAGGTGCTCATAAATCACTCTAACTCGACAGCCAATAATCGACTCGAACCGAGCGCGTTGCTCATCTGACAACTTCCCGATGTTCGGATTCATCGCCCTGACACCAGAAGGTGCAAAACCCTGCGGCCACTCATATGCCAAATCGTGCAATGTAAACTCGGCACCACAGCAGGGCATGGCACGTCGGGTCAAAGTGAATCCAGCCTCGCTGACATCACTATCCATCCGATCGTTCCAGCAGTCGGCCGCGAACGCTCCACCGCAAGACGGGCAGGTAATCGTGCCGAAATTCGCACCGCAGAGGATAAATTCAAGGGTTTCCATGGACCAGGTGCTGATCTCATCGGCCCTTGGTGCGATGCTTCGGAAATACGATATAGCAGCTTCTCGCTTGTCGGAATCGAGCACCGTTCCTAGCTCATCGAGGATACTATGAACGTAATCGTCCGACATGCATGTCCGTCTTGAATCGCGCTAAACGCCGCTCCCCAGGCGGTCTGCCGAAAGTTTACCGGCAAAAAACCATGAGCAGCCGACGTGAGGGGATCTTCAAGAGCTGCGCGCTGACTCAGTAAGCTCGTTGCAAACCCAGGTGTGGGCCGCGCTGCGATCTAGGGCGATTGCTCGACGACACTCACTCTGTCTAGGCGCACTTTTTCAGCGGGGAGTTTCTGTTTCGATCCACCGGGCCAGATAATTTCGACTTCATCGACATGATCTGCCGCGCCGAGCCCGAAGGTCACTGTCAATTCCGATTGCGATAGATAACTTCGCGTGGGCATCACCTGTCGCGACTGAGTTTGATTGCCGAGGCGAACTTTGATCCATGCTCCCAGCGCGCTGCGATTGCTCTGCGTGCCGATCAATTTAAAGCGCAGCCAATGATGATTTAGTTTTTGGTCATTCCGTAAGAGCAATGGCGGGCCGCCAACTTGCGTGAGCACGACATCCAGATCGCCATCGCCATCGATATCCGCGAAGGCCGAGCCACGCCCGACGATCGGCTTCAAAACATCAGAGCCGCACTTTTCTGGTGGAACTGAAACGAAGCTCTCGGCGTCACGCGCTCCGGTATTCCAGAAGAGCTGCGCCGGCTGGGCGTATTGCTGGCTTTGTTGAACCTTGTTGATCTCTTCCTCCAGATGTCCGTTGACGGTCAGGACATCCAATCGGCCGTCGAGGTCATAGTCGAAAAAGAATATCCCAAATTTAAGCAGTAGTCTGCTGGCTGGACCAATGCCTGATGTGATCGCTTCATCGGCGAATATCAGCGGGCTTCCTTGCGAAACATAAAGAGCGGTCATCTCGTTGGCGAAATTGCCAAGGGCGATTCCCAGGCTGTTGTCATTGCGAAAATAACCCGCATCGATGCCCATGGCGCCGCGCGTGTTGCCGTAGCTATCGAATCCCACTCCGCTGGTGGCTCCGCTCTCTTTGAAAGTGCCATCGCCCTGGTTAACGAAGACGAAGTTTTGCACGGTATCGTTGGCCACCACGAGATCGATCCTGCCATCATTATCGAGATCAACGGGCACAACTCCCAAGGATTTTGCAGCCGGGACGCCGGTCGCCGGATTCTTGATTTGAATGCCAGCCGTTTGCGAAACATCGGTGAAATGGCCGTTGCCATCGTTCCGATAAAGATAGGGGAACGTTCCCTCGAAATTCATCGGCGGCCCATAAGCGCGCCCAATCCCGACCAGCTTGTAGCCTACTTCGAAGTCGATCTCTTTGGACCACTTCACGTAATTGCAAACGAAGAGATCAAGGTCTCCATCATTATCGTAATCGATCCATGCTGCGCTCGTGCTCCATTCACTTGGCGCCCCGGCGACACTCGCTTGCGCTGTCACATCGGCGAACCTGCCATTGCCCAAGTTGTGGAAGAGATGGTTCTCGCCGACGGCTGTGATGAACACATCCAATCGACCATCGTTGTCGTAATCGCCTATAGCGCACCCGGTCCCGTAAAAACTGATGTCCAATCCCGAACCCGCGGTCACCTCTTCAAAGTGACCTTTCCCATCATTGCGGTAGAGGGACAGCGTCGTCGGCTGCTTGCCCGGCGGAAGATGTCCCGGCCAGTAAGTGGAGTTGACGAAGAGCAAATCCTCATCGCTATCATTGTCAAAATCGAAGAAAGCCACTCCGCCTCCCATCGTCTCCGGAAGCAGCTTGCCGCCATAAGCTCCGTTGTTTTGAACGAACTTAATGCCAGCCGACATCGTGATATCCGCAAACATTGTTTCCGGGATCGCAGATGAAGCCGCTGCTCTCGCGACCGGCGCGATAATCTGTGTGATTTTCGGGGTTTGTGCAGCCGGCTTTCGTTTGATGAAATAAATCCCAACGCCGACCGCGAGAGCGATCAGAACCAGCGCGAAAAGGGACCATCGAAATGCCCGGCCAATCACTGTGTCATCGTAATGCGCCGTTTCGTCAGACTCCGTCGCCCGGTCCCGAGAAGTGGCCTCAACAGACTTTGGTTCCGCCTGTTTATCCGGTCGATCGTCTTTCATGCTTCAGTTTTCAAAGCGGGGATATACCAGCTCAGTTGTGGTTTTGGCCTCGTTCAGTCTCGGCTGTTCGCAGTCTTTGAAGGCTCCACGTTCGGCAATTCCGGAGCGCCGGGCCTCTGGAGCGAATAAATGACGATCGACTGCGCCGCGTGATCCGCAGCCGGGTTGTTGCGCCGGTGGATGGAGATGGCGCGGTCGCGGGCATTGTCATCGGGGCGGTAGCGCTCGTGCAGTCTCCGATGTTCAGTAGCCTTGGCTTCGTCTCCGAGCTGCGTGTAGATCAGACCCAGGTTGTAATGCGCGGTGAGATTCTCGCTGTCGAGCGCCAGCGTTTTTTCAAATTGCGCCTTCGCTTGATCGAGGAATTCCCGTTGACTTGCTTTACCGGCTTCGCTCCTCTCCATCTTGGCTCGCTCGAACAAAGTCTGGCCCAGTTCATTGATCACTTCATAATCCTTGCTGAAGTCAAAGCCGCGCTCGACGAGCTCCGGAAAGCGATCTTCGAGGATGCTACGAAATTCAGTGATGGCCTTGTCTAGAAATCCATTCTGTTTATTCACCAACCCGTTAAACCAAGCGACCGTCCAGCGCGGTGCCGGAGGCTTAAATGTCGCCGCGCGTTGCAACGCCAGCACTGCATCGTCCAGGCGTCCTTCCTTAAAATAAACACGAGCCAGATTGAGCGGACCATCAGCGCGAGCCAGCTTTTCCACCTCCGAAAACGCTTGAGCTGCCTGGATCAGTTCGCCCTTCTCGCTTCCCTTGTCGCCTTCGAGCAGGAGGCCGATCCCGTAGTCATTCCAACGTTGCCACTCCGGCACCATTGAGGGTTGAGGGTTGAGAGTCGAGAGCGGCGTTCCCTCCACCGCAAAAGTGATTTGATCCTGAGCCATTGTTGTGATGGGCAGATCGTTAGTGACCGTGAACGGTTGGCCGTGGGCGTAGTTGGTACCCAAAACGTAGTTCATGTAAATCGTGTCAAACTTCCGATATTGGAATTTGACTTCGATGGTCAGAGGCCCGGATAAATCCTCCGGAACAGTAAAGCCATAATGCGCCACTTGCGCGGCACCCGGCGGGATCTGATGCCGGTAAAGAGGCGTGAAAATGTCCTGTGGATTCCGGCGATCGATCCGGCGCCCTTCGCGATCCAGCATGTAAACATTCACGAAGTGCGACCATGGATCGACCTCATTAAATTGACCCAATCCTCCGCTGCGGCCGATAGTTCGCTGGCCACTCGTCGCTTTGAGATCGACCCAGAGTTCGTTGGAATCCGCAGTTCCTTCGGTCAATGGATGGCCGAGTTCCAAGGTTCGAAGGACCACTTCCAGCAAGTAGTGTTTGCCGCGCTTCAAGGCTGGCATTTGAGGCCGGAGCGGAGCGGTCAATGGACTATCAATTGTGCCGCCCTCTTTGATGCCGAAAAGATCGATGCGCACCGAGTCTTTCAGAAACTCCTGGTGAGCCTTGACCACCGCCGGTTCTCCTCGGATGTGCGGAACTCCAGTGTTCGCCGCAGGGAAAAGATGGCTGTGGATCGCGAGAATATTATTCGTCGAGTTAAAAAACTTGGCCCCAAAGTCATCGGAGGGTTTGAGCGGCATGTGACATCCGTTGCAATTCGGCTGGGCCTTCGGCGGATAATAAAAACTCTTGGCGTTGTGGCCCGAAACGCCGCTTAGGAGGAATGTGTCGTAGTGGTTTTGGCCGCGGAGAAACTCTTTGTAGTGATTCAACTCCTGCGGAATGCTCACTTTGTGGCAGGTCGAGCAGAATTCCGCCGTCTGATGCAACGGCTTGAGAAAGGTCTTCTTGTGAAAATCCGGCTTGGCTTTGACGAGTTGTTGGTTGAGGAATTGCAAGAATCCATTGGTGCTGAAGGCGAACGGATAATGAATCGGCTCCTCGATGGTGTAGTCCGCATTCCCTCGGGTGCTGGCGACGTGAGTAATGGAGTGGCAAGCCGTGCAAGTGATGCCGGCTTGTGATGTGGGATGCTTGTCCAAATCAAAATTGGGGTCGTCGAAAGCTCCGCTGAAAAATGGAACAACATCATGGCAGCCGGCGCACCAGCGCGACGCTTTGACGTTCCCATCACGCTCCATCGACACCTTGCGCGTTTCTCGCACGCTAAAAAGATACGGCTTATTGTTGAAAGAGCTGAAGTGATGCGCGCTATGAAACCAGCCCTGGTAATTGTCCTGGTGGCACTTCATGCAGTAATCATCCATCATCAGAACCCGCGCCGGGATGAAGTTTCCAGTCGCCGTCTTGGCTAGCGAGGGAGCGAAATATTTCTCGCCTTCCTTTGGACCTTGAACATTCCATTTCCGCGGATCCTGCGCGTGAAACGTGACCATCGCAACGACAACGCCGCCGATCGCCGCCGACCATCCAAGCCCGACGCGCCACTGAATCTTCGGGCCAGCGAGTCGATGCAGTATGTAAAGCCAAACCGTGAAAAGCGGAGTCATCACATGCGCCCAGTACGAGAGCGAACGGACATTCGGATTCTTGATCTGGAAGAAGTCGAGGCGCATCAGGGCAATGCCGGAAAACAATAAAATCAGGCTGACGATGAACAGGGCATAGCCGACCCGGACCGCGCGCCGGTTGGGACGATTGTAGGAATTCTTGATGTGGAAAACACCGAAGATAACAAAGGGGACGATGAGCAAGAGCCCCAGCACAAGGTGGGCTAGGAACATGTACTGGTAGAAATAGTTCTGGTAGGTCAGCTTCGTGACCGATTCCAGGACGGTGATGCTCAGGAGATAAGCTGAGTTCGCACCGAGGATTGCCACCAGCCCAAAGATACAGAAGAGCAAGACTCGCAGGCGCGGTCCGACGGCGCGAACGTACCGCCTCTTGGGTGGAGGGTTTTTCGATGGCGTGCTTTCGGCGCTCATGGGCAATCAATGTTGATCGAACTAAGTCGGACGTTCAATCCCGCTTTTTAAAGAGCCAGCTTACTTGAGCCGGGACGAAGCGCTGGAAATAAGGGGCGAAATGGTTTGGAGAAAGGGCAAAGGGCCGATGCGCAGGGGTAAAAGACCTTCGGAATGACTCTCTCCGTTTGCATGACAATGGGAGTTCTCACGTTTACGGGCTCTGTTGGATCACATTCAATTTGTCGATCTGCACCGAAACGACGTTTTGGGATGTTCCACCCGGCCACGTTACGATGATCTCTTCGACAGAGATCGCATTGCCCAGACCGATCGCGATCGGAAGTTCAGATTGCGAGAGATATCCTTTGGTCGGCATGACTTGGCGGGAAAGGGTTTTGTTCCCGGCACGCACTTTGACCCATGCACCAATAGCATCCCGATTGCTCCGTGTTCCGACCAGCTTGATGCGCAGCCAGTGGTGATTTAACTGCTGGTCGTTGCGGAGCAAAAGCGGCGGACCTCCAATTTGCGTCAGCACCACATCCAAATCGCCGTCTCCATCGATGTCCGCGAAAGCCGAACCGCGGCCAACCATCGGCTTGAAGAGGTCCGGGCCCGACTTGGAGGGTGGGACGGGGATATAGCGGAAGCCCTTGTTCGACCCGCTATTCCAGAACAGTTGCGCGGGTTGGCGGTATTGTTGGCTCTGCTGAATCTTGTTAATTTCTTCTTCCAGATGGCCGTTCGCGGTCAAGACATCCAGCCGTCCATCCAAGTCATAGTCGAAAAAGAACAGGCCGAATTTGAGAAGTAATCTGCCTGCCGGACCGACGCCCTCTGTAATGGCCTCATCAGCGAAAATGAGCGAGTCACGTTGCGAGACGTAGAGAGCGCTCGGTTCATTGGCGAAATTACCGATCGCAATGCCTAATGCATCGTCGTTTCTGAAGCGCGCCGCATCGATTCCCATGGCACCGCGCGTTTGGCCGTAGCTGTCGAACGCAATGCCCGCTCTGGCTCCGTTCTCTTTGAAAGTGCCGTCGTGCTGGTTGGTGAAAACAAAGTTTTGAATCGTGTCATTGGCGACGACCAAATCGATCCAGTGATCTCCGTTGATATCAACCGGAGCCACGCCCAAAGATTTTGCCATCGGCACGCCCGTGGCTGGATTCTTTATTTGAACACCGCTTTGCTGGGAGACATCAGTGAAATGCCCTTGGCCATCGTTACGGTAGAGATAGGGAAACGTTCCGGGAAAATTCATCGGCGGCCCATAGGCACGACCAATGCCGACCAATCGATAATCGACTTCAAAATCAATTTCACGAGACCAGCGAACATAATTGCACACGAACAGATCGAGATCACCATCGTTATCGTAATCGATCCACGTGGCGCTGGTGCTCCACTCCGCAGTCGAGCCAGCCACGCCGGCTTGCGCCGTCACATCAGCAAACTTTCCGTGGCCCAAGTTGTGAAACAGCCGGTTTGCTCCCACGGCCGTCAAGAAGACATCAACCAACCCATCGTTGTCGTAATCCCCTACCGCGACACCCATCCCATACAGCGCCACATCGAGACCTGATCCGGCGGTGACATCTTCGAAGTGGCCGGTGCCGTTGTTGCGGTAGAGGGCGCAGGTCGTTGGATTCTTGTCCTTGGGGATTTTCCCGGGCCAGTAAGTCGAGTTAACAAAGAGCAGGTCCTGATCGCCATCGTTGTCAAAGTCAAAGAAGGCGACTCCGCCTCCCATGGTTTCTGGCAGCAATTTGTCGCCATACGCTCCGTTGTTGTGGACAAATGTGATGCCGGCCGGCGCCGTGATGTCGGTGAGTTTGGCCGTGGGAATGTCAACGGTTGGAATTCCGGGTGCCTCGGGAGACGTGAGTTGAGTGACATTGGAAAGTTGGGCTGCGGGCCGCTTAACAAGAAACAGGATGCCGGCCACCGTTCCGATCCCGATTAATAGGGCCAAGAGCGACCAGCGAAACGCGCGACCGATGACCGCGTCATTGGATT
Source organism: Akkermansia muciniphila (assembly GCA_945861765.1). Lineage (GTDB taxonomy): Bacteria > Verrucomicrobiota > Verrucomicrobiia > Limisphaerales > SIBE01 > SIBE01. The sequence goes on along the minus strand of CAMAWP010000136.1, from coordinate 8,824 downwards.
GATCGAGGTTCTCTGGTGGTCTAGGTTTCTCCACCCGCGCCACCGGCTCATGGTGAGGCTGCTCGGAAACACCTGTTTTCTTCTCGCGCGGCTTCTTATTCATCTTTTGTCAAAAACAACCTTTATCATTTATCGTGGGTGCGTTAAAAGCCGAAATCAGTAATCTGGCTTACCCGACATGATTTCGAACCTGACCCTACGCGCTCGCTGGCTGAAGTGGGCGGTGTTGCCCGGCGTTTGGACTTTGATTGGGCTTTCTTTTGCCCGGCAGTTCTACGTGTCCAGCTCCAGCTTCGGCAATCCCGTGAGCTGGCGACATGCGCTGAGCCATTCTCTGGCTGATTGGTATCTATTCGCGGTTTTGTCCCTCCCCGCGATCTGGCTGGCCGGGCGATTTGCCTTTGCGCGATTCCATTGGCTCCGCAACGCAGTCTTGCATGTGGCGGCTAGCGCTGTTTTTTCGATCGGGTGGATGGCACTTCGAGCCGTCGTGGGACAATGGCAGAGTTCCGTGGCCGGTGAGCCCATTGCTTTTGGGAATGCTTTCCAAACCTTGTTCTTGAAAACTTTTTATTTCAACGTGCTGGTGTATTGGGTGATCGTCAGCGTCGCTCACACGTTCGGCTATTATCAGAAATTCCATGAACGGGAACTCAGCGCCCTGGAACTCGAGAAGCGGCTCACGCAGGCTAAACTTCAAGCGCTTCAAATGCAGCTTAATCCTCATTTCCTTTTCAACACGCTGCACGCCATCTCTGCCCTCATGCACAAGGATGTGGAAGCGGCCGACCGGATGATTGCTCAGTTGAGCGACTTGCTTCGCTATGCCCTCGAAAGCACGGAAGCCCACGAGGTGCCTCTGCAACAGGAGTTGGACTTTTTGGACAGATATTTGGAAATCGAGCAAACCCGTTTCGGCAAGCGCCTCACAGTCCACAAGGAAATTGATCAGGATGCGCTGCAGGCGAGGGTGCCGAACTTGGTTTTACAGCCCTTAGTCGAAAACGCCATCCGGCACGGGATCGAGCCGCAGTCCAAGCCAGGGAGGATCGAGCTGCGGGCACGGCGAGTCGCCAACCAGCTTCAATTGCAGGTGTGCGACAATGGAATCGGCCTCTCCGCGGACGAAGCTCCAGACGAAGGCGTGGGCTTGTCCAATACGCGAGCCCGTCTTCAGCAGCTTTATGGGGAAGCGCAAAAGCTTCAGTTCAGAAATGGAACCGATGGAGGCCTCGTGGTCAGTGTCACAATCCCGTTCCGGGTTGGACCGAACGGCTCGGTTGAAAGCTCAAAAGATCTGTCGAAGCGTTCGGCATAAGCAAACGATGAAAATTCGAACATTGATAGTGGATGACGAGCCGCTGGCTTTGGAACGTCTCGGCACGCTGCTCCGGGAAGATCCCGAGATTGAAATCGTCGGCGAATGCACCAACGGACTCGAAGCGTTGTCCGCAATCAAGGCCGAGGCGCCGGACCTGATCTTTCTGGACGTGCAAATGCCGGAGCTGGACGGCTTCGGAGTCGTTGCCGCCCTATCGAATGCAAAGATGCCGACGATCATTTTTGTGACGGCTTATGACAAGTTCGCTTTGCGCGCCTTTGAGGTGCATGCGTTGGATTACCTCCTCAAGCCGTTCGATCGTGAACGTTTCCAAAAATCACTCCGCAGGGCGATCGACCAGATCAAGCGGAACGAGTCCGATGAATTGAGCCAGCGGCTGTCGAGCTTGATTGCTGAACTCAAACCCGAAGCAAAGCCTTTGGATCGGTTAGCCGTCAAAGTCGATGGCCGAGTTTTGTTGGTGCGGTTGGAAGAGATCGACTGGATTGAAGCGGCGGACAATTACGTCAGTCTCCACGTCGGCAACGAGTCCCATCTCCACCGCGAAACCATGTCCGCTCTGGAAGCAAAGCTCGCCCCGAGCCAGTTTATCCGGATCAGCCGGTCGATTATCGTCAATGTGGAAAAAATCAAGGAGCTACAACCGATGTTTCATGGCGACTACGTGGTGATCCTCAGCAATGGCACTCGGCTCAATCTAAGCCGCAACTATCGGGAGAATTTGAATCACCTTCTAGGCAAATCGGTTTAGCCCAACTCGCACCTTCTGGTAATCACCCCCGTCGTTTCGATCAAAACGTCCCTTGCCCAGTGACCTAGCGCTTAATTAGAGTGAACTCCATGAAGGTTGGCCTATTACAACTGAACTCGACGATTGGGGACTTCTCCTCCAACGTTCGCAAATTGGTGGCGCAATATCAAAAGGCCTGCCGACTCGGGGCCGAGTTCGTCGTCACTCCCGAGCTGTTTCTCTGCGGTTATCCACCGCGTGATTTACTGCTCCGCGATGACTTTATCGAGCAGAACCTTTGGGCTTTGGAGGCGACGGCGAGAGAGGTTGGAGCGATTCCTCTTTGTGTTGGGTTTGTGGATCGCAATGCTGACCAGCCGGGGAAGCCCTTGCGGAATTCGGCGGCAGTTCTCCAGCACGGACAGATCCTTCAACGGTTTCATAAATCGCTTTTGCCGACCTACGATGTTTTTGATGAGGCGCGATATTTCGAGCCAGCGAATACGGTCGAAGTCCTTCCGTTCAACGGCCGATTGCTGGCGATCACAATTTGTGAGGATATCTGGAACGATGAAGATTTCTGGCCGGAACGGCTCTACCGTCGCGATCCGATCAAGGAGTTAATGGCCTTGAAAGCGGACTTGATTGTCAATCTTTCGGCCTCCCCTTGGCATGCAGGCAAAGAGGCGACCCGGCTCGCGATGCTTCAGAAAGTGGCCGCTGATGAGAGAGTGCCGCTCGTTCAAGTGAATCTTGTCGGCGGGAATGATGAGCTGATCTTCGACGGCCACAGCGTCGCTTTGGATGGCAAGGGGCGGCTCATCGCCTTGGGCAAAGGATTCACGGAAGATTTGTTGGTTGTGGAAATCGGGGATGGCCGATCGGATGCGGGCTCCGCGCCAAACCTGGAATGGCCGGCGTCGGAACAACAGCTATTCTCGGCGCTCTCGCTGGGCATTTGTGACTATGTCCATAAGTGCGGCTTCAAATCAGTGGTTTGCGGATTATCCGGTGGGATTGACTCTGCATTGACGGCTGTGCTGGCAGTTGATGCGTTGGGCGCAGAGAACGTCATGGGAATCGCCATGCCGTCGAAATTTTCGAGCCCCGGCAGTCTGATCGATGCCGAACTGCTCGCGAGGAATCTCGGTGTTCGTTTCGAGGTGTTGCCTATCGCGCTAGCTGTCGCCGCGGTGGAGGCGCAGCTCAGCGGTGTATTTGCAGGGTATTCGCGAAATGAAGCCGAGGAGAATATCCAGTCGAGGTTGCGCGGTCTGACGTTGATGGCGCTCTCCAATAAGTTCTGCTCCCTCGTGTTGACGACAGGAAACAAGTCCGAGTTATCGGTCGGTTATTGCACGTTGTACGGCGATATGTGTGGAGCGTTGGCCGTGATCGCCGACCTTTTTAAGACGGAAATCTATCGGCTCGCCAAATGGGTGAACCGAGAAAAGGTGATCATCCCTGAAGACACGATCACCAAGCCTCCGAGCGCTGAATTAAGGCCCGACCAAAAGGACCAGGACTCGCTTCCCGAGTACGAATTGTTGGATGCCATCCTGTCCGCGTATGTGGTCCAAGACCTGAGCCGCGATGAGATTATCGCTCGCGGTCATGATGCTGCTGTCGTGAATGACGTCATCAACAAGGTAACTTTTAGCGAATACAAACGACGGCAGTCTGCCCCCGGCCTAAAAGTCTCGCCGCGCGCTTTCGGGATGGGACGAAGAATTCCGATAGCCCAGCGCTTCCGGACGTGAAGCGTCAAGCGTGGGGACTTTGGGTCGCAATTTTCTACTGCAACGGAGGTTTCACCGGAGTACTTGTATAAATGGATCCGTTCTTGATGGTGACTTGTGAGGCGGCGATGGCCATTCTGCCGCCATGGCTCGCAAGCTGAGATGTTAGACCGTAAGCCCAAACACGAGGTAGTCCTTCGCTTTCCCTGCCAAGGCGTCTTTGCGTTTCTGCCAGTCGGGCAGTGCTCGGCCCAAAGCCTTCCAACGCCGACTCAGCGCGATGCTGAATTGACACGCGTGAACGCAAGTAAGCGATACTTACAATGTGACTACTACCATGTCCAGCCGTGGCTAGATTGTGATCCCGCAAGAAGTTCGGGAGCGTTGCGGGTTGCAGGAAGGCGACCACTTTGTGGTTGAAGGCAATCCTGACACCAAGTTGTCATTCAGCGAAAGGTGAAAGAGGGCGATGACTGGTTTGCCGTTTATATGCAACTTCCAACAACTGATGCTTCCTTGAGCCGGTCGGTTGTGATATAACTGGCGCATGAGCGACGAAAATGATGATGGACAACTGGAAGCCATCCTGAAAATGACTGGTGCTTGGTATGGTGCTTTCGCCAAGAGCCCCGGGTTTTCGAACCTGAGCGATTCACACCAACAGGAAGCCGGGGCCATCACGGAATTCTTCGCGAGTCATACATACGAACATCTCGATCTGCGACCCCGCGAATGGAACCGACGAGCCGTTGTGGAATGTTGCACCGATATTCTGCCCCTAAAAGTGTCGGCCAAATCTTCGTTCTTTGAGGCGATTGCGCCGGTGTTGAGCGCGTTCTTCCGTTTTCTTCACGAGCAATCTCTTCTCTCCAATGGACACGCGCTCGCCGATGTGGTGGAAAAACTGGGCGAAAAAATCGTGGCGAGATCCAAGGATCGCAGCGCTTGGGGTCCCGCCAAAGGCTTTGTCATGGCCGCTCAGGACGCGGGCGTGGATATCCAAGACCAAGCCGCTCTCAAAGCGTTTATGATGCAGTTTAACTTGCAGCAGGCCACCCGCTCCCAATATGCCGACGCCGTGCAGCCTCTATCTCCCTTCGCTCGGATTCCGGAACTACAGCCGAGAGGACCTAAGTTCTCGCCACCGTCCAGCCGTTACGACCCATGTCCTTGCGGAAGCGGACAGAAATATAAGTTCTGCTGCGAGCGACAGTCGTAGTTCCATCCAGACGAAAGCTCGGAGCTGTTGTCGAGACCTGTCATTGCTGACCGGACAAGCGCCAATTGTGTTAGAAATGTTTATGGCTGCATCACGTCGCCGGGCTTTCTGTCATTGCTGACCGGACAAGCGCCAATTGTGTTAGAGCCTGTTTTAGAAATCGTAGCAGCCGAGGTAACGAGGCCCTGCTCCGCCGGGAAGGCGCGGTCGTTTCAAAGAAATTTGAGCTTTGTTACCTCGGCTGCTAAGAAAAATTGGATTTCCAAACACGCTCTTACGGCCTGAAGGGTGCTACATAGCCGAGTTTCTTCAGGGCGCGAGCGAAGGCCCGATAATCGGCGCGCGCCACTGCGATGCGATTGGATCCAGCGTGGCTGCAAAGCCGGTTGAGGCCAGAGCTGGTCGTGATCAGCCGCGCGAGCGTTTCATCCTGCCACTCCAGGAGAATGGCTTCGCACGCGCTTTTGCAAGCGCCCAGCTTCGATTCGAGGTCTTTTAGAAAAACCACCACGTTGTCAGGAAGACTATCCGCCGCATTGTTTTCGAGGAACTGTTTCAGCTCAGCGAACGAGCCGCCCGTTTCGATGTGCGTCAACATACGTTGCGAATCGAGCGTCCAGACCAATTCGCTTTGCGGCGCCGCCAGCAATTCCAACACGGCACGACTGGCCGGATCGAGACCGCCATTGGTGAGCACGATGTCCAGGTTCGGCAACACACGAAACAACTTCAGGCGTTCATCGGCGTGTTCGGTGTAGGTCTCCGCGGCACCCAGGCAATAGGCGCCAAACGGGTTAAGCCGCACATAACGCAGTCCGTCGTAGCGGCCGCAAAAAGGAAAACTTTCGCGGCCCCAATTCTCGGCTAGGTCGGGCCATTCATGGTGAGGATAAACATAGGCGAGGTCGAACAAACCGAGGGTAGCCAGGGATTCCATAAGGAGCGCGCGCAAGAATTGGCTGTTCACGCCATGATGGTCATGGATCACACCGTATTGCGCATCGCAAATGTGGAGGAAACCTCCGCTGCTCATGACATTCCAATCCTCGCCTGATGCTTCGAGCAACCGAAGCGCTTCTTTGTATTGAAGCCACTGGCCAGCCGGAAAAGTGGCGAGCACGTCCGCCACGACAGTCTTGCGCAAGCCGGGATCGCTGATCCAGCGCTTATGTTTGCCGGTCTGGCCGCGAATGTGGTTCACGCGATGAAGTTCATCAAAATCGCCATCGGTAACAAAACGCTTGAATCCTTCGCGGAATTTTTCTGGCGAGAAGGCCAATAGTTGCTGGCCTGCAGGCGTAAGCGCAAGCGTGCCGCCCTTAGGCTTGGCCCAGCCGCATTGTTGGACCAGCACGCCCCAGGCATGGGCGCGCGCGGGACCTGCCTTCTCCTCCGACGCCCATTGCCTGCGTAGCTCCGCGGGCTCTTCGAGTTCGAAATCGGGTGCGGCAAGGGCCTCGCCAATCAAGCGAGTCGAAGAATCGGTCGGGCGCTGGGTCGTGTCCGTCACTTTTATTTTTCCGGCCTGAACGAGGCGAAGGACACGGGCCAGTTCCGCCGGAGCGATGCGCTCGCTTTCAAACACCTGCAATGGCTTCCCGTCACTGCCCAGGTATTTATGCGAGTCGAGCGGCAACTCTTCGACCACCCTCACACCTAAAGGCGCCGACTTGGGAAGCAGCGCTCTTAATGGTCCGATCAAGCTGCTAAGAAGGATGGACTCTCGATCTTGGTGGTCGTAATGGATCACTATCTCAAGGAGCAAAACGGGCCGGTGCCAGAAATCCAACTTGGCAAGCTCCTGCCAAGGTGAACCACGGCCAAACTTAGCTTCAAATTCCGTGTCACTGATGAACCGCCCTTGGTGTGCCGCTTCAGCGAGCCAAAGCCGCTCATTCTCGGACAAAGCATTTGTGAAGCCATCCAGCCGAAGCTTCAATGATTCTTCAATCGCCTCAGCGAACTGCGCCTTACGGGTCATGGTCTTGTTCGCGAGGCCGAGTTTTTGGAGATGGGCCTTGAGGTTGTCCCCATTCAACGACATCAGATGCTCTTGAATCGAAATAGTCACGGGTTGATCTGTCCAGAACGCAAAATCGGAAGCAAGTGATTTGTTGACCAAGATAGGGTCTCAAAACCCTTTCACTTCAAATCCGTGTTCCCGGCAGCGAAGGACGAAGTTGTTTGGATCGGAAGCATCTTTGATAATGAGGTAGCCGGGCGGCCCGCCGCGGTCGATGTAGCCCTTGAGCTTTGGATGTGACCGGAGTGCCGCCAACACTGCTGGATCTTTCACGCGCACCAAGCCGCGGCAATACTTGAAGTGCATCACGCCGCCCGTTGCAGGGTCGCCGCCGAGGAACTGCGTCACTGTCAAAGGCAATGGCTCGCAGGGGCGGAGCGCCCCAAGGAGTTCCTGCTCGGCGGATGTGCTCGAAGGCAAATCGCGCATCGACTGCTTGTCGAGTTTGAAAGTGAGGACATTGTCCATGCCCTTCAAACGGCAGTAACGGAAAATCGGAATAAGCGTTGCGACTGGAAGATCTGCGCCGGCCAGCACTGTGAAGTCGGATACGACCTTGAATTCCATCACGACCGGCGGACGCGGCGGTGCGACGGCCAAGTTCAACATCACCTTCCCCAGGGAACTCAGGCAAAACCATTCCCGCTTGTCTTTCTCCATGGAGTAAGCCCATCCAGCAGCATAAAGAGTGTTTGTGAGGGCCGATTGACCTTTGACATCCAACCACTGGATCCAATTGCAGGCGCTCAGTGTCGTCAGGTTGAGTCCCGGCGTTCGCAACCACATTTTCAATTCTTTTTCAGGCAACTGAGTAAACCTGAGCCATGCTCCGCCAATTTTATCGCAGAGTAGTCCTTTGCCTTCGAACGCGGTGAAAAACGCTTTCAGAAAATCGACAACGTCATCGAACGAGAGGGTTGGCCGCCAAGCTTGGAACGGTGTGAACTTCCTGATCAGGGCCACGATTCCGTCTCGCGCAGTGGATTGAAGACGGTCGAGGTCACCGCTCCAGAAATCATCGAAATGCGGCCCTTGCTCATACTTGTCGAACCGCGCCTTGATCACGCCGCTCGCGACATGGAATTGAGCGACGCCGTCAAAGTAGCGTTGATTGAAATTGGCCTGTTTGCAGAAACGCTCCATTTCCGTTCGATTGGGTTGCTGGTCTTGCTGGCGTGCCCGCACCCGTCCCGACAATAGCGCGCAGGCGACAGGCTTCCAATAGAACTCCGAGTAAGGATACTCCGCCTCGTGTTCGGGCGCAGGGATCGTTTCGTGGCTGCTCACGAAGCTCGACAGTGACGATGGAAGCATTCTCATAAGGGCCGTCTGTTCAGGTAACAACTTGACCACCGCGCCGCGTTTCCACAACAAAGATAATGAGAATTGCTGATCCAGCGGTTTCAACCCTCGCGCACCCGCTTCGCCAGTGTCTGAGTCGCAGTTCCTAACTCCGACAATTGGCTAATACCTGGACGGTGGAGCCTTGAGCGGGCCGCGAACCGCCTCCTTGTGACTGTTCAGGCCAGCCGCAAAACGGACGCGAGGCTTGGCCGAAAAGAACGAAAGAGGACGAAAGAAATCAAAGCAAATTTCAGCAATCTTCTTTCGTCATTTTTCGATTCTTTCGGCAACTCTCCGTTCCCTGTCTATGGGCTGATTCTCCGAAAGAAATCAGACCAAAAACCGTCCATGTCTTTTCCTGTTCCTTGGTTCCCCGCGGCCAACCATCACACTCAATCCGCAGTCACCACCTGAATAGTCACGGCAG
>CAMAWP010000135.1 GCA_945861765.1 Akkermansia muciniphila | reverse complement strand
TTGATGGAGGTTACTTATTGGCGCTCCGCCAGCAGCGGAGAATTGGTATTCGTCAATCGATGTGAGTGAGGCTATTCTGCGGTTGGCGAGTGTCAAGATGTGATTTCTGAACGCGTTCTGTTCATCGTCCTTTTGTAGATTTGTCAGGTCCCCGCTGTTTTCAATGGAATAGGTCAACAGCGGATGAAGACCTTTTTTTCATCCCACCGGGCTGACTGGAGTTTGGACCTATTGTCTGCCCTCGTCTCCCGGAGGGAGATTCGAGAATAGCCCGGCAGTTGACTGCCGGGTTCGCATGAGCGATTGCATAAGTCCCGAAGGGACGGCCGAACCCCCCAATGTCCTGCGCCAGCTCCTACTGTCTGTTCAGGACAAAGGATCACCCGAGAAGAGTTCAACCGTCCCTTCGGGACTTTGGCTGTTTGCTACCTAATCCCACCCTTGAAAGGGTGGGCTATTCTCAAATCTCCCTCCGGGAGATAGGTGTGGGCTATTCTCGAATCTCCCCTCCGGGAGATGTGAGTTGCAAAACCTCATCGGTTACAACAACACACGGCCGGAAAATGTCCAAGCTCCAGGCACCCCTCGGGAATGAGTCTTCCAGTCCAGACACGGAAATGGTTCCACTGAAAACATCGGAGAACCGCTTGGTGTTGTGCGGACGTGCTGCGGCTGGTCGAGACGACACAGTCCTTGGCAAAACTCAAGTGAGGTTGTTGAAACCAATGCTACTGATAGAGCAGATAAGAAGAACGCCTTTTTTTGAATTCCTCCAGGTCGATCGCCCACAGTTGGCGGATTTCCGCCAAACCCTTGCCGGAGCGAATCGCATCCACGGTGGCGCGATGCCCGAGCAATCGGTCGAATTTCTCGAGGTCGAAATCTTTTGGATAGAGTCGATGCAACGTCTGGGCCATGGCGATGCCGATGTCAACCACGTTGCAGCGGTCGCGATCCGTGAGCACGATGTTGACTCCAGCGCACGGTTTGTTCTTGAAGACGCTCGCGATCGGAGTGAAGCGGACAGGGACGAAGCGAACGCCAGCGAGACCAATTCGATTCAGTTCGGCCGAGAGCTTCACATCATCAATATAGGGCGCGGCGACCACCTCAAAGGGAGTTCCTGTTCCGCGCCCGACGGAAAGGGCGGTCGTTTCCAAGAGTCCGACACCCGGATAGAGACTGGCCTCGATCAAGCTACGCATGTTGGGAGAGGGATTGATCCACGGGAGCCCTGTCTGATCGAACCAGAGATCGCGGGTCCAACCTTCGATCGGTATCACCGTGAGATCGGTTTTGAACCCGCGTTCCGCGTTGAACATTCGCGCGAGCTCTCCCACGGTCATACCGTGACGCACTGGTATGGGATGAAAAGCCGTGAAGCTCGTTTCGCCGTTCAGGACGGGTCCGTCGATTGCGACGCCATTGATTGGATTGACACGGTCCAGAACCACAAATTTCACGTTGGCTTTGCCGGCCGCCTCCAAGCAATTGCCCAGCGTCGAGATGTAAGTGTAGAAGCGACAGCCAATGTCCTGGATATCGAAAACCAGGACGTCGATATTTTTCAGTTGCTCGGGCTTGGGAGCCCGGCTTTCGCCATAAAGGCTGAGGACGGGCAACCCCGTTTTTTCATCCACGCTGTCGGAGACTTTCTCGTCCAGCAACCCGCGAACCCCATGCTCCGGACTGAAGAGGGCTTTGAGGTTCACGCCGGGCGCTTTGTGCAAGAGATCAATCGTCGGATTCCGTTCGCGGTCGGTGCCAGTGTGGTTGGTGATCAACCCAACGCGCAGGCCTTTGAGTGGAGCGAATTGTTGTTGAGCCAGCACATCGATCCCGTTGCGCACCGGTGCGAGCGCCAGTCGGAGCTTGTTTGTTAAGATCGAGCCGGGTGTGTCGGCAATGATGCGCGCGGGCAATGCTCCCGCCACTCCGGCGAAATTGAAACCAAGGACTGACTCCGCCGCGAGCGATGCGAGACTGGCCTGGAGCGGCAGCACGTTGCCAGTGCCGTCGGGGTGAACACGATTTGAAAGGAAGATCCAAAAGGTTTCTGAGAACGGATCGATCCAGAGGCAGGTGCCCGTCCAGCCGGTATGCCCATACGAACCGAGCGGAAAATATTTACCTCTCGGCCGGCTATAGGCCGAATCGATGTCCCATCCCAAGCCGCGCCGCGAGGGAACCGCTTCTGGCGATTGAACACTCGTCATTAGCTGGATGGTCTCGGGCTTGAACACGCGCACTCCCTCCAGCGCACCGTCGTTAAGCAGCATTCGCGCATAACGGGCCAAGTCCGACGCGGTCGTAAACAGTCCGGCATGACCAGCCACACCATCCATGCGGCGCGCCGTTGGGTCATGCACTTTGCCGCGCAGCATCTCGGCTCCAAATTGTTCTGTTGGCGCGATCCTTGGCAGCTTGCCAGCCGACGGCAGGAATCCCGTGTCCGTCATTTTTAGCGGGGAATAAATTTCACGGGCCGCGAACTGGTCCAGTCGGCTGCCGCTCACGCGCCGAACGATTTCTCCGAGGACAATGAAATTGATATCGCTGTAGCGAAAGACGGTCCCAGGCGCGTTCAAAAGCTTTTCCGCGCAAGCCAGCTCAATGCCCTTCGGATAGCCAGACCAAGCCGGGGTTGCGCTGAGACCGGGACGAAGACCGGATGTGTGAGTTAGGAGATGGCGAACGGTGACGAACTCTTTGCCCAGAATTTGAAATTCGGGGATGTAAGCTGACACTGGCACGTCCAGCTTCACTTTGCCCCTTTCCAGCAACAACATGATTGCGGGAGTTGTCGCGATGACTTTGGTCAACGAGGCCGCGTCGAAGATTGTCTCCTCGGTCATCGGCTCGTGAGCGGGTACAAGCGCTCGATGTCCATAAGCTTTGCGATAGACGCGTCCTTGCCGTTCGAGCCAAAGGACGCCGCCAGGGATTTTATTACTCCGGACCGTTTGCAGAACAGCGGCATCCATCTCGGCCAATTTGACAGGAGAGAAGGCAGCGGCCGACAGCGTTGGCGGTGCCGCTGGTGGTGGCGGCCGGAAGGTCGAGGGAGGGGTGGACTGGCAGGCTGAGAAAATGAGCAACAGACCGAGCGTTGCGACGTGTGAGCAAACGAAGGAGCGCATAGAACGGATGACGAAATGAACGTTCGTGTGGTGGCCGGGTCAATCGCGAGGCCCGCGTCATTGAGAACGGCGTGAACTGTGCTCGGAGCGGGCTGATCAAATCACAGCGTCATGGCGGCCGACGCTGTGTTCGATCGAAAACCTATGGCAACTCTTTCAGCCGAATGCGGCGATATTCCATTTGTCCGCGGTCGCCTTCGAATCCGATCCCACCAGTCGCAGGAACCTTAAGCGCAGCCTCGAGGACTTCGCCGTTGCAGGTGCAGTGGGCGACTCCGTCTTTCACAGTGACCTCGATTTCGTTCCAATCCTGCGGCTTGTATTTCTTGAGTTCCTTGTAAGGACCGGCCACGAGGTAATCGCGACATTGCAGTTGCGGCTTGCGGATAAAGACGCCGCTGTCCGCGTTAACAGCGGCGCGGAATTCCAACTTAAGATTGAAATCCTTCGGGAACTCTCGAGTCGTCCAGAGTATCTGCATCAACCGAGGCTCTCTCGGGTTCACGACGAGATTGCCGCCCTTCGCTGTGTAGCGTCCGTCACTGCTGGCAGCTTTACCGTCGAAGTTGTTCGTCATATAGCCCCAGCCGGTCAGGTCTTTGCCGTTGAACAAGCTGATGTAGCCGGGTTCGAGCTTGAAGGTGTCGGCGCCCGCCGCTGCCAAGGTAGTCAGGCAGATGAAGAGTGCCGCGATGCGGACGTGAAGGAATTGTGTTGAGTTCATATAATTGGGATCTAGTGCGATCTGAAACTTGGGGATGAAGTGGCCTGGTGGCAAGCCGTAAAATTTGAGCGTTGCCTTGCCTTCATCGCCAGGTTGCGGGAAGCAGTGAATTACCTTAAAAGAAACGCGCTCGGCAACATGACTGTTAACACGTGCCAACAACCAGTCGCTTCAAGCGCGTCTGAAAACGTAAAGAGACAATGAAACGAAGAAACTTCCTTCAATTGACGGCGCTCGCATCCATGCAATCGATGATCCTCAGTCGCGCGTCGGCCACCGACTCATCTCGCCCTCGCGCGGCAGCTCCGCCGTTTCACATCCAGCCGTTCGAATGGGAGGAGGCGACCGTGGTCGAACTTCAGGCGGCGATCAGGTCGGGCCAAGAAACCGCCGTCTCGCTCGCCAAAAAATATTTGCAACGGATCGAAGACCTTGATCGACGAGGGCCGATGCTTAAGTCGGTGATCGAGATCAACCCGGACGCAGTGGCCATCGCGCGGGCGCTCGACAAAGAACGCAAGGCGAAAGGCCCGCGCGGCCCGCTGCATGGAATCCCGGTGTTGCTCAAAGACAACATCGATACGCATGACCGAATGATGACGACGGCCGGATCGCTGGCGCTGCTCGGGTCCATCGCTCCGCAGGATTCCTTCGTTGCCCAGAAACTTCGTGAGGCGGGCGCCGTGATTCTCGGAAAAACCAACCTCAGTGAATGGGCCAACTTTCGAGGCGAGCGCTCCTCCAGCGGTTGGAGCGGCCGCGGTGGCCAAACGAACAATCCTTACGCGCTGGACCGTAATCCGTCGGGTTCCAGCTCGGGTTCGGCTGTCGCTGTGGCTGCCAGTCTTTGCGCCGCTGCGATTGGGACCGAGACTGACGGTTCCATCATTTCCCCCTCGACGCTGTGTGGTCTCGTGGGGCTCAAGCCGACCGTTGGACTGATTGGCCGCTCTGGCATCATCCCAATCTCTCACACCCAGGACACCGCCGGCCCGATGACACGGACTGTGGCGGACGCAGCAATTCTGCTCGGTGCGCTCACCGGAGTTGATCCACGGGATTCTGTCACCGAATCTAGTCGCGGCAACTCGCAGCGCGATTACACCCAATTCCTCGATCCAGCCGGCCTGCGTGGCGCGCGGATTGGAGTGGCCCGACGTTATTTCCGCTCGGGGGCGTTATCCGAAAAACTCTTGGAAGCCGCGCTTGACGAAATGAAACGGCAGGGCGCGATTCTTGTGGATCCCTCGGACGATCCGCCCCTGGGAAGTTTCGGCGACTCGGAACAACAAGTCATGCTCTACGAGTTCAAAACCGGTTTGAACGCCTATTTGGCTTCGCTCGGACCAAAAGCGCCGGTGCGCTCGCTAAAGGAAGTTATCGAGTTCAACGAACGAAACAAAGAACGGGAACTGCCTTATTTTGGACAGGAGCAGTTTTTGAAAGCGCAAGAGAAAGGCCCGCTCACGGAGAAAGCCTACACCGACGCCTTGGAGCGGTGTCGGCGGATGTCGCGCGCCGAGGGGATCGACGCTCTGATGGACAAGCACCACCTCGACGCCATCGTCGCGCCGTCTGGCGGTCCGGCCGGTAAGACAGATCTGGTTTATGGGGACCGCGGAGTTGGCGGGAGTTCATCGGCGGCGGCTGTGGCGGGGTATCCGAACATCACGGTTCCGGCGGGGCATGTATTCGGCCTGCCCGTGGGAATCTCCTTCTTTGGCCGGGCTTACAGTGAGCCTATGTTGCTCAAGCTCGCTTTCGCGTTCGAGCAGGCAACCAAGACGCGCAAGCCGCCACGGTTCTTGCCCACGGTGGGGTAAGCGCCTGGAAGCCGAGTCAAGCACGCCGCCGGCCCTTGCAGCAATTCTCAGTATGGCCGCAGATCACACCAAGAACCGGCTGAAGGCGGGACTCCATAGGCACGTAGTCCCGCCTTCAGGCGGCAACGCCTCAAACAATCCAACGCTCTGGAAGTGTCGGTGCCCCACCGGCTGAAGCCGGGACTACATACCTGGCGAACGGAAGGGGTCCCGCCTTCAGGCGTCGGAAGCCAAAATGAGACCACCCCGAACTTTCTTACGCGCGTTGCGCCCTTGAACGGTGGGGCGAGACTCTTTCCGAGCTGTAGTCTCCGAGCCGGAAGCCGTCGAGCCCTGACATGCTCGATCGCCAGAAAAGGTCAGGGTTCGACGGACTCTCACCCCACCCAGGTTCATGGGCAGAACTGCTGGGGTTGTGGTCCTGTTGCTCGACTCAAAATGACGCTCTGGGATAAGACTCGAGAATCCCGCGACACCTATGCTGGACGGCTTGCTCCACCGTCAGTAGTGTGTCCGTATGAGCGAAAAGAGCAGTGATGAACTCATTCAATTGGTCCACCGTCAACTGGAGATTCTCGGTGAAGATCCTCACCGGGACGGCCTCAAGCGAACTCCTCAACGCGTCGCGACGTCGCTGGAGTTCCTCACCCAGGGGTATCGCAAGGACCCCAAAACCGTTCTCAACGATGCTCTGTTTGAGACGACGTCGGACGAAATGGTGATCGTCAAGGACATCGACTTTTACAGCTTATGTGAGCATCACATGCTCCCATTCTTTGGTAAATGTCATATCGCCTATCTGCCCACCGATAAAATTATTGGACTCTCGAAATTGCCCCGCCTCGTCGATGTTTACGCGCGTCGGCTCCAAGTCCAGGAGCGCATGACGCACGAGATCGCCATGACGATCCAAGACCTCATTCGACCGCAGGGCGTCGGCGTCGTCATCGAGGCCCAACACCTGTGCATGATGATGCGGGGCGTGCAAAAGCAGAATTCCTATGCTATCACCTCAGCCATGCTCGGCCGTTTCCGTGAGGACGCTCGGACTCGCGTTGAGTTTCTCGATTTGATCCGGCATCGGCGGAATGGGTCGTAGTGTCCGTCTCGCAGTGTTCCTCGTTGCGGGCCTGGGCCACGGGTATCACACGCCGAGGGATTGCAGGTTCAAGCGAACACGGCGCGGGCTCGGACGATGTCATGCCCAATCTGCGCTTTGAGCGCATCGATCGAAGCGAACTTTTGTTCCGCGCGAAGTTTTTCGACAAAGGTAAGTTCTATCTCTTGCCCGTAGATGTCGCCAGTGAAGTCGAGGAGATGAACTTCCGCGCGAAGTTGGGGTTCGGGATGCTGCAACGTCGGACGATAGCCGATGTTCAAGACGGCTTCGTAAGTTTTTGCACTCACTTCGGCCTGGACAGCGTACACGGCATTCGGCGGAAGGGCCAGAAGCCTGACATCGAGATTCGCGGTCGGGTAGCCCAACTGGCGCCCTAGCTTGTCGCCTTGAATCACTCTTCCGGCGACCGAATAAGGGCGGCCCAGCATTTGGCTGGCTGGGTCGAGATTGCCATCGCGGAGGGTGTCGCGAATTCGGGTGCTGCTGACGGTTTTTCCGTCCAGCGAAACCGCCGCCAATCCATGCACGATGAATTTGAGTTCCTGACCAAGAGTTTTAAGTAGTGGGACATTGCCTGAGCGCTTGTTTCCGAAAGTGAAATTGCTCCCTACACAAATGCTGTGAATGTGTCCAAAATCTCGTACCAAACCACGGATGAACACGTCACCGCTTTGTTGACTGAAGGCGAGGTCAAAGCGGATCAACAGGATTGCGTCCACGCCGAGGGAGCCTATGGCGCGAAGTTTTTGGGGCAGAGAATAGATCAAGGGGGGCGTGCGCTCCGGCGCGATGACAGTGCTCGGGTGGCGATCGAATGTGATGGCTACAGCAAGAGCGCTATGTTGCCGGGCGTCGGCGATGGTTCGCCGGATTACTTGCTGATGGCCCAGATGAACGCCATCAAAGACACCGACGGCCACGCACACATTTCGCTGAGGATTGGCGAGTTTCGTGGCGTCCTGAATGATCTGCATAACAGGCGGGATTTCTGGTCCTTGACGAAGATAGGTGTTTAAGAGCTTGGATTAGGTTTCGCGAACCGTGGATGCGCCCATTTCGTCCCAACCCACTGATCATTACTCACGTCTCCACAAGCTTAAAAAATGGGATGACGCGCTGCTGCAATTCGCTCGGGGACAACTTCACGGCTTCTTCGAACTGGATCGCGTTCGCGACATCGAACGTGCCCGAGACCAGGCGCCGCAGGTTTGCGAGGTGCGCGCCGCAGCCCAATTTTTGGCCGAGATCATGGACGAGAGTGCGAACGTAGGTTCCCTTGGTGCAAGCCACCCGAAAGTAGCCGATGGGCTCGGAGTAATCAGAAAAGCGGAAGTTGTAGATATGGACCAAGCGTGGTTTTCGTTCCACTTCGATTCCTTTCCGGGCCAGCTTGTAAAGAGGAACGCCATCCTTCTTAATCGCGGAAACCATCGGAGGCACTTGCATGTGGTCCCCCACAAACGCGCTCGCCAGCTCGTTTAACTGATCGAGGGTGGTTGGGGGAACGGGCAGGGAGGCGACCAGATCTCCCATGGCATCATAACTATGGGTTGTCTCGCCAAGCTTCATCGTGCCTTCGTAAACCTTGTCCGAGGACATCAGTTTCTCGGAAAGCTTCGTGGCTCGCCCCAGGAGGAGAATGAGCAGTCCGGTAGCATTGGGGTCAAGCGTTCCACAGTGTCCCACTTTGTTTATCCGAAAGTGGCGGCGAATGGCTTCGACAATATCATGGGAGGTGGGACCGACCGGCTTGTCGATCAGCAGGGCTCCATCAAAGAGATCGAAAACTTGCATGGTAAATTAAGCGGCGGATGGTGTTGAGCGGAGTAATAGAGCTGTGGAGCGTTTTCGAGAAATCAGCTTCCCTTTGCGAGGATCGAAGTCCTCATTGCTCTGGCATTTCATCGGCGGGAGGTGTTGAGAACCTTTTTTATGGCGGCAATCACCCGGCGCTGCACAGAGAGCGGACGTCCCGGAACGCGTGCACCGGCAGCCGCTTTGTGGCCCCCTCCGCCAAATTGGCTGGCGATCTCATTCACGTTCACTCGATCGTCTTTTGAACGCAGGCTGATCCGGGTAAGTTCAAGTTCGATTTCTTCAAAAACGCAAGCGACCACCACTGGCTCGATAGCGCGAATATGATCGATCAAACCTTCGGAATCGTTGGTATCAGCTCCGGTGCGCGTGAAATCAGCCTTCTTCAGCCAGAAGTACGCGATCTGATTCTGATGGGTAAGACGAAACTTGTTATAAACCAGCTTGAGCAAACGGGCGCGAGAGAGCGGAAAGGATTGATAGACCTCGTCGCAGATTTTGGCGAGGTTTGCGCCGCGTTTTACAAGTTCACCGGCGACGTGGTAAGTGCTTGGCCGCGTGGTTGGATACTGAAACGAACCTGTATCGGTGGACACCGCCGTAAATAGACAATCGGAGATCGCCGAAGTGATCGGCCAGTTCGCCACTTTCAACAGTCGAAAGATCAGCTCGCCCGTCGAGGGCTCCTTCGCGGAAACCCAATTGATGTCACCATAGCGGGTGTTGCTTTGGTGGTGGTCGATATTGATGAACAGCTTTCGATCATTGATACACTCGGCAACTGTTCCCAGTCGTTCCAGGCTTGCGGAGTCAGTGGCGATGACGCAATCGAACTTGTTGCCTTGGGAAGGGGGTCGGACCAGTTTTTTTGGATCAAGAAACGCGAGCTTTTGCGGGATTGAATCCTGATTCCAGCAAACCACTTTCTTGCCTTCGTTCTGAAGGGCAAGTGTGAGGCCTAGCTCGGAACCAATACAATCGCCGTCGGGGCGAACGTGGCCGACAACGCAGATCGTTTCACTCTCTCGAATCCCCGCCAGGATGCGGTCAATGATCTTCGGATGAGTCTTCATGAGGCGGGAACGTCTTTTCTATGTCCTCGATGATATCGAGAACGCGATTGCCGCGCGTGGCCGACTCGTCCATGACAAATCGCAGGTGAGGAGTGTATTTCAAAACAACGGCCTGACCGACCATTCCTTGAATTCTCTTTCGTCCGGCGTGCAGCAGGTTAAAGCCTTTTTTTCGTTGTGCATCAGTGCCCACGATCCCAATAAAGACAGTCGCCGCATGCAAGTCTGGGGATACATCCACATCATTGACCGTGATAATTCCGGCTTCATTGATGGGAATTTCGCGGCGAATGACTTCGCCGATCTGTCGTTTCAACAGCTCGCGGACGCGTTGGAGTCGGAGAGAGGCCATGGCACATTAACACAGCAGGGGAGGATTATAGCTTTTGGGCGAACTTCTCCAAAGTATAACATTCGATTGAATCTCCTGGCTGAAAATCATCGAACCCATCCAAGCGAATCCCGCATTCCATGCCAGCGCGGACTTCATTGACCTCGTCCTGGAATCGACGGAGCGTCACGGAGACACCTTCGTAAATAAGCCCTTTGCGGCGGAGAACGCGCATTTTGCCTTTCACAAGGCGCCCCGCTGAAACCACACAGCCCGCCACGTTGCCACCTTTGGAGAGGGCAAAGATTTTGCGTACCTCAGCCGAGCCGATCACGACCTCTCTGGTTAACGGATCGAGCAATCCAGCCATCGCTTCCTTAACTTGGTCAATCAACTCGTAAATAATGGCGTAAAGCTTGATTTGAACGCCTTCTCGTTTGGCAATGTCCGAAACCCCGTTGTCGATGCGCGTGTGGAAGCCGAGGATAATTGCTTTGTTCGCCGAGGCCAACAGAACATCGGATTCAGTGACGGTTCCAACGGCGCTATGAATAATAGCCAGAGTGACCTTCGAGGCATCGATTTTTTTCAACGCCTCGACGATAGCCTCGACGGATCCTTGAGTATCCGCTTTGACCACCACTTCGAGCGCCTTGCTACTCTCGGATGCCAGAGTATCAAATAAATTCTCCAAGGTGACTCTCGGCCGGCGTTCCTTGTCTTGAGTGCGGACGACTTCAGCGCGTTGCTCGGCTAAAAGCCGGGCGCTCTTCTCGTTTTCCACCGCGCTGAATTCCAAGCCAGCCTCGGGAACACCGTTCAACCCGAGAAGTTTGACGGCCACGGAAGGACCGGCTTCTTTGAGGCGTTTTCCTTCTTCATTGATGATAGCTCTAACCCTGCCCCAGTATTGACCACAAATAACCGTGTCGCCAACGCGCAGGGTTCCCTTGCGAACCAGCACGGTGGCGGTCGGGCCACCCGGTTCCAAGCCGGATTCGATGACATTCCCTTTCACCCGCCGATTGGGATTGGCTTTGAGCTCGAGCAACTCGGCCTGGAAAATAATCATCTCCAGCAACTTGTCCACGCCTTGCTTCGTCAACGCAGACACATCCTGGAAAATCGTGTCTCCACCCCAATCATCCGGCACCAGACCTTTGTCCTGTAATTGTTGTCGGACTTTAATCGGGTTGGCGTTCGGGTGATCAGATTTGTTGACGGCCACAATGATTGGCACCTTGGCGGCTTGAGCATGACTGAGCGCTTCAAGGGTCTGCGGCATGACGCCGTCATTGGAGGCAACAACCAAGATGACAATATCCGTGACGTTCGCTCCACGCGCCCGCATCGAGCTGAATGCGGCATGTCCCGGCGTGTCGAGAAATGTAACCTGTTGCATCTCGTTCGGACGTTCCGGGTGTGGAATGGAAATGGTGTAGGCTCCGATGTGCTGCGTGATTCCTCCAGCTTCACCAGCGGCCACGTTTGATTTGCGAATGACGTCCAGCAGCGTGGTTTTCCCGTGGTCCACATGGCCCATGATGGTTACTACGGGTGCGCGTGGAACCAGATCCTCGATCTTGTCATCCACATCGAGCTCGACCTTTTTCGCTGGAGCGTGGACCACTCCGCCGCCCCGTTCCCGTCGCTCAACTTCAAAACGGTAGCCGTACTTCGCGCACAGCTTCTGGGCGACCACTTCATCGATGGCCTGGTTCACGTTGGCGAAGACATTCCATTGCATTAAATCTGCAATGAGCATAAACGGCTTCTTCTTGAGCTGTTCTGCTAAATCGCGGACGACGATCGGCGGCTTGAGAGTAATCAGTTCACCCGTGACTGGCGGAACGAATTTCACTTCGGAAGGCGCGGCAGATCTCGCCGGTTCCGTACGCTGAGCTGGCGCAAATCCGGGCCGCCCCGTGACGGGACCCGTCTGTCGAACCGGTTGCTGCGGCGTGACGCCGCGATTAAAGCGATTGTCAGTTCTGAAATCAGGTCTTCCCCGAGGCGGCTCCGGCCGGATTGGGGGGCGAACCGGCATCTTGGGTGGGGCTGTTTTGTCCGGAACTCTTGGGGCGGGTTTGGCCGGCAATTTGATAAAGCCAACCTTATCTCCGACTCTTGGTACTGGTGGCAGAGGCGGCGGCAAAGGCGGTGGCGGAGGTTCTACTGGGGCTGCGGGCACCTGGGCCAACTCTGGTTGGGGTTGCGGTTCGGGCTCGGTAATCGCGGGAGCCGGTGCCGGTATTTCAACGGCAACTGGAGTCGAAAGCAACGGAGCGGGTTCTTCCGGAGCAGGCGGAGCGGGAATTACGGGAGCAGGGGCTTCGACAACCGGAGTCGGTGGCTCCGGAGGAGGCGCGACTAGGGTAACAGGTTCAGGAGGCGCAGGCGGAGGAACTGGCCTGGCTGGAGCGGCAGGCACTCCGCCCATTTGTTGTTCGAGATACTCGGCGGTGATTTTGTCCAGCGAACTGGAGGCTGCTTTGGCGCCGGTAATGCCCAACGATTTGGCCTTGGCGATGACATCTTTGCTTTCGATTCCAAGTCTTTTGGCAATATCGTAGATACGAACGGGCATAATTTAATTCTTCCAACTGACTTTCCCACAAAGTCTTCATGCGCTTAACATGCCGACGTTGAGTCTTCCAGATTCATAAAACTGACTAAGTCCCCGCGGAGCTTTCCCCGGTTCCGGGGTTCCGCCGCAGCGACTCGGCTTTCAAAGCCTCGATAATTTCACCAGCTTGCTCGGCGAGCTCCGGGATTTCAGCCAGATCGCTGACTTCGGCCTGTAACAAATCTTCCAAGCTCTTCAATCCATGGTGGACGAGCACATCAGCCTGTTCGCGAGAAATGCCAGGGATGGAGGCAACTGCTTCCACGGCCCGGGCTACCTTCTCCTCGAAACCCATCGTCACAATAGCTTCGGCTTCGATATCAACATGCCAGCCAGTTAACTTGGAAGTCAAACGGGCATTCTGGCCACGCTTTCCGATGGCCAACGAGAGTTGGTCATCGCTCACCCAAATTTTGACCCGGCGATTGGCTTCATCTATCTCGAACGATTTCAGTTTGGCTGGGGCTAAAGCATTCGTGAGGTAGTTCTTGACGTTCGAGTCCCACTTGATGATGTCCACCTTCTCGTTGTTCAACTCACGAACAATGTTCTTGACCCGTTGACCCCGCAATCCAACGCAGGCTCCGACAGGATCCACTTTGGCATCTCGAGAATAAACGGCTAGTTTCGTGCGAAAGCCAGGCTCACGAGCGATCCCTTTGATTTCAATGGTTCCATCGCTGATTTCAGAAACCTCGAGTCGAAAAAGTTTTATGACGAACTGCGGATCTGCCCTGGATAAAATAATCTCAGGGCCATGTATGCTATTTTCCACGGCCTTGACATAGCAACGAATGCGTTCACCGATTTGGTACTCTTCGGTGGGAACTCGTTCGCGATTGGGGAGCAGAGCTTCGTACTTGCCTAGATCGATCGTCACATCGGAGCGCTCGAACCGACGCACAGTTCCGCTCACAATATCTCCCGCCCGATCTTTGAACTCCGCATAAATGAGTTCCTTTTCAGCACGCCGAAGATGTTGCATCAGTGCCTGCTTAGCGTTCTGCGACGCAATCCGGCCGAAATTGGCAGGTGTGACTTCTACTTCCAACTCTTCGCCCAACTGGGAATCGGGTTTGATCCGCCGGGCATCGAACAACGAAATCTGGTCGTGTTTAGAACTTACCTTTTCGGAGACAATGAGCTTAGCAAAGGCCTTAATATCACCGTTCTTAGGATCAATGACGCAACGCAATTCTCGGGCCGGCCCAACCGCCTTTTTAGCCGCAGTCAATAAAGCATCTTCAACCGCCGCGATCAGGACCTCCTTGCGGATGCCTTTCTCACGCTCCCAAAATTCGATGACGGCTAGAAATTCGGCGTTCATAACTTCTCTACTTTCCCTGCGAGGGGAATAAAAAAGTCGGCAGAAAAATCTCCGACTTTCAGTGCGCTGGCAACCCAGCAATAAAATCTTACCAAGAGCAAAGATAATTTCCAGGCTGACTGGCGTCAAGCTTCAATTCCCTTGGAATCCCCCGATTTCATCGGGCCCGCCAAGTTGTTTGTGTTTTCCCGAGTTGAGGGCGAATTGGGGAGTGTGCCGTCCATTGAATCTTACCAAACGAGGGCTGCTATCGCATCTCACTGGTCTTGCCGCCACAAGTCGGGCAATCTGGCCGACGCTTCGTTCGGAGGCGCCGGAAGTGCATACTCCCCAAATCCATCACAAGCAGCGCGCCAGCCAGCGGTTTTCCAAGACCGGTGATGAGCTTGATTACTTCGACCGCTCCGAGACTGCCGGCGGTGCCTGACACGGCCCCAATGACCGGAAACTCGCGTTTCCAATGCGGAGGCTTTTCCGGGTAAAGACAGCGGAGACACGCCGTTTGGCCAGGGAGAATTGTGGTGACGTGCGCTTCGAATGAATACATGGCGCACTCGACCATAGGCTTATTCGCCGCGATGATGGCGGCGTTAAGGGCGTAGCGCTCTTCGAATAACGGCGCGGCGTCCACCACGACGTCCGCTTGCGCCACCAGTTGGTCGGCGTTGGCCTCGGAGATGTTTTCCGCCACCCCGATGATGTCGAGGCGCGGGTTCAACTCGCGCAGGCGGTGAACGATGGTTTCGATGCGCGGCTGGCCGATGCGGTCGTGACGCTGGAGGAGCTGGCGGTTGAGGTCGCTCGGCTTGAGGCTGCCCGCGTGGGCGAGCACCAGTCGGCCAACTCCCGCGGCGGCGAGCTGGTGCGCGACCATTCCACCGAGGCCGCCGACACGCGAGATGAGCACCGATGCGCCCTTGAGCTTTCGTTGGCCTTTGTCGCCAAAGCCTGGCACCCACATCTGCCATTCGTAAATGGCGCGATCTTCGCTCGTCAGTTGCGGCAATTTCATGCTGGTTCGACTCGCCAGGATGACTCCCGCACCTGGCCATCGTCGAGGCGAAGGAGCACGTCCGCAAGCTGGGTTGCCTCCCGGACGCTGTGCGTGATGTGCATCGCCGTGACTCCCAGCTCGCGCTGGATCTGTTTTAGCAACGTGGCTAGGTCGTCGCGCAGTTCCTCGTCCAACGCCGAGAGCGGCTCGTCGAGCAACAGCACGCTCGGCTTTGCCGCAAGCGCGCGGCCAAGCGCGACCCTTTGCCGCTCGCCGCCTGATAAATGATGCGGTAAGCGGTCAAGCAATGGGCCGACACCGAGGTGCTCGGCGAGTTCATCCACGCGCTGGCGGATCTCGGTAGCCGGACGACGTCGAAGGCGGAGGGCGAATCCGATCTGCTCGCGCACGGTCATTGTAGGAAACATTGCGCCGTCCTGCGGCACATACCCGATGCCACGGGCTCCTGGTGGCTCATCCGTGACGTCTCGGCCGTCAATTCGGACACGGCCAGACAGAGCCCGGCGAAGGCCGCAGATGATCTCCAGTAACGTCGTCTTGCCGCAGCCAGTCCCTCCCATGAGCACTCCGTAACGCCGCGCGGGAATCTGGAATGAGATGTTTTCCAGCCGGAACGTACCCGCGCCCCATGAGATGTTTTCGAGACAAATCATGGCGTTTGCGGAGATTCGAACGCCGAAAGTCGAGCTTCGAACCACATCGAGAGCTCAAAGCTCATACCGATCACAGGCTTTGTGTGGGTCAGTTGGTTCCTAAACATCAAAACTTGTTTCAGATTTCGGATATTAAACTCTTTCCCCGGCTAGCCGCACTGCCACGAGCACCCCCATCGCGAGTGCAACCATCAACAAACTCACCGCCACCGCAGCTTCCAGGTTGCCGACGCTCAGCTCCAGCCACACCGTCGTGGGCAGCACCTCCGTTTTCATCCGCGTTGCGCCAGCGAAGACCAGGATCGGTCCGAACTCCCCCAGACTCCGAGCCCACGCAACGCTCGCCGCGGCGAACATTCCGCGTCGCGCAGCCGGGAGCGTCACGAGCCAGACCGCGCGACCTCGCGAGCATCCGAGCGTCATCGCGACATCTTCGGGTCGTGACGAAAGATGATCGAACGTCCCACGCATCGTTCGCACCGCAAACGCCGCGCCGATCACGAATTGCGCCAGCACCACGCCGGCAACTGTATAGGTAAATGGCACCACGCGCTCGATGGCGTTTCCAAATGGAGTTTGAAACAAAATCAAGAGGCATAATCCGACCACCATCGGAGGGAGAACGATCGGGATGTCGAGCGCGGCGTCCAGGATGGCTTTGCCGGGAAATCGTCCGCGAGCGAGCAGATAGCCCACGGGCACCGCGAGCAACAGGGAGAGCAGCGCCGTGGCGGTGCAGGTGGCCAGGCTCAGCCCGATGGAGTAACGGATCTCGCGCGAGCTCAGAGCCCGCACCCAATGGCCTGGGGTACTGTAGGCCGCAGTCGCCGCGAGCATTGCCACCAGGAAGAACAGGTAGAGCAATGTAATGACTCCAAGCGATAGCCAGAAGAAAGAAACTTGAGGGCGGCTCGCGCTCATGCGCGCCCCTCGGAAGTTCCAAAGGCTAAGCATCGGCTTCCAAAGGAGTCCATAGGCCCAGGCTCGGAACGCTGCGCCGGGTCATCGTGCTTGAGGGTTAATTCCAAGTTGCTTTCACGTTGAGGGTAAGGCGCGCGGGATGCCGGGCGGCTGGCGAGGCGCGAGGAAGGAGCAAATCCACAGT
>CAMAWP010000134.1 GCA_945861765.1 Akkermansia muciniphila | reverse complement strand
GTCTGCGGAGTTGCCGCTTTGGGTTGGGATGGTTTCGGCGTCGGCGAGTTTCGGAGCTGTGAGCGTTGCCAAAGCGGTGACTTCGCAGACTCCGTCACCGCAGTCCAAAACCTGGCGGCACATTCGAGGGTTCATGGAGAGAACTGCGGCTCGTGAACGACGTTTATTTGCCCAATGCCGTGCCTCATGGTCTATTGCTGCATGCTAAGTCGTTCAGCTTTGAAAACCGGTGACCTGCTACCTCTCGAAAAATGTTTTCGAACTGGTCTTCCGACTCCGGGAAAAGGCGAATTGCCAAACTCCGGAGCGAGCAGACGGCGATCTGTTTGCCAGCGGGTGACGACTTGCCTGGTTTTTTGGGTGGTGTTGTTTTCGGTACGATCCACCCAAGCGATCATCTTCTATTCCACGGCGGACCCGGAGCATAACACCACAGCTCCAGTCGGTGATCTAGCCCAGTCCGGATGGGAGCTCCAAGGATTGTGGGGCAGCTTTCTAGGGACTCCCGTCGCGCCGCAATTCTTTATCACCGCTCGACATGTCGGAGGTGCTGTCGGCAATAAGTTTTACCTCGGTCCAGTCGAATACACGACGGTTGCCTACTTTGACGATCCGAAGAGCGATCTTAGAATTTGGAAAATAAGAGGAAGATTCCCCGCATTTTCACCGCTTTACGCGCGGAATGATGAAGTTGGCAAGAACCTGGTCGTTCATGGCCGAGGAACTCAGAGGGGCGAGGAGGTCACTGTAGCCGGATTCTTCGGGCAAGAACGCAAAGGTTGGCTCTGGGGAACATCCGATGGCCGGAATCGCTGGGGTGAAAATCAAGTGAACGTCATCACCAGCAACGATCCTGCTCACGATCCGAGTGGCCCTGACAGCAGCGGCGTACGGAGTCTTCTGAAGATACCTTTCGACGCCGCTGGCGGTCCCAATGAAGCACATTTGTCCGAAGGAGATTCGGGCGGTGGCCTTTTCATTAAGGATGGAACGACTTGGAAACTGGCGGGAATTAATCTTGCAGTCGATGGCCCTTACAACACTGTTAATATTGGAGTGGGCTTCCGAGCGGCCCTCTTTGATGAAGGCGGACTTTACAAGGGAGGAGAAGGCAAGTGGAGTCAGTCCCCCGATATCCTCCGGCGTGTGCCGGGTGCATTTTACGCCTCGCGCATTTCGACGAGCATTGACTGGATCAACAGTGTGCTGGCTCAGACCTCGTCGGATGCGCCGCCCATCGTTGAATCATCGCCGGTCCTTTCCGGCCCCTACACTGACGAGCCTCGTGTTAGCATCGACGAAACGGCTCAAACTATTTCGCTGATGACCCCAAACGGATCGCGCTTTTATAGGCTCTCCGGCCCGACCGGGTTCCGTTTCACTGGAATAATAATCAAGGATGGTCAATTGGTTTTGACTTACGAGTAACTCCCAAGTTGCTCTCAAGTTGACACTAATTCGCCAGCAGTTCTCATTTTGGCTTCCGACCGCCTGAAGGCGGGACCCCGTGCGTTCGCCAGGTAGGTAGTCCCGGCTTCAGCCGGTGGGGCACCGACACTTCCAGACGCGTTGGATTGTTTGACGCGTTGCCGCCTGAAGGCGGGACTACGTGCCTATGGAGTTCCGGCTTCAGCCGGTTCTTGGTGTCATCTGCGGCCATACTGAGAATTGCTGCTAATTCGCTGGTCTGCCGGGCGTCTGGCGCGCCTTAATCTCCACTTGAAAGCAACGTGGAATAAACTGGCACTTGCTGATGGCCGGGGTTTATTCGACGCTGACCCAGCGGAACATAGGAACGCGTGATTCAACTTTTTCTCTTGGAGTCAGAGCGATTCAACGGCACTCTGCTCCCGAGCCCAAATGAGAATTCCTTTTTGCGACAATCTTTGTCGATTCCGGGATAGATCGTGAGCGATGCGACTATCACCGGTAGCGCTCTGACGGCCCTCGACCGAGCCCGCCAAAAGGCTTATTGGCGCCTTCTTCCGCTCCTCTTCATCTGTTATGTGATTGCCTACGTCGATCGTTCGAATGTGGCGATTGCCAAGCTGACGATGACAAAAGACTTGCCCGGGTTCGACAACGCGGTGATCGGTTTTGGTGCTGGCGTATTTTTCATCGGTTATTTCCTGCTGGAGATTCCGGGCACGCTGATGGTCGAGAGATGGAGTGCGCGAAAATGGATCTGCCGGATCATGATCACTTGGGGGATCATGGCGGCGCTGACCGCGTTGGTGAAGACACCGTTCCAGTTCTACGTTGTTCGATTTCTGCTGGGATTAGCCGAGGCTGGATTTTTTCCAGGCGTCATTGTGTATCTGACACACTGGTTTCCCAGCCGAGACCGTGCGCGAGCCTTGGCTTACTTTTTCGTAGCGACGCCAATGGCACAAATCATCAGCCCGAAAATCTCGAACGCGCTCCTGAAGATCGGAACAAATGAAACGATAAATGGCGTGCCTGTTCATCACCCGGAACTGCTGGGACTCGAGGGATGGCAGTGGGTCTATATCGCCTGGGGCATCCCGGCCATCGTGCTCGGAGTCATCGTCTTTTTCATGCTGACCGATCGGCCATGCCAGGCCCAATGGCTGTCGGTTGAGGAGCGTGACGCTTTGGAGCGAGAGCTTGAACGAGAGAAGGATCTGCGCCGCACCGGCCAGCGATTGACTTTGATCGAGGCCTTGCGTCATCCGAAAGTCTTGCTGTTGGCCGCAGCCTATTTCTGCACGGTGACGGGGAGCTACGGTGTGGAATTCTTCCTTCCGAGCATCCTCCAGCAGTGGTACTCGCTCAAGTTCGACGCGATCACATGGCTCGTCACTTTGCCGCCAGTGCTTGGCCTCGCAGGTCAATTGTTCGTGGGATGGAACTCGGACCGCACCAAGGAGCGACGTCTCCACACCGTAGCGCCCATTGCGTTGGGCGCCGCTGCTTTGGCCTGCGCGCCAATGACACAAGGCAATTTGCCGTTGACTATCGGATGTTTCATGCTCGCTTTCGCGGGCTTTAAGTCATACCTGCCCGCCTTCTGGTCTTTGCCCACGCTGTTTCTGACGGAAGCCGCCGCCGCCGGCAGTATTGGCCTCATCAACTCTGTAGGGAACTTGGGTGGCTTCCTCGGCCCCTACGTCCTCGGCAAGGTCCAGACAGTGACAGGCTCATTCGTTGGCGGGATCTACTATCTCTGCGCATCGATGGCTGTGTCCGCAATGATCATTTTCTATCTTGGCCTCGGGCGGCAAGAACCACGCAAGTGAGCTCTTCCCGGCCGGTAGCGGCTGGTGACAGCGCGGATAGGACTGTCCGCGCTCTCCCGTTCCATCAATCTGTTTTCTGCTCCCGGTTAGATCCGCGACGCGAGGAGCTCGCGTTGAAGGATCAATTCCTTGGGCACCGTCGCTCGCAGGTTCTTGAACAATTCGTCTTGTAAGAGGATCTCACTTTTCCATTCCTCGGTATCGATGGATTGCAACTTTTCGAATTGTGCCGGGCCGAATCCCTCCAATCCATTCATGTCAAAGTCCTCCACTTTCGGAACCCAGCCGAGCGCCGATTCCTGAGCGCCGACGCGGCTGTGGCAGCGATCGACAATCCACTTGAGCACGCGCATGTTTTCGCCGAACCCCGGCCAGAGAAAGTTGCCGCCCTCGTCTTTGCGAAACCAATTGACGTGGAAAACCTGCGGAAGCGTTTTGGTGAGCTTCTGCATGCGCAGCCAATGGGCGAAATAATCTCCCATGTCATACCCGCAAAAAGGCAGCATCGCCATCGGATCACGCCGGACCTGGCCCAGTCCGCCGACGGCGGCCGCTGTCATTTCCGAGCCCATGGTCGCACCCAGGTAAACGCCATGACTCCAATTAAACGATTGGAAAATAAGGGGAAGCGTGGTGGCGCGGCGTCCTCCAAAGATGATGGCGCTGATCGGCACGCCGTGAGGATCGTTTGCTTCAGGCGCGACGACCGGGTTGTTCATCATCGGAGCGGCAAAGCGGCTGTTCGGGTGTGCCGCCTTTTCCTTCGAGTCGGGAGTCCAACGATTGCCTCGCCAATCCAGACATTCGGTTGGCACGGGACCGTCCTTGCCTTCCCACCAGACATCGCCATCTGGGAGCAAAGCCACGTTGGTATAGATTGTATCGCGCTCGATCGTTTTGACGGCATTCGGGTTGGATTTGGAATTGGTGCCCGGCACAACGCCGAAGTAGCCGGCTTCAGGATTGATCGCGTAAAGGCGTCCGTCCGGTCCCGGCTTCATCCAGGCGATGTCATCGCCCACGGTCCAGACCTTCCATCCCTTGTATCGCGCCGGTGGAATTAACATGGCAAAGTTGGTTTTGCCACACGCACTGGGGAAAGCCGCCGCCACGAAAGTCTTCTCGCCTTCCGGGGATTCCAAACCCAAGATCAACATGTGTTCGGCCATCCAGCCTTCTTTGCGCGCTAGATAAGAACCGATCCGCAGCGCGAGGCATTTCTTCCCCAACAACACATTGCCTCCATAGTTCGAACCTACCGAAAGGATCGTATTGTCCTGCGGGAAATGGCATATCAAACGGCGATCGGGATTGATATCCAGCATGCTATGGACACCGCGGTTGAAATCCGCTCGATTTCCAAGCTGCTCATACGCCGCATCTCCTATGCGCGCCATGACTCGCATGCTCAGCGCGACATAAATTGAATCCGTCAGTTCAACGCCCACTTTAGTCAATGGAGAACCCGAAGGCCCCATGAGGTAAGGGACCACATACATCGTGCGCCCTCGCATCGAGCCTCGGAGAAGACCGTTAACCTTTTCATACATTTCACTGGGCGGCGCCCAATTGTTGGTGGGTCCTACCTCTTCGCGAGCTGAGGTGCAGATGTAGGTGCATTGTTCGACGCGCGCCACATCGTTTGGGTTCGAGCGGTGATAATAGCAGCCGGGAAGCTTCTCTTGATTCAGCTTAATTAAGACGCCGCTGGCGACAGCTTGTGCGGTCAGCTCGGCCTTTTCTTTTTCCGAGCCATCACACCAGAAAATCGTGTCGGGCTGGCAAAGGGCCGCCATCTCTTTCACCCAACTGATGACCGTTTGATTCGTCGTGTTACTCTGGTCTGTCGTCCTGTTCGTTGTCATATCAATTAATTGCGATTCAAATCGTGTTTGCTTGCAAATCTACTCAGCCCGCATTAACGAGCCTTAAATTGAGCCGGAACGCTATCAACTGTCTTTGCGCATGGCAATCGACTTGTAAGACAATTCAACAATTCAACAATTCTCATTTCGCGAAGCGCTAAGCGCGATACCTACCGAAAGACCCGGTTTCAGCGTTGACATTTTGCCGGATTCCGCCTTGCTTCCGGGCATGTCAGATAAGCTATCGAAAAAGCCCACCGCACACCGAAAGCCGCTTAATAAATCAACTGTTAACCCCGGTGCTCTGACCCGCCTCCGAGCCGGTATTATAGGCACCGGTTTTATCGCGCCTGTCCACATCGAAGCGCTCAAACGCCTCGGCGTGCAGGTCAGCGCGATTTGCGGCTCCACGAAAGGCGCTCGCGCTCTTGCTGACAAATGGGGGATCACCGAGGTTTACGGCGAGTATGACTTTCGCAGCATGTACCGCTCGCCGAACATCGATGTCGTCCATATCACGTCGCCGAACAAAGTCCATGTCGAGCAGTCGATCGCCGCGCTGGCAGCAGGGAAGCACGTCGTCTGCGAAAAGCCTCTTGGCATGGGCACGCGCGAGACAGCCCAACTGTTGAAGGCTATTCAGAAGGCGGGCTCGACCTGCCCGGTGTTCGCGGTGAACTACATGTGTCGCTTCTTCCCGGCCGTGCTCCAGATGCGCGCGATGGTTCAACGTGGCGAACTCGGCAAGATTATCCATGTCCAGGGGCACTTCTTTCAGGACTGGCTGCTCAAGGAAACCGATTACAACTGGCGTTTGTTGGCCAGCGAAGGCGGCAAGCTTCGGGCCGTGGGCGATATCGGCACACACTGGATTGACGCCGTCTCCTTCATCCTCGGCGCGCGGGCTGAGGCCGTATTCGCCACACTCGAAACCTTTCACAAAACGCGCGTTCGTCCCAAAGGCGAAGTCAAGACTTTCGCCAAGGTGAACCCGAAGGACGCCGCGCCTTACCGAGTGGACACCGAGGACTTCGCGAGCGTGCTGCTCAAGTTCGGCGAGTCGGAACACGGTTTTGCTAATGGCGTCCATGCGAATGCCTCTGTCTCGCAAGTCGCAGCCGGCTGGAAGTGCAGCCTTTACCTCGGGATTTACGGAACGAAGGCAAGCGTCCAATGGGACCTTCAGCAGCCGAACGAAATCATCGTGGGCCGCCGAGACGAGCCAAATCAGATTCTCCAACGCGCCACAGCCGGCTTCAGCGAGGATGTGGCTGGCTTCACGGATTATCCCGGCGGCCACCCCGAAGGCTTCCCCGACAGCCACAAAATGCACTATCGCGCCGTTTATGAACACATCGCCAGTGACCGCCAGACGCCTGTGCTTTTTGCGACGGCCGAGGATGGGCATCACGAGGTGAAGCTGTGCGAAGCGATCTTGAAGAGCAACGTGAAGCGGGCGTGGGTGCAGCTCTGAAGCCTCGGGTTCTCTGAGTTCAAAGATTTAGCGAGCAATGTGACCCACGGATAGTGCCGATGACGCGGATCAACGAATCGGGCTGCAGCGCAATCGAAAATCCAATTCTGGCGAAGGGATTCAGCGCTTCAGGCAACTCTTGGCGATGGCCAGGATCGGGGCAATGGCCTCAAAAGATTTCTGGCGAAATACGGGAAATTTTTACAAAGTAAATGACAGATGAAATCCGAACACACACAACTCCACGAACCAAACTTTAGCCTTGCAGCAACTCCAAAATTACGAGCTCCGCGCCATTCAATGCCTGGTGTCGAGCCCCGCTTCGCCTCACGTTTTCTTCAAGGCGTCTGGAGCTTATTGTTTGGAACCTGGAGCCTCTTGGGCATTTGGAGCTTCGATCTTGGAACTTTGTCTGCGTTTTCCGCCGAGCGCACGCCGTGGATTTCGAATCGCGTCGTCGGTTCGCCCAATCCTCCCGCGCCTTACAACGTGGACCGTGTTTACCCGAAGCTTACCTTCAATCATCCGGTGGACATCGGGACTGTGCCCGGTTCGGACCGGCTCTTCGTGCTCGAGCAAGGTGGCAAGCTTTACTCCTTTCCGAATCGCCCCGATGTCGAACGCGCGGACCAGGTGTTCGATTTTCGAGATCATCACAAGCCGTTCGATAGCGCGTATTCGGTGGCATTCCATCCGCGGTTTACTGAAAACCGCTTCGTCTATGTTTGCTATGTTGAGCCAGGCAGCCGGACGAACGGCTCTTACATCTCGCGTTTCACGTTGTCACGAACGGAGCCGCCGACCCTTGCCGCTAACAGCGAGAAGGTCATCCTGCAGTGGCTAAGCGGCGGTCACAACGGTTGCACCTTGGCTTTCGGCAACGATGGTTTTCTTTATGTTTCAACGGGCGACGCCGCGAATCCTGATCCGCCCGATTCGGCGTACAAGACTGGCCAAGACATTTCCGACCTGCTCTCGAGCATTCTGCGCATCGACGTCGATCGGTCTGAAGGAGCGAAAGGTTATGACGTGCCGTCGGACAATCCGTTCGTGAACACGGTCGGCGCGCGGCCGGAGGTGTGGGCGTTTGGCTTTCGCAATCCGTGGCGCATGAGCTTCGACCGCGCGACTGGCGATCTCTGGGTGGGCGACGTTGGCTGGGAACAATGGGAAATGATCCACCGTGTTTCGCGCGGCGGGAACTATGGCTGGTCGTTTGTGGAAGGCCCCAACACGCATGTCCGCACCGATGTGAAGCCTGGCCCCGGCCCGATTCTGCCGCCGATGGTTTCGCTGCCACACAGCGAAGCCGCCAGCATCACCGGTGGCCGCGTTTACCGCGGCAAAAAGCTCGCCAAACTCATCGGTGCCTACGTCTATGGCGATTGGGAAACGGGAAAATTTTGGGCGTTACGCCACGAGGGTGACAAGCTTATCTCCAATACCGAACTCTGCGACACCGCGTTGAAACCCGTTTCGTTCGCCCAAAGCTCTGATGGCGAGTTACTCATCCTCGATTACAATAGCGGCATCTACGCGCTCACCGCTAATGCGGCGCCCGCAGCAAACGTGGCTTTCCCTCGACACCTGAGCGAAACGGGGCTCTTCCAAGACGTCACGAAACTCAGCCCGGCGCCCGGGGTGGAGCCGTATCAGGTGAATGCCGAGATGTGGAGCGATTACGCCAGGACGGACCGCGTGCTGGGTGTTCCGGGCAACGGTGCCATTACCACCTCAGGCGGACGTGAAACCATCGCCGGCCGGATGTGGAATTTTCCCTCGAACACGGTGTTCGCCCGCACCCTCACGCTGGAAATGGAACGTGGCCAGCCGTCCACACGCCGCCGCACCGAGACTCAGTTGCTCCACTTTGAAGGACAGACGTGGAACGCCTATACCTACCGCTGGAATGTCGCGCAGACAGATGCCGACCTCGTCCCTAGCGAAGGAACGAACGAGGTCTTCATCGTCACCGATGCCACCGCGCCCGGTGGCCGTCGTGAGATTCCGTGGCGCTTCGTCAGCCGCGCCGAATGTTTTCGCTGCCACAACGCGTGGGCAGGTGAAACGTTGTCGTTCAACTGGTCTCAGTTGAACACGCCTGGCGCGACATCCGAGCTGCAGCGTCTGCAAGAGCGAGGGGTGTTGCAGGTGAGGAACCGGCCCCAACAGATTCCCCGGGTGGTGAATCCGTACAACCCATCACTCGCGCTCGCTGATAGATCGCGTTCCTGGCTGCACGTAAACTGCGCCGGATGCCACCGCTTCGGCGCCGGTGCGGGCGTGCCGTCCCAGTTCAACATCGACCAACCTCTCGATCGGTCCCGCACGTTGGGAGAAAAGCCCGTCCGAGGCGACTTCGGCATGTTGGGCGCGCGCGTCATTGTGCCAGGCGACCCTTATCGATCGACGCTGTTCTACAGGATCAGCACCGAAGGTTCGGGCCACATGCCGCACATTGGAGCGCGTCTCGTGGACGACGTGGGCGGGCGCCTCGTCCGTGATTGGATTCACTCGCTCCCCACCAAAGAAAGTGACGATGCGGAAGATGTCGCGGCGCGCAAGCTCGCTGAGGAAAACTCGGTGCTGCTCACGCAGTGGCGAAGTGAGAGCCGCAAAGAAGCGATCTCCAACTTGATGGCCAACACAAGCGGTTGCCTTGCCCTGCTCAGCGAGGCCGCCGAACCCGGTGCCTTGCCGGATATTCAAAAGCACGTGGGGATGACCATTGCGGGACATACGAACGCGATTGTCCGCGATCTGCTTCAGCGGCTGCTCCCGCCCGAACAGCGCCGCCGCACGCTCGGCGTCGATTTTGATTCACAAACCATCCTCGCCTTAAAGGGGGACGCAGCTCAGGGTAAGGACCTGTTCATCGGCGCCGCGCAGTGTTTTCGTTGTCACGTCTCAGACGGCGCTGGACGCGCCTTCGGACCGGAGCTCACCGGCATTGGCCGCAAATACAACCGCAGCCAGTTGCTTGAGCAGATTCTCCTGCCTTCCAAGATCATTGCTCCCGAGTATAAGACCACTACTGTCAGCTTCCCCGACGATACGGAGATCAGTGGTTTTGTGTTGAAGCGCACGGCCATCGACCTCGTGCTGAGAGACGAGACGCTCGCCGACCGCACTGTCAAGTTGGCCGATATGAAAGCAACGCGCGAGTCGGCGCTCTCCGCGATGCCCGAGGGGCTATTGGCGCCTCTCACCGCGCAAGAGGCGGCTGACTTGTTGGAGCATCTGTTCACGAGCGGCTCTGCCGGTCAGTAGGCGCGGCGAAATCAGAGATTGAAGAAGGTGGAAAAACCACTTGACATATGGGCCTTATACCATACCTTATGTGGCTATGAAAATGACGATGCACATTGATGATGACTTGTTGAAGAGAGTCATGGCAGCGACGGCCACGACCAGCAAGACGAGGGCGATCGATTTTGCCTTGAGAGAGATGGACAGAAGAGCCGAGTTGAAAAGGTTGGCCTCGGGAGGACTCGGCCTGAGCGCCGATGAGTTGAAGGAAGCCTTCGATCCTGCTTCCGACCTTGATCCCACGCCTCGGATTGCGAACAAGACAGTGACCTATGGCCGCAAGCCCCGTTCTCGTCGATAGCAGCTACTATATCCATCTGCTGCGGGCGGGCCAGGACCCGCTCCGGGTGCTGGCTGTGACTGCGATGACGCGAGACTTGGTGGTGTGCGGGGTCATTCGCTGCGAGGTAGGGCGCGGCTTGAGGGACCGGCGCGTGCTCGAGAAGTTTCAAGCGTTCTGGAGCGTGATGATTTCCGTTCCTACGGACAACCGCCTTTGGCAAAACGTGGAGCAGACGCTTTGGGAATTGGATCGCAGCGGTATCGTGCTGCCTCTGCCTGATGTGGTGATCAGTTGCTGCGCACGGCGAGTGGGCGCGGTCATTCTTACTCTCGACGGCCATTTCAACCAAATTCCAGATGTCCGCACCACGGACCGGATCGACCTATGAAACTCGGCTTTGTGTCTGCTATCCTGCCTGAGCTCTCGCTCGAAAAGGTCCTTCTCTTCGCGCGCGATGAAGGGTTCTCATGTATCGAGGTTATGTGCTGGCCCGTCGGGAAAGCTGAGCGGAAGTTCGCCGGTGTCACTCACATCGACGTGGCTGGTTTTACCCGTGCCCAAGCCGACGACATTAACGCGCTCTGCGATCAACACGGCACTGGCCTTTCCGCCCTGGGCTATTATCCGAACGCGCTCGATCGCGACCTTGCCGCTGCGAAGCGCTGTGTGGATCATCTCAAGAAGGTCATCGTCGCGGCTGCAACGCTCGGTTTGAAGAACGTGAATACCTTCGTGGGCCGAGATTGGACACAAAGCGTGGAGAACAATTGGCCACGCTTTCTTAAGACATGGAAGCCGCTCATCGCGTTTGCGGAAGAT
This sequence comes from Akkermansia muciniphila, assembly GCA_945861765.1. GTDB lineage: Bacteria > Verrucomicrobiota > Verrucomicrobiia > Limisphaerales > SIBE01 > SIBE01. The sequence continues at coordinate 5,852 of CAMAWP010000134.1, read as the reverse complement.
CACGACATTAGAATTGGTATTGAGAACTGTCCGATGCTCTTCACGCAGGACGAATGGCCTGGTGGCAAGAACCTCGCCACTGCGCCTGCTATCTGGCGCCGCATGTTCGCCGACATTCCGTCCCAGCATTTCGGCCTCAACTACGACCCTTCACATTTTACGTTGCAGTTCATGGACCCGGCCAGTCCACTCCGCGAGTTCAAGGACAAGCTGTTCCATCTTCACGCCAAAGACGTCAAGATCGACCGCGGTCAGTTGAACGAGTTCGGCGTGTTCGCTCATCCGGTCCATTGGCACAACCCGAGGATTCCTGGCTACGGCGAGATCGATTGGTCGAAGTTTATGGGCACCCTGATGGAGACCGGCTACGACGGCCCGGTGTGCATCGAGGTCGAGGACGACACATTTGGCAAAACGCTTGAAAGCCGAATGAAGGCGATCAAGGTCGCGGGAAACGTGTTAAGGCCGTTCTTTGCCTGAATTCCTCCGAACGCTGTCTGAAGCTTGAACACATGAAATACACTTACTCGGAACTGGCTCAAATGATCGACCACTCGCTCTTGCATCCGACCATGACGGATCAAGATTTGGAGCGCGGCTGCAAACTCGCCGCCCATTACGGCGTCGCGTCGGTCTGCGTCAAACCTTATGCCACCAAGCGCGCCGCAGAGTTGCTCAAGGGCACGGCCGTGGTGGTCGGTTGCGTCATTGGATTTCCCCATGGCAACAGCGCAACCGAGGTAAAACGCTACGAGACCGAGATGGCTTGCCGGGATGGCGCTGTCGAGATCGACATGGTTATCAACATTGGTAAAGCCATGAGCGGTGATTGGGAGTATGTCGAACGCGATATCAATACTGTGTGCGTCGAGGCCCACCAGCACAATGCGAAGGTGAAGGTTATCTTCGAGAACGATTATCTTTCGAATGGCGGCGCCGGTCTGAGCAGCGACGACCTCAAGATCAGGCTTTGTCAGATCTCGGAGCGCGCCGGTGCAGATTGGGTGAAGACTTCCACCGGTTACGGCTTCGTGAAACTACCCGACGGCAACTACAGCTACCTTGGCGCCACGGAGCATGACCTCAAGCTGATGCGAGCAAGTTGCTCAGCCAAAGTGCAGGTAAAAGCTGCGGGCGGAGTGCGCGACCTGGATGGGCTGATCAAAGTCCGGGATCTCGGAGGCACGCGGTGCGGTGCCACAGCGACTGCGGCGATGTTGGACGATTACAATCGGCGCGCGAGTTCTGGTGGTTCGGCGATGGTTAACGCTCAGCTTGGGGCCGGAGGTTATTAGGGTCGAGCCGACTGTTTTATTTCCTCAAACCCAACTCGAGCTTCTTGCATTGATGGAGCCTAGGAAACTCTTTCAGTTTTGCCCGCAGTGTGGCGAACGAAGATCTGACGCGCCCGGTGCCTGCCCGTTTCATTGCGAGTCTTGCGACTTTGTCTATTACTTCAATCCCGCGATCGCGGCTGCGGCGTTTGTGATCGGCCCCGACGGGCGCGCTTTGTTCATTCGACGCGCGAAGGAACCGGCGAAAGGCAAGCTCGCAATCCCGGGTGGGTTTGTCGATATCGGAGAGACAGCCGAGGATGCTCTCCATCGTGAAATCCGCGAAGAGGTGAACCTCGACCCAGTTTCAACCGAGTATCTGGGCTCCTATCCGAACGAATACCCTTACCGAGGCGTCACGTATCCTGTCCTCGACTTTTTCTTTGTCGTGCAGGTGATCGCAACGCAACGCGCGGCAGCGCTGGACGATGTTGAAAGTCTCTCTTGGCTGGAGCCAACCGAGGTCAATCCGCAGGAAATCGCTTTCGAATCCATTCGACGGGCGCTGCGTCTTTATTGCGCGAGGCTTTCATAGGTCACCATCAAGAAATGCTCTTTGAAGATTGCTTCAGGCGGACCGGCGATTGCCCCTTTCCCTGGAGGTTTCACATCCGGACGCGGGACAACCACAGCGCGAAGGCGTCTTTGCTTCAAAGCGTTGCTCCAGTTTGTCCCTCCTGTTGCATCATAAATAAAAACCGCAGGTGGCTCTCGTTTGCTAAAGACGGACAGCGTCTCTGAATCCCGGGGAATCCCGGCGAAGGAAATAAAAGCAACCGCGTTCGGAACCTCTGCAAAAGCCTCCTCAAATGCGGCCGCGGGCACCTGGCCATTTCGAGCCAGCTTGGCTTTCACACGCAACGTTGCCTCCTTAACCTCAAGTCCAGGAAATGGCCTCAGAACGCGCGCGAACGTCTCAAACAATGTATCCAAGGCATCGGCGCTTGAGGCCGACTCAGGTGGAAAAATCAGGCAAACCTTTCCTTGCCTGCCGGCGAATTCGCGCGCGACCTGATGTCCCATTGCGTAAGCGACCACGGCATGGTAGCGATCCCGAGAGATCTCCCCACCGTCATAAAAGCTTCGATAGAGTTGCCATGAGGCTAGTGCCACACATCCAAGGCACGCGGCCAGCATCAATGATTGCCCCAGCGGTCGAGCGCGGTCACGGAGGAGAAAGCCAAAAGCCGCCAGTGCCAAGAAGGACAACAAAACGAAAAAATACACCACTTAATCCTGTTTGAGCGTGAACAGTCTGTCCGGCGCCTTCCGGAGGAGTTCAACATGCCCATCGACAAAAACCCCATTAGCCCTCCCGAAGATGATCGTGCGAACGCCTCTTCGGGTGGCGCGAACTGTTTTCGTGCTCCATTTCGTGCCTCCGCTATGGCGGTAAAGGACATTACCGGTGCTGTCCGTATCTGAATAAAGGCAAGAGTCCCAACCGTCCGTATCGCCAAACATGATCGTCCCCACCGGATCGAGGATGTGCCGCATGCCAATGTCTTCCCGTCCAGAGTTGATTTCCTTGTTCTGAGCGTAGGTCAAAAACCCCCATTCGCCGCCTTGCGGATCAGCAGGGCAAATAAAAACGCCGCCGCCGAGCACGTTGGTTTTCTTGCCGACGTATGGCTGTAATTGCTGGTACCAAATGGAGCGCGGCGGACTCCAGCCGATCGGGAACGCTCTGCTATCTTCCTCATACATGAGTGTGGCGAGTATCAGTTGTCGCAGGTTGCCTGAGCATGCAACTGTCTTGCCTTTGTCTTTGGCTCGGGTCAAGGCCGGTAAAAGCATTCCAGACAAAATCGCTATTATCGCGACGACGACGAGGAGTTCAATCAGGGTAAAGCCCGCGCATCGTGTTGCCTGACGCCCACCCGAAGATTCCGAATGCCGCGAAGACTTCATGGCTGTGAAATGTTCGGCATGCACGCCATGCTGCTACCACTGATGCGGTGCCAACGCAAGGAAATCGACAGCACGATACGTTGATGGGGCTCATCTGCGACCGAGCACAGCCCCATGCCGCTTCTCCGCCGTCGGATGGATCGAGGCATTGGAGTGTTCGGATGGATCGGGTGTCTTGCTCGAGACACAGCGTTGGCGGGGTTTCAGATGGGCACGCCGGTCAAATGCGAGGGCGGGCGCGCAATTCCGCCATTGGATGCGGGGCTTTTTCAGTGAAGGTTTCACCGGATCGGAGCCATCCTTCGGCCAAATTGCTTAGATTAGTAGTGGCGAGCGTCGCAAATTCCTGTTGTGTTTTTCGAACCCAAAAATAACTGGCCGGAAGATCCTTCCTGTCGCGCTGAATCAGTTCACCGTAAGTACGGTCGCCGGGCATCGGATGACGGAAGGCGCGGTCGAACTTCCGAAGCATCTCTTCAATTAACGCCATGCTGGACCGATAACGAACCCAGCGATGATTGTCCCAGGAGAGTTCGCACGGCGGATTGTTCAGTGCGAACCTTCCGACGAGTTCCAAGCCAGCATCCCGTCCGCGATTGCTCAATTGCGCGATCAAGGCAGGAGGCATATTGAGATTCAGTCCGCCTTCGTCAGGCTTCAAGCTGACGTGGACCACTCGATCCCTGTAGCCCGGGAGCTGAGCTTGCGTGTTATCCATCCAATTTTGCATAGCTGCGATTATCAGGCTGAAGAATTCCAAGAGCTTCTTGCTTCCAGTTTTCTTTTCCAGGTCGCACCACCAATCCAAAATCCCTTCGGCGTTGCTTTCCGGCATCCGTACCATGGTCTGATAGTCTGGATGACAGGGACGCAAATTAATCGCGAAAGTGGGCCAGCGCGGCAATGGTGAGTCAAAAAAATGCACCGGGAAATTGCTGCAAATGCCCCCATCAGAAAACCAGCATCGCTCCGGCCGACGCTGCGATTCCTCCACCTTTCGGCTGTAATCGATAGCGTAAAGCGGAATCGCGCTGATCAGCAGCGGAAAGCTCAAACTGAGCCGAGCCGCCACGACGACTGGCAAATCCGCTGCGTCCGGCATTGGGCACAAACCGAGCTCCGCGTACCGATCCGGGATCTGACCAGCCCGCGGATGTTGTTCCATCCAACGAACGATAGACTCTGGAAAAAGCCGCCGGAATTCTTGCGAATGGAAATAGAAAATGCTCGACTCAATGGGCAGCCGGTATGGACGGCCCTGAGTGAGATTCGTGGTCATCATTTCCAGATTGATCTGGCGCTCGGCTTGCGGATCGCGCGTCCCCCAAAGGTCGCCGAAAGTCAGCGGCCCCGCGTCGGCATGCTTCCCCGCCAAACGATCCAGATACGAAGCAAGCCACGATGTGAGGCACGGATCGCCGTCCGTTTCCGAATCATTGCGCCCAGAACACAAGCCGTAGAAGTTCTCCGGAACCGCTCGAATAACCCGTCGGATCATGAGGAACAGAGTCACACCAAGGATGCCAATGCCCATGAGAACGACACCGGACAGCAGACACCAAGCGAGCAGCGGTCCATCGGCAGCTTGAAACGCCAGGCAAATCAAGATGATTCCAGGCAATCCTCCGAGCCAGGTGCCGGCCGGAAAACCTCGGAGCGCTATTGCTATCGCTCGACACCACTTCGCCTTGTTCGGCCCAATCCCGGCGATCAAAGTATCAAAGATCGGCTTGGTTTGTTCTTGTGGCTGAAAGAGCGACAGCAGTCGCGATTGGCTGCGACCGCGCGGGACCTGGCCGAGCCACTGCGGAAGCTGTTCGAACTCTGCAAAACTCCCGCCGCCTCTTGTGCGGCCGTACTCTGCGGCAGCGGCCGCAGCAGCGGCAATCGCGCCAGCCGAAGTTCCGCCGATGTTTCTGAGCTGGTAAGTCTGCGCCAACTCACAAACGGCAAGAGGATAGACCACTCCGCTAGTGATGCCGCCTTTCATCACCACGTCGCAAAACTTAGTTGGATCGGAATATTTGTCCTTGGGCATAGGCTTTGGAAAAAGTTAAATGGTGCTCCCGCTCGCCTCTGTGATTGCCTTAAACGAAGAAGGATGACAAGCACTCTTGCTGTAGGAAATTCCGAGCTGAGCCTTGGCAGCAATTCTCAGTATGGCCGCAGATCACACCAAGAGCCGGCTGAAGCCGCGACTTCATAGGCACGTAGTCCCGCCTTCAGGCGGCAACGCGTCAAACAATCCAACGCGTCTGGAAGTGTCGGTGCCCCACCGGCTAAAGCCGGGACTACATACCTGGCGAACGCACGGGGTCCCGCCTTCAGGCGGTCGGAAGCCAACATGAGAACTGCTGACTCAGCGTTGCGAACGATTCCCAGCAGTTCTGCCCATGAACCTGGGTGGGGTGAGAGTCCCCTCGAACCCTGACCTTTTCTGGCGCTCGAGCGTGTCAGGGCTCGACGGCTTCCGGCTCGGAGACTACAGCTCGGAGAGAGTCTCGCCCCACCGTTCAAGGGCGCAATGCGCGCACAAAGTTCGGGGTGGTCTCATTTTGGCCCAGGGCACCTTCCGTTCGCCGTATGTAGTCCCGGCTTTAGCCGGTT
>CAMAWP010000133.1 GCA_945861765.1 Akkermansia muciniphila | reverse complement strand
GACGCAAACGCGGCCACCCACCTGCCGGGTGAATGGCACTACCTCAGAACTTCTTTTCTTTCGGCATTTTTCGTTTCTTTCGGCCATCCAACTGCCGGATTAAAGTTGACGCGTTGCCGCCTTCAGCCGGTTCTTGGTGTGATCTGCGGGCATACTGAGAATTGCTGGCATCGGGTTCTTTGGGCTTTTCTTTTGCTTCGTGGAGTCAGTAATGTCATTCGTGCTTCCGAGCCAGTTACAGCGTCCACAAGAGAAGCGTTTGCGACTCGAACACTTCATGGTTCTTGCTGTTTTGATAGGTTTGGGCATCTCATCTGTCCACAGTCAGGCATCCGATAACTCAAAAGGAGCCAATACATCGGCCGCGGTGGACCTGACCCAGCTCAGCTTCGAGGAGCTTGGCCAGATCAAAGTCTCCTCCGTCTCAAAGAAAAACGAAATGCTCTCCGCTGCAGCCGCAGCGGTCTATGTGATCACCCAGGATGACATTCGGCGTTCGGGTGTGACATCGTTGGCCGCAGCACTGCGGATGGCACCCGGGTTGGTCGTCGCCCAAGCCGATGCACGGCAGTGGGCGATCAGCGCGCGCGGGTTCAATGACATGTTCGCGAACCGGCTCCTGGTGCTAATGGATGGGCGGACTCTTTACACACCGCTATTTTCCGGCGTGTTCTGGGATGAAACAGACACTGTTCTCGAGGACGTGGATCGCATCGAAGTTATCCGTGGTCCGGGTGCGGCTCTTTGGGGTGCGAACGCTGTGAACGGCGTCATCAATATCATCACAAAAAGCGCGAAAGAGACAACGGGCACGATGGTGAGCACGGGCGGCGGCAGCGAGGAACGCGGGTTTGGCACTGCGCGTTACGGTGGACGATTGGGCACGAACACCAGCTACCGCGTTTATGGGAAATACCTCAACCGGGATGAAGCCACTCTCTCGGATGGTGTCGGCGCCGGCGATGACTGGTGGAGATCTCAGTGGGGATTCCGCGTGGATTCCGAACCTTCGCCGATGAACCGCCTGACTTTGCAGGGCGATTACTACTCAGAGAACTGGGGCGGGCGGATTCGGCGTCATTCTCTTTCCCCCCCGGGTATGTACTCAGACCTCATCCGAGCCAACAGCGAAGGGGGCAATCTCTTAGGGCGCTGGACTCGTGAGTTTTCGTCCGAGTCTGAACTGTCGATCCAGGCGTACTACGATCGAACCGACCGGGAGTTTGGCATTGGCGCAGAGATTCGGAATACTTTCGACCTCGATGCGCAATATCGTTTTCGGTTGGGTGAGCGGCACGAGATCATCTGGGGCGCCGGGTATCGTTACTCGGTCGATGACGTGGCTGGAAGTCCGGATTTCAGCTTGGATCAGCCGAGCGTCGGACTTCAATTGGGGAGCACCTTTGTGCAGGATGTGGTGGCGCTGATTCCGGACCGGCTCAGCCTGACGGCGGGAACGAAGCTCGAACATAACGATTTCACAGGTTTTGAGTTGCAGCCCAGTGTTCGTTTGGCCTGGACTCCAGACGAACATCACACCGTCTGGGCTTCGATTTCGCGGGCGGTGCGCACGCCTTCCCGGGTAGAACGCGGAGTCCATTTGTACGCCGACCCACCGCAGTCCGCACCCCAGTCGCCCCTGCCTTTGCTGGTTCCAGGCATGGGCAACCCTGAGTTCGACTCCGAAGAATTGCTCGCTTCGGAGATCGGCTTGCGGGTCAGCGTTCATCCCAGGCTTTCACTGGACCTGGCCGCTTTCTACAATGATTACGATCGCCTTTACAACGTCGCTCTGCTGCCAGCCGAACTCCGATTCTCTCCTTCCGCACAGCCCTACCTGGCCTTTCCCATCACGGACGGCAACGACCTCTACGGTGAAACCTACGGCGCGGAGATGTCCACGATCTGGCAGCCACTGGACCATTGGCGTCTGCGAGCTCAATACACATTGCTCCGCATGAACCTTCACACGCGAGGCGCGGTTCCTTCCGTTTCCGAAGACAGTGAAGGGGAGAGCCCCCGGCATCAGGCTGCCCTTTGGTCGGATCTTGATTTGGGCCGCCATGTGGAATGGGGAGTGGGATTACGTTATGTGGACGCGCTGTGGGCGCAACGAATCCCCGCCTACGCGCAGGTTGAGACACGGCTCGCCTGGAAACCGACGCCGAACTGCGAGATCTCGATCGTGGGTCGCAACCTGTTCGATGCGCATCACCAAGAGTTCTCGCCGTTTCTTTTCTTCGCCCGAAACGTGGAAGTTGATCGCGCGGTTTATGGCAAGGTGGTTTTCCGGTTTTAACTCGCGTTCGGCTGCTCGTCCAGGAGCGCCAACCCCTCAGCCGTTGGCCCTATTTCAGCATTTGCTTCAGCTTCCCGATCTCATGCGTGGGTGGCTGGCAAGAAGTTCCAGTGCAGAGATAGACCGTTGGCTGGCCGCCAACCAACGGCAATGTTTTGGCAAACGGTTCAACTGGTCCGTTGTTACTCAACACGACTTTGTTCGGCTGATAAACCGAGTGAGCGGCCCTCAACAACTCTCGCGTCAATGGTGCGGCCTTGTCACCAGCGATGACAACGCGCTTGGGCTCTTCCAACCAGAAATCCAGTCCCAGCAAAAGATGGGGAACTGCCTGCGGCAACCTTTGTAATCGATCGGCAAGAAGCCGTAGCGTCTTTTCAGCCGCAGCTTTCAGATCGCTCCGATCGGTGATGGCCGATAATTTCAAAATCGCCAGCACGGCCACCGAATTCGCCGAGGGTTCGGCGCCGTCGTAATCTGCTTTGATGCGGAGGATGAGATCGGACGAATTGGCCGCGCTTTGCCAAAAGCCGCCAGCTTCCTTGTCGTAGAATTTTACCATCATGCTTTCTGTCAGCGCCAAAGCAAACTCCAGATGCTTTGACTCCAGCGTGGCTTCATACAAGTCGATCACACCGGCGAGGAGATTGGCGTAAGCGTCGAGAAGTTGAACTGAATCTCGTTCACCTGCTCGCCATCGATGGTACAGCGTGCGGGTCTTCGAATCCCACAATTTGGACTGAAGGAAAGCGAGATTCTTCTCTGCCGCAGCGAGATATTTTTCATCACCCAAGACGCCATGAGCACGTGAGATCGCGCCCAACATCATGCCGTTCCAGGAAGCCAGCACTTTGTCATCGAGGTGAGGCCGGATACGCCTGGTGCGGTCGCTGAACATTTTCCTTTTCGCCGACGTGAGCAAAAGTTGTTCGGTTGACGAAAGGTTGGGATCGACGATGCTCAGAACATTCTGGTTGGGGAGAGGATTGGGATCGCTGTGATCGATGAAGTTTCCACTTTCGGTGACGCCAAAATAACGGACAGCAAGGTTGAATTCTTCCGTAGTTAATAGTTTGGCGAGCTCAGCGCGGGTCCAGCAATAAAATTTGCCTTCCTTGCCTTCGCTATCGGCATCTTCCGCCGAATAGAACCCCCCATCCGGATGCGTCATATCGCGCAAGATGTAGCGAATGATATCGCGGGCCACGTCGGCAAACCTCGCCTCCCCGCTCACGAGATAGGCATCCAGATAGAGGTGAATAAGCTGGGCATTATCGTAGAGCATTTTTTCAAAGTGAGGGACCAGCCATCCGGCGTCCACGGAATAGCGGGAAAAGCCGCCGCCGATCTGGTCGTACATCCCGCCGGCCGCCATTCGTTCGCACGTATGAAGGACCATGCGAATGGCTTCCTGATCGCCAAGCCGAACCCCGTGTCGCAAGACAAAGGCTGGTTGGGTGGGTCGTGGAAATTTCGGTGCTCCACCGAAACCGCCGTGCTTCGGGTCGTAATCCTTCTCGAACTTTTTGGCTGCATTATGGAGCAAATCGGGCGCTAGGACCAGCCCTTGCGTTTCCTCTGGTCGCGTGATGTTGGCCAGTTGCTCGTGGAGCTGTGTCGCTGAAGTAGCGATGTCCTCACGGCGGGTTTCCCAAAGCTGTTGGATGTGTTGCAAGAGTTGCAAAAAGCTGGGCCGGCCGTATTTGCTTTCGGGTGGGAAATAGGTTCCGCCGTAGAAAGGCTTTAAGTCTGCGGTAAGGAATACATTCAGCGGCCAGCCACCTCCCTGTCCCATGGCTTGAACCGCCGTCATGTAGATCTTGTCCACGTCGGGGCGCTCCTCCCGATCGACCTTGATGCTGACGAAATGTTGGTTCAGGTAATCGGCGAGAGTCGGATTTTCGAACGATTCCCGCTCCATGACGTGGCACCAGTGGCACGTTGAATAACCGATGCTCAGGAAGATCGGCTTTTTCTCGGAGCGCGCTTTCGCAAAGGCTTCCTCTCCCCAAGCATACCAATCCACCGGGTTATGCTGGTGCTGGAGGAGGTAGGGCGATTTTTCCCGAGCCAGGCGATTTGTGAAGGAGCGAGCAGCGGCGTTCGTGGGCATAGCGGAAGGCATGTTTACTTTGAGTTCGGGCGAAGAACGCTGGCACGAGGCCATCATCCCGGTCAACAGGCAGAGAGACAACAGACGCAGGAAGAGACTTTTGATTGGAGCAAGTGACACTCGCTACGATAGCCGCTGTCCAGACTTGGGCAAGAAGGAAGCGCATTGTTATCGAGAAGATCCGAGGCTCGAAGCCCGGGGATGCGCCCACGCGATCACGACCGTTATTTTTTTCCATCGTCAGGCTACCCGGTGTTAAGATAATTTCACAGGATGTTGTCTGAGAAACCATGGAAGCCCGAGTCCGTTCTGCGGTTTTTTCTAGGATTATTCACAAGCATCTTTGGCGGAGTGCTGTTGCTAAGCTGGCTGAACTTCAGCAATTCGCCGACCGGATTCAACCCAAAGTTTATCACGCTCATCATCGGGACGTTCAGTTTTCATGGGATGGCCTTGCTATTGACCCATTCCTTCTTGCGTGAGCATAACATGAGATGGTCCGTTGGATTCGGTTTCGCCTCGTCGCGGCTTGGTCGAACTTTGCTCCTGGCGACTATTGTGGGGATTGCCATTCTCCCGATCATCTGGTCCCTTGGCGAACTCTCTGCCAAAATAATGAACTCACTCCAGGTCAAGCCGGTTGAGCAGGACACCGTTCAAACATTGCGCAGCGCCGCATCACTCGATCTGAAGATGCTGATTGGTATTCTGTCGGTGCTCGTGGCACCTTTCGCCGAGGAGCTTGTTTTCCGAGGCATTCTTTACCCTTTTATCAAGCAGCTAGGATTTCCGCGTCTGGCGTTTTGGGGGACGTCGCTGCTCTTTGCCGCGATCCATAATAACGCCACGATATTTCTCCCATTAACTTTCCTGGCGGTGATCCTCACGCTCCTTTACGAGACGACGAACAACCTGCTAGCTCCTATCGTCACTCATAGTTTGTTCAATTTCGCCAACTTCTTCTGGCTGGTCACTCAGCCGATATCTCGCTGACCGCCGGGCTTTGTATGAACGAGTTCGAACTCATTACCCGATTGATCCCATCGCTGCCCACCAATGCGTCCGTCGTCGCTGGAGCAGGGGACGATTGCGCCATTTTAGACGTCGGAATTCCGGATCGATGGCTATTGTTCAAAACCGATGCCGTGGTCGAGGGAATTCATTTCAAGAGAGAGGTGGACCCGGAGAAAATCGGCCACAAGGCCTTGGCGCGCTGCCTGAGCGACATCGCGGCGATGGGTGGCACGCCTACCCACGCCTTGGTCACTCTCGGTTTGCCGAAGCCATTCGATCTCGGTTTTGTCGAGGCGCTCTATCGCGGGCTGAATCGGCTTGCCGTCCGTTATCAAGTCGCAGTGGTCGGTGGGGAAACCACGCTCAATCCGGAGCGGATCTTTATCTCAGTGAGCGTCCTTGGGACAGTTCCGAAAGCGAAGGGTATTTTGAGGTCTGGCGCGACGGCGGGTGATGCGATTTTTGTAACGGGCAAGCTGGGAGGCTCTCTCGCCGGGAGGCACCTCGATTTTGAGCCTCGCCTAGTCGAAGCACGGTGGCTGGTCGAGCATTTCAGCATTCACGCGATGATCGACATCAGCGATGGTCTGGCCGGTGATTTGGGCCATTTGCTCAAGGCCAGCCAGGTCGGAGCGGAGTTGCTTGCGTCAGCTATTCCCATCAGCCAGTCGGCGCGATTGCTCGCTAAATCGGAGTCCCCGAAAAAGCCGCCGCTTCTGGCGGCCTTGACCGATGGGGAGGATTTCGAACTCCTGTTCACCGTCTCCAGCCGGGACGCGGTCGCGTTGCTGGACTCTTGGAAAAATCGCTTTCCAGAATTGCCCTTGAGCTGCATCGGTAAAATTATTCCTGGGTCGGGAGTGTTCATCAAGGACAAGCAAGGCATGCGTCCGCTAACCGCTCATGGCTATATTCATTTCGCGTAGCGCGGCCGAGACTCAAGAGCTCGCCGAGCGTTTGGGGAATGCCATTCCCTCCGGCTGCATCATCGGTCTGAGCGGTGATCTCGGCGCTGGCAAGACTCAATTCGTGAAGGGGTTCGCTCGCGGACTCGGAGCTACCGACCGTGTCCATTCGCCGACATTCGCCTTGGTAAACATTTATTCGACTGGCCGTTTGCCTCTGTACCATCTGGATCTTTACCGACTGGAAACGCACGATCAAATTATCGCGGCGGGGCTGGAGGAGTATTTCTCTCCGCAAGGCGTCTCGATTGTGGAATGGGTAGAACGGTGGCAAGGGCGAGAGCCGAGCTCCTATCGCCGCATTCATATTGAAGTCATGAGCGAGAGTGCTCGACGGATTTTTTATGATAACGATGGCGCTTGAATTTTCATCTCCTGTCCGCAGCGTGGCGGTGCTGGCGAGCGAGTCTCAAACAAATCCGGCAACCGCTCTGGGTGCTGCCTCGGACGAGGGTGCGCGCACGCTGAAGCCATTGAACCTTGTCGAGCGCGCTTTGGGGAAAGCTTCCGTCGGGCTTGAATCGATCGAACGTCTTGTTGTTGGCCTCGGACCCGGTTCCTACACAGGAATTCGCTCGGCCATCGCGCTCGCGCAAGGTTGGCAACTGGCCCGGCCCATCCAGCTAATGGGCATCAGCACTGTGGTATGTCTCGCGGCCCAAGCTCACGCGAACGGCTGGTTCGGTAACGTGAATGTAGTGATCGACGCGCAACGCGGTGAAGTCTATGTGGCAAGGTTTGAAATCAATGAGTCTGGCTGGCGAGAAACCGAACCGCTCCGTCTCGCGACTATGGAACAAGCGCGAGGCATTGCGACCACACCCAGTCCTGCTCACCCCGCCGCGATTGGGTTTGTCGGCGCTGGTGGAGGGGCGGTGTTTCCAGCCTTGGTAATCGGCCCGGAAGTCGCCCGATGGTTTCCGGATGGACGAACTCTGGTTCCTGACGCAGCCGTATTGGGCCGATTAAGTCAGGGTCGAACCGGATCCTCTTCCGGCGAGGAGTTGGAGCCGATCTATCTCAGGCAGACCTGCTTTGTGAAGGCACCACTTCCCCGCGTCTTGCCCCTTCTTTGATGAAGCATGGCGAGGTCAAATAATTGAACCTAAAAGCAGCAGTTCAGCCGAAAGAAACGAAAAGAATTCGATGGCTTTACGCAAACGCAGCCACCCACCTGCTGGGTGAATGGCGGCCGCCTCAGAACTTCGTTTCTTTCGGCCATCAACTGCCGGATTAAAGTTGATGGGCCAGGAGCCCTCCGACCCTTCGCCGCACCGGCACCACTTACTCTAATCTTGAAAGCGAATTGCAATTCAGCGGTGTCGGAATACCGCAGTCATCATGGCTAATTTTTTCTGAGCCGATAGAACCGCGACTGTCCTGAGAGGCTGTCAGTAAAGGCATTGCTCGCACCTTCAATGGCAACCTGATTGGAGGCAACGGCGATCCAGCCACTCGACGCCAAGGCGGAATTTGTTTCAAGGATGTAGCCGGTTGCGGAGGCAGGCCATGAGACCTTGATCTTGCCGCCCGCGAGCGCTTGGGCGCTGAGCGTCACCGCTTGTTGCGACTGGCCGACCGTGATTGCATACTCGAGGACATCGCTTTCGTTTTCGTACACGTCCGCAACCTGCACCTCCATTGTATAAATTCCATCCGGAAGCTGAGCCATGTTGACCGTCAGCCCTTTCAGCCCGTTCGGTGGAATAACAATGCTCGACTTGCTCCGTACGTCGTCACTCTGCCACTTGTCGGGATCATTCCCCTGTCGCTGCTCCATATAATATAAGGGCGTGAGCGTGCCTCCGGCTTCAATGTCAATTCCCGCAGGCGCCAATTCTTCAACTTCGGCATCCAGCACGTTGATGACCGTTCCCTTGTTTCCTTTGATCTGCGTCAGCAAAGCGACAATCTGTGTGTCCGTGGACTTGGGCGGCACGTACTCCGCATAACTGACCATGATGTCGCTGCCGAGATCGTCGAAGAAGCCACCTAGGACCGCGGCGTTTGTGCCCGCCGCGCTCGACAACATCGGCAGTGTTCCGCTCCATTGGATGTTGTAGGTCCCGACGCCGTTGACGGGTGCGAACAGTAATTCGCCAAGGTAAACGTACTCGTTGGTTTTGGCGGTGAAATGATTGTCCACAATCGAGGCTTGCATCGAGTAGGCATCCGAGCCGTTGATCACCTTGACCCTGATGCTCGCTGGTTGCGCCACCGAAGCCGAGAAGGATGCTGGCGAAGCCCCGGCTTGCGTGAGGCTGGCAAGCGCGATGTCACCATTTGAAATGTCGGGCGCAACGGTGTCGCCCGTTTTGTTCTCTGTGATTGTTGCCAAGAATTGAGACCAAGCCGATCCCGGTTTCGATGACAGGCTTAACGCCAGGTAGCCCTGATTGTCCTTCGCACCTTCAATGGGATAGTAAACCGAGAGCCCGTGTGTGAGCTGCTTCTTGGTGCCGCGCACTTTGGCGACGACCATTGTGTCGATGCTGCTCACCATGTCGAGCGCAGCGGTTTTGAGCGCCGGGTCGCTCGACGCATCGGCCGCCACTCGATCCGCCAGTTCGCCGACATCTATGAAGTCGGTGGGCTTGCCGATATCCTTCACACCGGACAGGCTGTATTGCGTGGTGTCTAGCCTGACGCGGGGAAGAGACAGATTTTGGGGCGTAGCGGACTGACGGAGAAGAGTCGAAAAAGCATTGAACTTTTCCTCGAACGTGGCGTATTTCGTGAGGTCGTAAAGGGTGTGCGCGGCGAGGTTCAAATCCGCCTCCTTTCCCGGCTGAAGATGATGCGCTTCCCAATGCTTCACTTCTGCGCGGCCAAAGTCGATTGCGCTGACTGCTGGATTCGCCTTCAGGAAATCGAAGCTGGCTGCGTAATCCCATCCGTCGCCGTAATCGATTTCCGGGCAAGCGATGAACACATCTGTCAGCGGGACAAAATCAGTCAACACCTCGGCGCCGCCCATGAGACAGGTATCGAAAGAGATGAAGTCCCATTTGGCGATGCTGGCGGTTTGCATGGCGCTGCCTAATGATTTTCGCAGTTGAGCGGTTGAAAGTACGCCTGTGTCCTTCAAAGTGCCGTCCTGTGAATCACCTCCAAAACCTTGCCATTGCCCGCCATGGTTCCAAAGGATCAGTCCGTAGCGATCCGCAGGATACTTCTGCGCTGCCCACGTCACGAACCCCGTCAGCACCGCTGGATCGTCCATGTTCAATTCAGGCAGGCGTTCGACAGCAGTGCTTGTGATGGTGCTGGGGTCGGTATCTTTTTGGATCAGAAACCGAGTCACTCCTTTGGCGAACTCGGTGGGCAAACCGCCGGCCGTGTTCCCCGGTGACGAAGCGTCGAAATCCGCTTGTACCACGATATTGAAGTCCGGTCCGCTCCCCGAGGCCTCCATCTCTTGCATGTCGGCGATCAAGCTGCCCGTCAAATTATGGTCCGCATGCCCATAAATCATGATCGTCCATCGATTCCGAGTCGGCGGCGGCGGCAAGGATTGCACCGTCAACACTGCGGCTGCGCTCGTCATTGAGCCGCCTGAGTTCTGCACGCGGGCGGTATAGGTTCCGGCGTTTGATGCTTGTACATTGCTGATCGTCAGATTTGGGTTTGTCGCGCCGGGAATATCGGCGCCGTTGAATCTCCATTGGTAGCTGACTGGCGCAGTCGCTGTGGCCGCGATAGTGAAGGTGACATTCGCGCCCACCGTCACGCTCTGGCTTTCCGGCTGCAGGGTGATCGTAGGCGGGGTTGCCGGATTGATTACCGTGAGGGTCGCTGGCGAACTGGTAATGGATCCTCCTGCGTTGCTCACGACGACGGTGTAGCTTCCTGCATCGGCGGCTTGCACCTTGGAGAGTGCGAGAGTTGCGCTCGTCGCGCCAGGCAGGTCGGAAGTATTGAGTTTCCATTGATAGCTTAAGGGCGCTGTGCCTGCCGCGATGATATTAAAAGTGACAGAAGTGCCGGCTACCACGGTTTGATTTTGTGGATGAGTGTCGATTGTTGGCGGCGTCGGCTGAGCCGGCGTGTTGAACTGGATCACTAACGACGGCGAGGTGCTCGGACTCTCCGACGAGCCGAGCCGCCGCGCTGTTCGCGGTGTACCCTCGGACTGGCTGATCAATATCCAACCGGAGTTGGATTGCGGATTTGTCAGCCACGATTGCACGTCGGCGACGAGGTCCGATGTGGAAGGGAACGTGTAATTGCCGAGGCCGGCGATCGAGCGAGAGCCGCTTGCCTTCGCCACGAAATCGATAGGAGCGGCAGCCCCCGGTGTGCTCCAATGCACGTCGGGAAAAAAACGCGCGTTCCATGTGGTTTCACCTGCTGTCGCAGCCGCGCCGAGCTGGACGCCTTTCTTTGTTCCTTCAGCCCAATCCTGCAAGACTCGATGAAGTCCAAAGGTGGAGGTCACAGCGGCGGGCGGTGCTTTGGTGACGCGGAAGCTCAACTCCACCGATGTGATCGTCGCGTTCGCGGGGACTCTTCCCTCGAAATCGAACCAGACTAGAGCGCGGCTCTTGAGACCCGCGCTCGTCGTGCCCGACGCCAAGTCCGACGAGCCGAGGTTATCGTCCGGACTGGTCTCGAAGAGCGACGTATCTTCCGAAGGCTGTAAGGTGACAGAGGCGCTGAATGCCAACAGAGAACCGCCGTGCAGCAGAGCAGTACAAAGGAGTAATTGTTTGAACATAGTGAGTATCGTTTACGCGGCCGGAGGATTGCCGAAACGACGGTGTTCCGCAATCCATTTCAGAAAGACGATAGAGTTTACTTATCAGGCAATTGTTGGGCCAATCTCCGGGCCACAAGACTGGTATAAACTCGCCTGCCTGCTTCGTTTAGATGGGCGGTGCTGGCAAAGAGTCGGTCGGGAAGCGTCGCCGGCAGATCATCCAGAATCACGTCGGCGTGGAGCCATTCATTCCAACCCTGGAGCAACTCTTTGAATTTCGAGGGGAAGCCACGCTCCGCAAAGCTTTCGGGAGTTGGCGTCATTCCAGCCACCAACTTTACGCCCGCAGGGATTGCTGCGCGAAAGATCTTGCTGGCAGATTCCAATTGCTTGGCCAGGCGATATTCTGCGTTGCCTAGCGCCGACTTTGGATCAAATTTCCCAGGATCGATCGCGCTTCCTTTGTGTTCGGAAAGATATCGCCACAAATCCGAAGTGAACCCGTATCGTTTTCCGTAGCTCCCTGCCAGAGGCAATGGAATGGCACGACTTAATAATCTTCCGTCGAAGATAGCGCCGCCGAACCAGCAAAAAAGCGGGCTGGCAGCAGGGTCGCAAAAATCGATTCCTCTGAGGAAACAGTTCAGCGCATTGACGTGGTAATCCGTCGGTGCCACTCGCCTCAATGCCTCAGGATGCATCAGCAGCACCACGGTCCGCACCCGTCCGGAGTTGGTGGCAAAATAATGCTCTAGGAGAGAGGCGTAGGCCGGTAGGTCGAGATAACTCAATGTGCCGAGATTCAACGTCGAGTTGCTGGCGGGCAGCGACGCTTCGAGTTGCTCGGCGGAAACGTCCATGAGGCAAGACGAATCGCCGATTAGCAGCAGCCTCGCCTCGTGCGGTCCTCGGCTGGCTGCCGCTTGGTGAAAAAGAATGGTGCGATCGGTATCCAAAACGGCGCGAGGGCTGGGCAGCCAGCGCAGGGCTGCTCCGAGGTGCATGGAGGCTGCAAACAAGGCCACGGGAAACAGCGGCCAGGCAATCAACCGGATGAGTTCTGGAAGAGTAAATTCGCATTCGTGACTTTTCATGACTTGCTAGAACTGAAAATAAATAAATGGAACTTTTTCCTTTCCCCAAAACAGCGCGATGCCTATCAGCAAGGCTCCTTGCAAGACGACTTGGCCCCAGCGCGGCAAAGTGAGCGGTGCCAACAAATTGGCCGATCTTTCCTGCCAAAACTGCACTGCAACCAAAGGCAACGTAAAGGCCAGAAGATTGATGCAATAACTTTTGGCCCAGATCGGGAGGGAAAAGTCAGCCAATCTCCCAGTTAAAAAGGCAACTTGCTCCCACGATCCAGCGCGGAAGAGGAGCCAGCCATAAAGTACAAATGCAGTGGTCGCAGTCCAACTGAGGAAACTCGTCAGAGCACTGGGTTTCAGCAGTCCACCAGATGCCTCGCGTCCTTGAGTCCAGAGCCGATGAGTGACTAATCCAATCCCGTGCCAAGCACCCCAGAGCACAAAATTCCAGGCTGCTCCGTGCCAGAGACCGCCCAGGAGCATTGTCAGAAACAAATTCCAGTATGTTCGGCCCGATCCGCCGCGATTGCCACCGAGGCTGATGTAGAGATAGTCCCGCAGCCAGGTGGAGAGACTGATATGCCAGCGCCGCCAGAATTCGCGAATATTCTTTGCAGCGAAAGGAACGTTAAAGTTTACCATGATATCGAATCCCAGGATTTTCGCCGTGCCGCGAGCGATGTCGGAATAGCCCGAGAAGTCGCCATAGATCTGGAATGCAAAAGCGACGGTGGCGAGAGCGATCATTGGGCCGGCGGCGTCGGCGTTGCCATAAACCATCTCCACGAGCGGCGCGAGGTTGTCTGCAATAACAACTTTCTTGAACATTCCCCAAAGGCAGAGCCAAATGCCTTCGGCGAGCATGGGCATGGTGATGATCCGGGTTTGAGCGAATTGCGGCAGCAAATGCTGGGCGCGTTCGATGGGGCCTGCAACCAATTGAGGAAAGAATGAGACATAGGCGAGGAAGTCAACCAAGTTGGCCGTGGCCTTGATCTCCCGCCGATAGACATCAATGGCATAGCTCATGGTCTGGAATGTGTAGAAAGAAATGCCAACTGGAAGGATGACATCGAGCGTCCGCAAGTTGAAAGGCAGACCCAAATGCTCCAACGCCACCGTTAACGATTGGGCGAAAAAGTCGTAATACTTAAAGAATCCAAGAAGGGCTAAGTTTCCTGTCAGGCTTAAACCAAGGAGAAACTTTCTTCGCGCCGGGTTCTGATTTCGCTCTAATCCGAGGCCAACACAGAAGTCCACGACGCTGGAAATGATCAGCAATGACAGAAATCGGTAATCCCACCAGCCATAAAAGAGGTAACTCGCGAGGACGATCAGGACATTGCGTGCCTGCAAATGGTGGCGCGCGAGGTAATAGAGAAGGAGAAACGCAGCGAAGAATTTGAAGAACAGTTCGGAATTAAACAGCATAAGTGAAGCATCCGTGAAGAAACCGCGCGCGGAGAAACCTCCGTTTTCGTGATCCGAAGTTAAGAGGAGCGAATCGCCCGGCAATCACCCGCTCTGCTGAAGATAGCTTCAAAATGGGCACGCGCATTGCTGTAATTGACCCGGCAACAACATAGACTATACTGTAAGTGGGACAATTTGAAAGAAGCCAGAACTATTAAGGAATGCACATGGTTATGACAATTAAAGGTCGGTATCAGAGGCCGGGGTTTACCCTGATTGAGCTATTGGTGGTGATTGCGATCATCGGAATCCTCGCGAGCCTGTTGATCCCGGCTCTCCATCAAGCCAAGGCGAAAGCCCAGGAGACTGGTTGTCTGAATAACTTGAAGCAACTTGGCCTGGCGACGCTCATGTATTCTGAGGATCACAAAGGATTGGTGCAAATAGACGCTCCCTTGGAAGCAGGGGTTACGTGGGCCAGCATCTTGAGCACCAACCAAAACCTCAAGCCTTTCGACATATTTGTTTGTCCTACCTATGCTCCGCGCCGATTTACGAACTGGTTCAAAACTTACGGTGTTCGCCAGGACCCTCCTCGAGAAAATAGCAGTGGCGACTTTGGCGAACTCTTAAAAATCGAATCGATCGTCAAGCCGACCGAATATATGCACTTGGCGGACACGACGAGTCGGGGGCGCCAGGGGATCGGAGCAGCACAGTACTACTATTTCCGCACCGAGTCCGACAAGGAAGTTCATGCCCGACACAGCCAGAAAGCCAATGGATTGTTTATCGATGGCCACGTGGAAGCGACCAAGAGGCCGCGCCTTGAAAGTTTAGGCATCAGTGCTCTCTATGACCGAGACACCGTCCCTGCTTACTACTGACTTGGTTGCGGACTATGAAAGCATCGTCCAGGGCGGCGTTGATTTGGGCTGCCAGTGCAGTGGCGATTGCTCTTGGCGCTTGGCTCTACCATCGAATCGGGAACGCTGCTCCGCGCGGTGCCATGTCGCATCGTGAGTTGGCGACGCGGTTCCTCGCTCAATACCTCGAGACTCATTACTCAGGCAAGCCGGTTTTGGTGGTTTCAAATCCGTTCACGCAGAAGGGAGGACGCGACCCTCAGATCTATGCGTTTGAGGAGGCCGGCCTCAGCGGATTGCGCAAGGGATTTGGGAAAGCAACACAGATGAAAGTTGTTTTTCCGGATGTCCGGCCCGAGTTTCTTAAAAACCCAAGGTCAGTTCAGGTGGATCCAAGGACGACGACGCCTTTGAGCTTTCTGGTCGCAGAAAATGCCTTCGATAAACTGGCCAAAGAAAATCCCGAGTGTGATCTGATTGTGAGTTTGATCGGTCTGCCGGTCAACCTGGCTCAAGTCGAAATCTGGCGCAAATCGGATGTTCCAAGATTTGCACTGCTACTGCCTGACTGGCGGTTTCTGGGAAACCAACAAGCCATTCAGGGAGCGGTTAAGTCTGGGAAAATTGTCGCGGCGATCCTGAACAAACCGGGTGCTCCGCCTGAAACCGTGCTTTCTGGGGGAGATGACAAAGCTGAATTTGACAAGCGCTTCCTGCTCGTGACCGCTGAGAACATTGATAATCTCATGCGATCACACCCTCAGCTATTCTAAAGTCGGGCTGACGGCCTGGGTGGGGTGAGACTCCGTCGAACCCTGACATTATTTCCGCTCAGAATATCAGGACTCGACGGAGTCTCGCCCCACCAGTGGATGGGTTCGTGGCTCCAACTCACATCCAATTTTGGAGGTGTTCCCTTTCCATGAACCCACCCCTACCCCGCCCAGGAGGGGAGCTTTGTTTCAAGGAATCGATGTCCGTTCCCCTCTTGGGAGGGGCAGGGGTGGGTTCAGAGTCGCCTTGCGCGTGCGAGGTCCGGGGAGTTTGCTCCTCGGTCACTGCCCCACGAGCCGCACGCGGAAGTAAGTCGAGTTTTCGCAGCAATTCGTGATTGTCGCCTCGTGCGTTGTGGTTGGTTCCGCTATCGCACGGAAGCTCGTGGACTGGACCCCAGGCGATTGTTCCACCACATACCAATGGAGGTCTGTCGAGGTGCCGGTGATGAGATTTGTCAGCGTGGACGAAGGGCCATCCCATTTGATGAGAAGTTTGTCTTGATTGCGCGTGATGCTCGTAATCTGGGGGAGGGGATGGAAGCCGATGACTCCACGGACTGGTAAAAAAGCTTCCCACTCGGCGGGAGTCCACGCGCGGATTCGGGTGTCTCCGCTGCTGCCCCAACTGGTCTTGTAACGGACGTATCGTGTTCCGCTATCCGCGATGTAATAGCCGTAAGCGAGCATTCCATGCACGATCGGGTTGGCTCGATCCATCCCGAGCAACGATCGTGATTTCTCGTTAAAGTTTTGCAAACAAAGCATGACCGGATAGCCCGCATCAATCTCTGCCTTCAAATCGTCAAAGGCAAAACCATGGCCGCTGGCGATGCTTGGGTTGAAGTCGGTCAATTGCGAGAAGACATCGCCGTCGTTGCCGCGATACTGCGTCCAAGCCCTGAGCCCCGACGGCGTGTCTCGGACAACCAGATTATCCTGAGGCGGCGGAACGTAGTTAATCCGCCTGTTGCCCGTTGAATCCCAGAAAGTAAATGCAAAGCCGTCGATGTTCCCGTTGCATTCCCCGTTCATCTCAGTCCACTTGTTTTGGCTGGATCCAATAAAATCGCCGATGCAATCCGGTGCGTGCTCAGGCCGACCCGCCGCCAGGTAAGGGTCCGGATCGGTGCTTTCGTAGCTCATGTCCGCGCTGTGATTGTAACGGATCCAATAATCGTCGATATGACCGAGTTGATCGTTCGGGCGCCCATCGAATCCAGCTTTGGAAGCCCACATGGATTGGACTCCCACATTGATGCCGGCGCTGTTCAGAGGCGCGAGTCCTTCGGCGGTCGGTCCGGTGTAGAAATTCGGAAAACCATGGCGATCCCAATAGCCCATTAAGTTTCCCGCCGCTGTCCCGAAACAACCGGCATGCCACGCGTAATCAGGCACGCCAGTCAGCATCACGTTCTCGGCGCCTTGAGCTGCAGATATGGAAACCAAGAGAACAACGCCGGTTGCGAATGCTTTCGCCCCCATGCTTACGAACATTTGATTTAACCGCATTTTCAAATTCGTTAAGAAAAGACTACGTTCCATGCCACAAGGTTACAGCAAACTTTACTATGGGTTGTTTGCAAAACGGATTCAAATTGCAAATCGAAGAGAAAACTAAGGATGTGGACTTCGGCAACCGGGACGCAACAGTTCTCTCCATGAACCTGACCTGGGAGCGCTGGCGTCTCGCCGGCGTGTTCCTAATTTCGCCACAGCAACTCGCCGGCGAGACGCCG
>CAMAWP010000132.1 GCA_945861765.1 Akkermansia muciniphila | reverse complement strand
GTGTCTCCATTGCCACTTCGCGCGGCACTTGTAATCGCCCAACCTGCGGGGAGTGTGGCCGAAAGCTTAAATTTCCGATCGAGAATCGAATTGTCCGGACCGGAAATTTCCTCCAGCGGAATTTCCGTCCTGTTACTCTGAGCAATGGTCTTGATCCGCGCGCCCTCGACCGGGCTCCCGGATGGCGGACGAACGGCGTCAAAGCGGACGCTCTCGACCAGGGTTTCATAAGCGGGGCGCAGGGCCTCAACTTTCGTTGTGGGTGCCGCTATGTAGATGAAGCCGACTCCTGTTTCGGTGTAAACCACCGTTGCATATTCGTTCCAAGGCTCCCCGTCCTCCTGGAAATCGCGTATCCAACTTAACGCCCGGCGTCCGTCAACCGTTCGGGCGACGAAGCTCCCGGGACGATTCTTGTAGTCGGGAACATCCGGCAAGCGATCAAGGCGTGTGTTGTCCGCCCATGTGCGCAGCCAGGAACCGACGTCGGCCACCGGCAAGGATTTGGAATCGTGGTTGGCGAAGGTCAACTTTGCCCGTGCCTTCGCGTCCCCTTTGACGCGAAAGTGTATCGTCAGCCGCGGCAGGCTCCAGCGAATGGCACTGGCGATTTCCCAGCCGATCGGAATGTTTGCCGCGATACCCGTCGTCCGATCGAGAATCGATTGATTCGGCCCGGAGATTTGGTCCAGGGGGATTTCCGTCCGGTTACTCTGAGCGATCGTCTTGATCCGCGCGCCCTCGACCGGGCTCCCGGCTGGCGGACGAACGGCGTCAAGGCGCACGCTCTCGACCAGGGTTTCAAAAGCGGGGCGCAGGGCCTCGAACCTCGCTACCGGGGCCTGCATCCAGACCATGGCCCGGACTTCTTGGCCGCTGATTCGTGCTCGATATTCGGTGAAGGACTGGCCTTTATGGGTGAAATCGGCCAACCAACTCACCGCCCTTTGCCCACTTATCGTTCGTAGGACGATGCTTTCGGGACGAGTCTTGTAGTCGGGATAGTTCTCGATGTTCTGCAAGGCGGTTTTCTGCGGATGCTTGAGCAACCAGGAGTCCAGCTCGGCAGGCGCTGTGGGTCTTGGACCGATGCCCGAGTTGGCAAGCGAGGCGGAGAGCGTTTCAACATCGTAGTTAAGTCTCGCCAATGCATAGGAGACAATGGGCGATTTAAAAAAGATTAAGCCCCCGGCTGGCGAAGGAAGGCTGCCGGAGGGAGTCAAATCGATGATGTTCGCTCCACTATTGGGGTTGCTGGGGTGGCGCACGGTCGCGTTAATTTTCCAACCCGTGGGGAGCCTAAATGAGAGTCCGATTTCCCGATCGAGGATCGTATTGTTCGTCCCGGACATTTCCTCCAACGGGATATCCATACGCCCAGTTGCAGGGGAACTCTCAGCGATCGTCTTGATCCGCGCGCCTTCGACCGGGCTCGCGTTGGCTGTGCGGATGGCGTCAAGGCGCACGCTCTCGACAAGGGCTTCAAAAGCGGGGCGGCTGGCGACAAGCTCCATGGCCGGTGCTTGACAAAAAATAGCCGCATGCCCTTTTTCGCTCCGGATCAGCGTCACATATCCCGTCCAGTTTGTACCGGCCCTCGTGAAGGCTGTCGTCCAACTCAGGGCCGGGTGTCCGCCGACCTGACGGGATGCGTAACTCTCCGGACGATGCCTATAATTGTCGAAGCCCGACATGTCGTTCATGTTCGCGGCGTAATTAAGCGCCCAATCGCGCAGCCAGGCATCAGCTTCGGCAGCCCGCATCGGCCGCGGTTTTTCGTAGATCTGATAACCTAGTCGCCCGTCCATTGGTTTTTCCGGCAAGGAGAACATGATGCCTGTAAATCCCTCGGGCCATCGCGGGTTTAGCCCGGCGGGATATCGAATCGCATTCTTAATCGTCCAACCCGGCGGAATCGTGGCGGTGACGCCGAGTTTCCGGTCGAAAATCGTATTGTTCGGCCCCGCGATTTCGCTCAACAAGATTTCCGTCCACGTACCGGCAGGGGAACCCTGGGCGATGGCTTTAGGCCGCGTGCCGGCGTTTGACGCGAGCTGCTTGGGAATCAGTCCATCCATGACCGAGACCTCGACCGTGTCACCGACCGACCCGGTCTGGAACGTAATCTGGCGTCCGTCCGGATGGATGGCGAAGTCATGCAAATCCGGCTGGGAGAGTTTCAGTGTTACGGATTGCCCTGAGTCAATCGCCGTGGACCAAATCGCCGTTGGCTTCGGCCCTTTCTTCTCCTTGTTCGGGGTTTCTTTCGTGTAAACGAGCCGTTTGCCGTCGGGCGTCCAGGCAAGCGAACTCACATTCTCCTGCGGAGCCAGGCGAAGCACTTCTTTCTGACCGCCGCCACTCAGCGTCAGCACTTTGAGCGTGGCAACGAACTCTTCCTTATTGCTTTCGTTGACATCGACAATGGCCAGGCGCGAGCCATCGGGAGAAAGCTCGAATGGCATCCACAGCCGAATGCTTTTGGTCGGCTGATAAACGATTTCCTCCTGTTTCGTGCCCAAATCGCGGCGGATGATGACATCGGTCCAGTCGCGACTGCCATCCGCCGCCGTCGTGGATTTCTTGCGCACGAAATAAAATGCTGTTTCGTCCGGCGACAGCCGGGGATGATCGAGCCGTTCCTGACGCATTGCGGTCACCATGGTCTCGACTTTGCCCGACGCAGGCTCGAAGCGATGGATGCCGCCAATCGTGCCTCTCGAGCCGGATAATTTGCGCGCGTCCACGAGCAAGAATGTGCCGTCCTTCGACCACGAATAGCCTCTAATCCCGGCGAAAAGCGTGGCCACTGGAAAATCTTGCTGTTGCCCAGACGGCACCGAAACGGCCACAAAGCGGCGTTGCCCGCCCTGAATGGCCAGGAACAGTTTCTGCCCGTCCTTGGACCAAGCGGGTGTTGTTTGCACGCCGGGGAACTGGTCCGTGACCCGCCGCAGTTCTCCCAAGATATCTCCGGTTTCAAAATTCGCCGACACCAAGAATACGTTCGCCGAGTTCCTATCCTCAGTGTAAAAAATGCTCCCGTCGCGGGTGACACCGCCTACGCCCGTCCCGTCGGCATATTCCTTGACGAACCGCGGACCGCCCGAGGGTTGGCCCGATTTCACGGCGATGGTCCACAAGCTCTTTGCGCCCGTCTGATCGCTGGAGAAGAGGAACTCCGAGTCGTTATGGGACCAGCCGACAAGTTGCTGGACGTGGTCCTCCACAAGCACTTCTTCAGTTCGCGACGTCAGGTCCACGACGGTCACCCTGCGCCCACTCAGTCGCGCCAGGTAACGGCCGTCTGCAGAAAGGGACCAATCGGAATTCCTGGCAGAGGGCATGATCTCCTTCATTTCCCGCGTCTTGGCATCCAAGGAGACAAGCGAGCTGAGGTTCTGGGCTGAGTTCCGCAAAATGGCGAGCACATGCCCGCTGGCGGATGACCATGCTATCGGGTAGATCGTGCCTAGCTTTTTGTCGGGCTTGAACAGTTCCCTGGGGTCCGTCCCGTCAACTTTCGCCACCCAGACCCCTCCGGCTTTGTCGTAGGCAATGTGGCTCGCATCGGGAGAAAACGCCACGCTCCACGAACCCTCGGGATCGGCCTTCACGGCTTGCCAGGTCTTTGCGCTGGCCGTTTCATAGATGAAGATCGACGACCAATCCTGGTCCATGTAGGCGATGAACCGCCCATCGGGCGAAACCGACATGACCCAACTGGCGTCCGCCAGCGGAAGTTTGCGAATCGTTACGGGTTCGGACCGTGTTTGCCCCAGCTCGGCCAGAATCTCCCGCGCCATTTGGCTGAGCCTTGCTTCCGAAGGGAATTGCTTCAATAGCTCATTGAGCGTCGTGATCGCTTGCCCCTTGGCACCCTTCTTTTGGTAACACACCGCGAGCCGATATTGCGCCTGCGCCACGACCGGGCGATTGGCCGCTGATTCGGCGGCGATTTGTTCGTAGATTTTGATCGCGGCGTCGAGATTGCCTTCCGTCTCTTCGGCGAAGATTCCTCTCTGCAAAAGGACGGAGGCCGATTCCGCCGCCCTCGATGGGAACGCCAATACCGACCCGATGATCACTGTCGCCGCGAACCACTGCATGAGCTTTTTCATAGTTGTGTCCTGTGTTTGGATGCGTGAGTTGTGGCCTTCACGGCCTTGATTTCGACGATGACCTTACAGAGCTCATGTTACCGTTGTATTACCATTGCATCCTTTTTGTGTCCTTTCTTCGCGGCAACTGTCATTTTGGCCCAGGACACTGTCCGCTCGTCGTATGTAGTCCCGGCTTTAGCCGGTTTTCACGGGGCGGCCGGCTAAAGCCGGGACTACATGCGGGCCAAAATGAGAATTGCTGCCTTTCTTCGCGGCAATTCTCACGATAGAAAGTATTGGTCAGAGCGAAGTCCAATGTGAGCATTGCTGCGGGGACGAGCGCTCCGGAACGAGAAATTAGGCGAGGATGTCGGTTACGGCGTGCCCATGCACATCTGTCAGTCGGAAATCCCGTCCCGCATATCGGTAGGTCAGCTTTTCATGATCCAGTCCGAGAATGTGCAGGATGGTTGCGTGCAAATCGTGGATATGAACTTTGTCTTCGGCCGCGTAGTAGCCGTAGTCATCGGTGGCGCCGTATTTGGTCCCGCCTTTGACACCACCGCCGGCCAGCCACATGGTGAAGCCCTCGGGATTATGGTCGCGCCCATCATCGCCTTGAGCTGTTGGAGTACGACCGAATTCGCCGCCCCATACCACCAACGTGTCGGCCAGTAATCCGCGTGCTTTGAGGTCTGTGAGCAAGCCGGCGATGGGCTTATCCACTTCGAGCGCATTTTTCGCGTGTCCCTTTTTGAGGTCGCCATGCTGATCCCATTGAACGTTCGAATCGCTGTGCGTGACTTGAATAAATCGAACGCCACTTTCCGCAAAACGCCGGGCCATCAAACATTGTCGTCCAAAGTTCTCCGTTATCTTATCGTCGATGCCGTAAAGTTTGAACGTTGCCGGGCTTTCCCTGGAGATGTCCTGAGTTTCCGGCATTGCGGTCTGCATCCGGAACGCCAGCTCGAAAGAGTTAATGCGTCCTTCCAGAGCCAGGTTCGGTCCCGCTTCGAGCAAGTGGGCCTGATTCATCTGAGCGAGCAAATCCAACTGGCTCCGCTGCCGTTCGGGCGAGGTGCGGGCGTTCTTGATGTAACGGACGATGGCCTGATCCGCCGGGAGGCTGGCGTTGCCAAGTGGGGTGCCAGCAAAGGGAGCAGGGAGAAAGGCGGAGCCCCAGTTGTTCAAGCCGCCATGCGCCAGCGTCGGGCAAATGGTTATGAAGCCGGGAAGGTTTTGATTCTCGGCGCCCAATCCGTAAGTGATCCACGATCCCATGCTCGGACGAACGAAATTATCACTCCCGGTATGAAGTTTGAGCACCGCGCCGCCATGCGCGGCGTTCGTTCCGTGCAGTGAATTGATGATACAAAGGTCGTCCACACAACCCGCGACATGCGGAAATAGTTCG
Source organism: Akkermansia muciniphila (assembly GCA_945861765.1). Taxonomy (GTDB): domain Bacteria; phylum Verrucomicrobiota; class Verrucomicrobiia; order Limisphaerales; family SIBE01; genus SIBE01. The sequence goes on along the minus strand of CAMAWP010000132.1, from coordinate 11,484 downwards.
CTCACTTCGATTCCGCTCTGGCCGTGCTTCTGAAACTTCCACGGGGACCGCAGCAGATTACCTGTTTTGGCAAATTGCACGCGCGGTTTGTCGAAGGGCAGGGGCTTCCCATGATCGCGTTGCAAAAGGGGCTTGTGATCGAAGGTATCCACCTGGGATGGCCCGCCCTTCATGAACAGAAAAATCACGCGTTTAGCCCGCGCTCGAAAGTGCGGAGGCCGTGGCGTCAGCGGCTCGATGGATTTGGGCGTGGCAGCCTCCGCCAAAGCCTCGTCTGTCAAGAGCGCGGACAGCGCCAAGTAGCCAAAGCCCGCCGCGCTACGGCGAAGCATCTGGCGCCGCGAAATGAGGGTGTTAGGATAGCTGTTCATTAGTCCCTCAGGCAGACACAAAGGACGCTAAACAGAACCGAGTTGAAGGACGCGCTCGTTCACTGCGGATTTGGATGCGCCGTCGATTCTTTGTTCTGGCCTCTCTCGGAGGGTTGAGCGGGTCCATTTGAATCTCAAAGTGCAGACTACTTCACATACACGAATTCGTTGGCCGCGAGGATCATCTGACACAAGTCTTGCCAGGCGCGCGAGCGTCGGAGGCTAGCTGTTGAAACCTTCGGTTCGCTATCGAATGCGGAGTGCGCGATGAATTTCAGCCCGCGGGCAATTTCCATCTCGATGGGCGGGCGCCCGTAAGACTTGAGATAGGCGCGTTCGAGACGCTCTGCGTCATTCAATGCTTTGTCGTGCAATAGTTCGTCCGCCAGGCGCTCGGCGGCCTCCAGCACTAAATCACTGTTCATCATGAAGAGCGCTTGCGGGGCGATGGTTGTTGCGGTCCGATCTCCATTCTCGACGGCGGGGTCTGGAAAATCGAACAGTTCGAAGACGTCGTAGAGATGATTGCGAATGATCGGTTGGTAGAGGGAGCGTCGATAGCCCTCATAACGCGTTGCGTCCTTCGATGTGTGATTGAAGACGAACTCACGATTTTTCAACTGCAACGCTTTGCCACCCGTCGAGAGGTCCAGAGCGCCGCTGACCGCTAGGAGGGCATCTCGGATTGATTCAGCCTCGAGCCTCCGAACGTTGACCCGCCAGATGAGACGGTTTTCCGGATCGACTCGGAGCGCGTCGGGATTGGATGCGCTGCTCATTTGATAAGCGCTCGAAAGCATGATCAACCGGTGCATGGCCTTGATCGACCAGTCCTGCTCCACAAATCTCTTGGCGAGCCAATCCAACAGCGGCTGGTTTATGGGCCGTTCGCCCAACTTTCCGAAATTGTCCGGTGAAAGGACCAATCCCTGACCGAAGTGCCAGCGCCAAATCCGATTGACCATGACCCGGCTGGTCAGCGGATGATCCTTGCTCGCCAGCCATTGAGCGAGCTGCAAACGGCCGCTCTCCTTATTGTTGATGGCCCCTTGATTCTCTCTCGCGAAAACTCGTGGGAACTGCCGAGGCACCTCCTTGCCCAGGCTCAGGTGACTGCCGCGGATATGCACTGAAATGTTTTGGACGACCTGCCCGTCCTCGACTCCCATTGTCGTCGGAAGCTCCGGCGATTTTTCTTCCAGCCGCGCTACCTCCTCGCGCTTGGCCTTCAAGTCGGCGGCGATTTGGCTTGGATAAAACGTCTCAAATCTTGGCGGCAACGAGAAGGGGCCCTTCGGATCGATCAATACCTTTCTCGCGGCTTCGAGCTTTGCGTTTGAAAGAGAATTGCTCGAGCAGCCTTGCATCGCGCGTTCCGCGTCATTGAACAACGTTTGATACAGCTCGGCCAATTCGCGCAGTGTCGAATAATCGCCGGCTGGGAACAAACGGCCAATGACAGGGGCTGTCTCATTCGTCGATATGCCCACTGGAAAAGCTCCCTGGAAGATCGAGTTCGTGTCGGTGACACTCTTGGAGAGATGTTGATACCACTGCTTGAGGAACCCAGCGTTCAGGCGAGCCTCGGCCGCCAAGCGTTCGAATTCATTCGTGCGGCCAGCATTGACCTTGGTTGCTGTCACAAGATAATCAGCGACACAGCGGCGGGCTTCGGCGGTCAAATCCTGATTTACCTGCTGGATCCAATTCGTCAGCGCGAGCTTCTGGTCCGTGACCATTTTGTCATAGGTTGCTTTCGCCGCCAGCTCGGCGGGCGTCGCCAGAGGATTCTCATGCCATTGGGCGACGATCTTAAAATTGTCCATCGTCTTGGTGCTCTTGAAAATGCCGGCCAGCGAGTAATAATCCTCGGTCGGGATTGGGTCGAACTTGTGGTCATGACATCGAGCGCACCCCAGCGTCAGCCCCATAAATGCTCGGCCAATGGTGTCGATTTGCTCGTCGATGATATCCATCTCCATTTTCTGCGGATCCGGCTCCGCCAGAACTTTCGGTCCCAGGGAAAGAAAGCCCGTCGCGATCAAATGCTCGCGCCGCACGCTGAGATCGGCCGCGGTCGGCAGAAGGTCGCCAGCCAATTGTTCGATCAGAAATTGGTCAAACGGTTTGTCATGATTAAACGAGGCGACCACGTAGTCCCGATATCGCCACGCGTTGCCATGCGCGACATTCTCATCAAGTCCATTCGAGTCCGCGTAGCGAGCCACATCCAACCAGTGGCGTCCCCAATGCTCGCCGTACTCGGGCGACGCCAGCAAGCGATCCACGACATGAGCCAGGGCGTCCGGTGATCTGTCTGCGAGGAAAGCATCGATATCTTCCGGTTTTGGCGGCAGGCCTGTGAGATCGAACGTGGCGCGGCGAATGAGCGTTCTCCGGTCGGCGGCAGGTGCCGGTTTGAGCTTCTTCTCCTCGAGCTTGGCCAAAATGAAATTGTCGAGGGGATTGCTGACCCACGCTTGGTCCGTAACCTTTGGAACCGGCGGTTTGGTCGGCGGTTGGAAGGCCCAGAAGTTTTCTTTGAGTTCGCGATCAACCGATCTGAGGGGATCGGAAGCTGAACTGGCCGGAGTCTGAGGGCTGTCGGCAGCTCGATTGACAGGCTGAGTGCTCCACCACGAGCTTGCGGCAAGAATCACGACGAAATATTTTCCGCTCAAATTCATTTTACACAGCGCTGGCCAATACGGAGTTGTGTCCTCACGGTGTCCGAGTCAATGTAGGTTTTTCTTGAACTCGCACAAGGCCAAAAGCGGCGCTCTAAAATGTCCTGATTGCATCATCTGCAATAAAGCCAATTGGTATGATGGACCCCAGGTCGTGTGGCCCGAGCTGTCCTGCAGCCAGCGCGCGGAGAACCCGTTGCCGCCGAACTCACCGGAGTCGAAGATGCGCTTGACCGTGAGGAGCGGCGAATTGGTTTTGTCCGCCGCCATCAAGTGCGCCGTGCCGAGCAGCATCACGAGGCCCAGCCAACAGGCGATTCCAACACTCGTAGCAGCCGACGTGCGGAGGCTCTGATCCCTTTGTGCCTCGTTACCTCGGCTGCTACGGGGTTTTGAAAACAACCTAGGTGCGTTCATTTGTCGGAAAGGTGGTCATCGGCGACGAAGCGGCGGCAAAGAGCGGAATGAAAAGAGTCGCGCGTGTGTTTGGGCTCCCCGCTGTTTTCAGTGGAACTATTTCCGTGTCCGGGCTGGAAGACTCACTCCGGAGGGGTTCCTGGAGCTTGGACATTGTCCGGCCGTGTGCTGTTGTAGCCGATGAGGTTTGCGACTCCCATCTCCCGGAGAGGAGATTCGAGAATAGCCCACCCTTTCAAGGGTGGGATGAGGTAGTCAATAGCCAAAGTCCCGAAGGGACGGTTGAACTATTCTCGGGTGATCCTTTGTCCTGAACAGACCGTAGGAGCTGACGTAGGACATTGGGGGATTCGGCCGTCCCTGCGGGACTTATGCAATCGCTCATGCGAACCCGGCAGTCAACTGCCGGGCTTTTCTCGAATCTCCCTCCGGGAGACGAAGGCAGCCAATAGATCCAAACTCCAGTCAGCCCGGCGGGATGAAAAAAAAGGTCTTCATCCGCTGTGGACCTGCTCCATTGAAAACAGCGTGGATGCCAGCCGGGGATTGCTCCGGCGCATCGAGCGACGCAGCGCGCAGGCTGGCCAGTTCCGGTTCGCGTCCGACGAAGTTTGCGTTCGGCCAGGGGAGATTGCCGCGCCGGGCGCGGTCCAGCGTGAGCAAGCGCAGCCGTTGCGCGACGTGCTCGGTGAGTTGCTGCAATTCGGAACGGGCCGCCGCATCAAGGAAGTTGCCGCGGTCGTCATGCCGCCACTCGTGGCATTGGATGTGGAAGCGCTGGAGCAAGTCGCCTTTCCACCGACGGAGCAACGCGGCATCCTCCGGCGCGTCGAGGTCTTCCAGTTTCACAAACCAGAGCGACGCGGCGCCCTGGCCCCACAGGCCGTGTTCCTGTTCGTGCTTGCACCATTCCTCCCATTCCCAGCGGCAGGCATCGCTGCGCAGATAGGTGCGGGAGAGGCAGGCGATAAAGAAGCGCGAGTCGCGCAACGCCCGATGGCAGCGGACCTGCCAATGGTCGAAGTCCTGGATATCCTCCTTGTCGAAGAAGATTTCCGAATCGCGGTTGAAGCGGCGGCGGAAATCGGCTTGCAATTCCGCATGTAGCCGGGCGACCAATGCAGCCACGGCCTCGCGGGAGGTGTTGTCGCCCTGATGCGCGTAGGAAATGAAGAGGTCGTAGGGCATAGGCTATTTCACTTCGCCAGTCTCAAGAAAATGCCACCGTAATTCAAGCGGCTGTTCCCATGGAAGGCCCATGGCGGCATCACCCCGGGACGCGCGAGGAATACTGGTTGAAGAACTTGCGCAAAGTCGAGCGGCTTAGCTACGACCTCGACCGCGTGCTGATGGTGGACGACGAGTCTCACACGCTGGAGAAAAACCACGGCAATTACATCATTGGTCTGCCTGCTGCCAGTCCTCGACTATCAGCCCAGTCACGCGGGAAAATTCCCGTGTGTTATTCGTCACGAGCGTCAGCCCAGCGGCGAGCGCGTGCCCGGCGATGAGCACGTCGAACGGCCCAGTTATATTGCCCGCCTGCTCCAGCGCGTGCCGGGATTTCGCTGCACGCTTTGCTTCCTCGTCTCCAAATGGCAGCACCTCGACCACTGAAAGAAGCTCGCCGATCTTCGCCTGCTCGCGTTCACGCTGCGAGCAACGCTCCAGCCCGTGATACAGTGCCAACGCGGTGATGGCCGACACCGCGCAATCGCCGGGAGCGAGCAGCTCCATCCTCTGGCGCACGCGCGCATTCCGGCGCATGAGCGAGATGCAGGTGTTCGTATCGAGGAGATACTTCACGCCTCAAAGCTCCACACCTGCCGGCATCGTCCCCTGGGGCGGACGCTCGCATGCCGGGTCATCAATCGCGATGCGATCGAAGAAGCCCGGCGGCCAGGAATCCGGCGCGGTCTTGCCGCACGGTTTCAATTCGATGTGATCGCCGATCACCGCCGCTTCCAGCTTCGCGCCCCGGTGGAGGTGCAGCCCGTTGCGAAGCGCTTCCGGCAAAACGAGCGTGCCGTTTTCTCCGAGAGTTATCGTCGTCATGGCCGCATCATAGCCAAGGATGACGGGACGGCAAGCCATGGCGCATGGCCAGATGTCTGCCCAGACGCGGGAGGAAAGCTGGCTGAAAGATTTGCGCAAAGTTGCGCGGACCGGCTGTGACCTCGACCGCGTGCTGATGGTGGACGACGAGTCCCACAAGCTGGAGAAAAACCACGGCAATCCAATCGAGCGCGGCCGCGTAAGGGCTGCAAGCCCTTTTACGCGGCAAGCCGGGAGCGACGTCGGAGTCGCATCGAAAGAATGGGCGCTTGCCCCGAAACGAATGGGAAGCTAGTTTCCTGATATGAATGCAGCCGCAATCATCGATGAGATCAAACATCTGCCGCCTGCCGAACAAAAGCAGGTCGTGGAATTCGCGCGGACCCTCGAAACGCGACATCCGTGGAGCGGCCAGAAGCTGACGGAATACGAGAAGAAGATGGTGGAGACGAATGACCCTGTGGAGGCGCAGCGATTGAAGGAACAAATCATCGCGGGCTTTTACGGAGACGATTCGGATGCCTAAAGTCCGGCGGCGCAACGTGCCCCGTGCGCTCGTGTCACACTTGGAAGACCGGGTGCGTGGTCGGGAAATCCCAATCGGGCAGCTTCAATTGCTTTCCGAATGGCTCAATGGTGAACCCGAAGTGCCCGTTGGGAAATGGTTCAAGCGCTTTCCCGGCATGATCGCGTGCGGAGAAGGTGAATTCGTGAAAACATTTCTTCGGCTCGGCCAGGCTCCAACCGGTGAGGAAATCCCCTAGCAGCCGGCAAACACTTAGAGCGCAGCCGCGTGAGGGCTGTAAGCCCTTTTACGCGCGCTCATGTCGTGGAATGTAGTCGGCTCGCGGCACTGCCAATGCGGGCTGGTGCTGGCAATGTGGACGGTGGACCAACAGGCTCGCAGCAGAAGCATCATGCAGGGCCGTCACGATGGCGGGCGACGCGAACTCTTGGCGGCAGGTCTGCTGGAGATTGGGGGCTGTGAGAGTGCCTGAACCGGACGCGCCGCAGTGAAATCGAGCCGGAATAGGGCGAGGTAGTTCGCCGAGGCTCCTGCCCAGAGGTGGCCCGAAGGATGAGTGGTCATTTGTTCAAGGGCAACGGGCAGCCATGCGATTTTACGACCTGTAACGACATCTTCGACTACGGTTTCCAATTCGCCAGCTCGTAGCCGATAAGGGAAAGAGACCGGTCCAGCAGCGATGGCATCGGCATCACAAGTGCCCTCAATATCTTCAATACACTTAAGGCTCTTCGTATCCCAGACCTGCACACTCTTACTCCTGTCATTCAACCCGACAGCGATGCGCTGTCCATCGGGTGAAAAACTTACGCCCCAAACAATGCCGCCATTGGGGCGGAGCGCAGCGACATATCGCATAGTTTTGGCATCCCAGAGTCTCACCGTCCCGTCGCAAGAGCCAGAGACGATCAATTTACTATTGGGCGAGAAGCGACCACAGATAGCGATATGCTCGTGACCTGCCATTTCTGACAGCAACCGACCTGATTCCACGTCCCACACCCCGACCTTGTTGTCGTGAGCATCAAGCAGATGTTGGTGCTGTATATCCCCGGAGGCACTGGCAACGAGGTGGCCATCTGGCGAAATCGATAGGCAATTAATGCTGGCCTCAGGCCCTCGGAGGCGCTTGAGTTGCCGGCCACCTTCGGAAGACCAGATTCGCACTGTCCGATCTCCAGAACCGCTGACGATTTGGGTTCCGTCAGGCGAAAAGCGAACGCAATAAAAGCGAACGCAATATATCGGTGCTTCATGTCCACACAGGGTCACAATTTCCTTTCCGTTCGTCGCATCCCAAACCCTAACAGTCTTGTCGTAACTTCCGCTTGCCACTCTTCGCCCATCGGGTGAATAGATGACACTCGTAACAGTGTCCCAGTGTCCTTCGAGGCTAAACATTCGTTGGCCGTCTCTGAGGTTCCAGATACCCACGGTCCCGTCAAAAGCAACAGTGGCTATCTGTTCTCCATCTGGAGAGAAACACACTTCTCGAACCTGTTTCCGGTGACCTCGAAGTGTTACGAGCCGCCTACCACTTTCGATATCGAGCACCTCGACCGTGTCACCACCACCAGTGCTATAAAGAATGTTTCCCCCGACGATGGCGACGAACCGCCCATCCGCTGAAACGTTGACGTAGGCGATCGATTGCTCACTCGTGTGCAAGACCGCCAGTTGACGTCTCGTCTCAGCATCCCATACACGTATTGTTCGATCCAAAGAACCGCTGACAATGATCCGACTATCAGGTGTCGCGCACAATCGTGTCACGCCGTCTGCATGTCCGCGCAGGACCATCACTTCGTTGCCCGTGCAAACATTCCGCACCCGTATTGTCCCATCTGGCCATCCCGTTATGACGCTCTCTCCATCGTGCAGAAACGCAGGTTGCAACGCGCTGTCTTTTGGATTCCCGCCCAAGCTAGCGATCCCCCTGCCACTAGCGGCGTCCCACATCCTTGTAGTAACACCGTCATAACTCAGAATGCTCTGACCGTGTTGTCCAAACATGACGCAATCCACTTGGTAATCGTGACCGCTAATCACGGTTCGCTGGGCGGCTCCGAGATGAACGGGAGGTGGACGAAGGAATCGAAGCCAACGAAGCGGCTGTGCCGGATCGCTCTTTTTATCCCAGATGGCTTTACGGTAGTCCGGCTCTATTACCGTCAACCTCGGGATGCTCGGCCTGGCGCCAAGAACTGGGAAGACCAACCCCGGCCGATGTTCCAGGCCAGCAATGTTCACTACGAGACGGCCGAGCGAGTGCAGGCGGTTAATTGCGGGGGCATCGGAGCCATGCATCTGATGGTGCAACGTCTGGGATTGGTTAAGGATATCAATGGCCACGTGAAGTTGTTGAAAATCCACCTGCCCTATCACGAGAGCGATCATGTGTTGAACATCGCCTACAACATTCTGGCTGGAGGAGTGCGCTGGGAAGACATCGAGCAACGGCGGCAGGACGAAAACTTTCTCAATGGGCTGGATGCTCAACGGATTCCGGACCCGACCACGGCGGGAGATTTCACCCGGCGCTTTGCCCAAGCGGATATTCTATCGCTGCAGGATTGTTTGAATCGATCACGCCAAGCGGCGTGGAATGTGCAGCCGGAAGGATTTTTGAAGGAAGCGTTTATTGATGTGGATGGAACGATTACCGAAACCTGCGGAGAATGTAAGGAAGGAATCGGACTATCCTATTAAAGGGATTTGGGGCTACACCCCGCTGATCGTGAGCTTGGCCAATACGAAGGAAGTGCTCTACTTGCTCAATCGGCCTGGGCAATCGACTAGTCACAGTGGAAGCGTGGAGTGGATAGATCGCGCGGTGGAGTTGGTGGCGTCGGTCGGTGGGAAGGTGACGATCCGGGGCGACACGAATTTTACGCATACGGCCCAGCTGGACCGGTGGGATGAAGCGGGTCGGTAAAACATTCTGGGAATGGATGCGCATCCCAAGGTGGTCCAACTGGCTGAAGATCTGCCGCCAAACGCCTGGCAGAAGCTGGAACGGTTGCCGAAGTGCGAGATTTTGAGCGATCCTCGGAAGAAAGCCTTCCGTTTCAAAGAGCAGATTGTGATCGAGAAGGAGTTTAAGAATCAGGTCTTGGTGGGAGAGAACATCGCGGAAATCGACTATCAGCCTAACAAGTGCAGCCGGAAGTATCGGCTGATGATTGTGCGCAAGAACATCAGTGTGCAAAAAGGAGAGAGAGTGCTGCTGGATGAGATTCGCTATTTTTTTCTACATCAGCAATCGGAAAGACAGAGCAGAAAAGATCGCTGGAGCGAATGAACACGTGCAGCGTGCTGGATCGCGAAGATTCGCGATCAAACTTCAACGTTTTTTATCACGAGAAATATGAGCGCACGCGCGCAACATGATGCCCGCAGTCCAACTCCCACCCGAGATTCGCCCCGGCTTTGGGGAAGTTCGGGCTCACGAGAAGCATCATTGGGACGCTGGATTCGATAGGAAGTTTTCTTGTATCAGTGCCTATGGCACGGCTATCGTCGGGCCCGCTGTGAAAATGAAAATTGCTTTTAGTCAACGAGATCAACTTCAATAAACGACCGGGTGAGATCCACTTCGTACAAATGATTCACAAAGCAAAGGAAAACTATGCCAAATAGCGTTCTCGTCATCGGCGGAGCAGGCTATATCGGTTCAGTCTGTGTCGAGCAATTGTTGGATGCCGGACACGCCGTCACGGTGTTCGACAACTTAAGCGAGGGACACCGTGCCGCTGTGGATTCCCGGGCACCTTTCTTCGAGGGTGATTTGGCTGACCTCGAAAGTATTGCCCGCGCCCTTTGTGAGAGCCGTGCGGAAGCTGTGGTTCATTTCGCGGCCAATACGCTGGTGGGCGAGTCCATGACCCATCCTGGCAAGTACTTTCGCAACAACGTGGCCAACGGCTTGAATTTGTTGGAAGCGACAATGGCCGCCGGTGTGAGGAAATTCGTCTTTAGTTCCACCTGCGCAATCTTCGGCCCCCCGGAACGCCTACCAATGACCGAGGATTTGCCACAGCAGCCTATAAATCCCTACGGCGAATCCAAGCTGATGTTCGAACGTATGCTCCGATGGTTCGGCGACGTGCATGGATTGGAGTATGTCGCCTTCCGCTATTTTAACGCTGCCGGCGCAACGACCCAGTGTGGCGAACACCATCGCATCGAAACCCATCTCATACCAAACGTGCTCAAAGTCGCTTTGAAGCAGAAGCCCAACTGCGAAATCTTCGGCACGGATTACCCGACGCCCGATGGGACATGCATCCGCGACTACATCCACGTCACGGACATCGCGCAGGCCCATGTGTTGGCACTGACACCGGGAAAACAGGGATTCTACAACCTCGGCAATGGCGAGGGATACTCCGTGCGGGAAGTCATCGCCGCATGCGAACGCGTATGTGGAGGCACAATCCCAACCGTCACCAAACCGCGGAGACCCGGAGACCCGCCCAGGCTTGTGGCGTCGGCGCAGAAGGCCGCGACTGAATTGGGTTGGCGTCCCAGATTCCCCACCCTCGACGAGATGGTATCCACCGCTTGGGAATGGCATCGAAGTCATCCACTCGGATATGAGCTTCTGTCGACTACGAAAGCACGGGCAGCTTAAGTAGCCCGCGAAGCTCATGAATTGTCGAGTCGTTCTTGTTGAAAGCGTTCAGCCACCATCTTGCCGGCTGGGAAGTTTTTCGCGAATTGTGCCTGCCGCAACCAACCAAACAACCTTGCAAATAGCTTGGTCGCACAATCAAGCCCGGCAACCTCTTTCCCATGCAAACTTCCATCCGCGAACTCATGGCCAACAGCGGCGTCGCCTTCGGCACAAGCGGCGCTCGCGGCCTGGCCACGGCGATGACCGACCTCGTCTGTTTCGCCTACACGAAGGGCTTCCTTCAATACCTCCAATCCATCGGTGAATTGAAACACGCCGGCGAATCTGTCGCCGTCGCCGGTGATTACCGCCCCAGCACCGACCGCGTGATGGAAGCCGTCTGCCGCGCCGCCGATGACATGGGCTATCGCGCAGTGAACTGTGGCAAAATTCCGTCGCCCGCGGTCGCGCTATTCGGCTTGGAGCAAAAGATCCCCGCCATCATGGTCACCGGCAGCCACATTCCCGACGACCGCAATGGCATCAAGTTCAACAAAGCCACCGGCGAAGTGCTCAAGGACGACGAGCAAGCCATGGCCAGCCAGACTCATCTTCCCCCTAATTTCCGAATTATTCTTGACGGGACCTCGAGTAACAGGGTGTTTTATTGCTGTAGTGTGTTGTCTCTAATATGTGAAGAATAATCTTGCGCTCCAGTCCCAATTCCGACATTGTCTGCTCGTCACTTACGCCGATGTTCATCAAACGCAACACTACTTCTTTCAAGGGCAAGCCCTACGGCTCCGTTCTCCT
>CAMAWP010000131.1 GCA_945861765.1 Akkermansia muciniphila | reverse complement strand
TCGAGGAGCTGGCGGAAAAACTCGTCGAAAAGTTTGAGCTCAATCCCAGCAAGTTGCCGCTCCTACAAATCTACGAGGATGCCGCGACGGTCGTGAAACCAAAGCCACTCGCCAAGCCTGCCTGCCGCGATGTGGACGACGACGAAGTGCTCGCCACAGCCGTCGCAGCCCAGGCTGAGATCATTCTTACGGGCGACAATGATTTGCTCGCCCTCAAAGAGTACCAGGGAATCAAAATTCTTTCACCACGCCAATTTGTGGAGTGGATGGATCAGGCATTCTCGTAGGAGTGTTGCCGAAAGAAACGAAAGAAGACGAAAGAAGATTGCCGGAATTTAGGTTTTTTCGTTCTCTTTCGTTCTTTTCGGCCGATCCTCACGTCTGTTCTGCGGCTGGCCTGAACAAACTCTTTGATGCGTTCTCCAGCCGGGTTCAATTTGCCGTTAATACCTTCGGGATAAGAGCTATGTAGAGGATAGGCTTCCGTTGCGATTGCCAAGGGCTGTCCAGGTGATTGCGATTTTCCTGCGGCCCACCCTCATCCTAAGAGCCTGTTTTAAAAATCGTAGCAGCCGAGGTAACGAGGCTCTGATCTGACGAAAGGGCGCGAGAGGTTCAAGAAATTTGAGCCTCGTCACCTCGCCGGGTGTTTGAAAAACAATAACCGAAAAGAGCGCGCCATGGTAGGACGCGCTTTTGCCCTTGCGGCAACGCTACATTGTTATTAAGTAACCAGTGAGGACACACCATGAGGCCCTCTTCAAATATGAAGAAAATATTAGTTGCTTACGATGGCTCGCCTGCGGCCGATGCAGCAATCCAGGATCTAATTCGCGCGTGCCTTCCGACGCCGGTAACAGCTCTCGTGTTATCCATCGCTGACGTTTGGCTGCCTCCAGAACAGACCAACGCCAGCAGCTTGGAGGCCGAAAACCGCAACCCCGCAACCCGGCTCACAGATCAAGACATTTATGCTCAGGCGCGGCATGTTCTGGAAGAGAGTCGGGCAACAGCCGTTCGTGGTGCCCGGACTTTGAGCGCGCTGTTTCCTTACTGGCAAATCAGTTCGGAGGGGGTGGCCGAATCTCCTGGCTGGGCTCTAGTGCAAAAGGCGCGCACATGGGAGGCAAACTTGGTTGTAGCCGGGGCACATAGCCATTCAGCATTTCAGCGCCTCTTCTTCGGTAGCGCCGCAGCAAAAGTCGTAGCCGAAGCCTCGTGCTCAGTTCGGATCTCGCGCCTGCGGGAACATCCCCATCACCGCAAGTTGCGAATCATCGCGGCGGTGGACGGCTCAAGCGACGCCGAGGAAGTGATCCGCGAGATTGCGAATCGGATTTGGCCCTCTAGCACGGAGATTCGCGTTGTCACCGTTCTCGATTCGAAGCTTGAAAGCCTCGTGTCGTCAGGCGGCCTCGGTCAACATTGGGTTCAAGATCATGTCGGCGGGATTCGGGATTGGGCCTGCACGATGACGGGAAAGTTCGTGGCACAGCTTCGATCGGGTGAGCACACCGTGGAACCATATATCTACGAAGGAGACCCAAAAAAGGTCCTGCTTCACGAAGCTGAAGCGTGGGATGCAGATTGCATCTTTATCGGGGCGCGCGGATTAAGCCACGGAAAGCGCTGGTTGCTCGGGAGCGTCGCTTCCGCTGTGGCGAGCCGTTCACATTGTTCCGTGGAAGTAGTTCGCTCCCCATGAGAGCGGTCAGCCGGTGATCCGATCCGGGCGGACCGAGAGGCAGCGGAATAGAGAAACACATTGCTAACCGCGGGAGCCTTCCGTTCTATTTACAGGAAGTGAAATTCACGCCCAAGTCCACTTTCCCGAGCCAATCAATGTGAGGACTCTCCCCTTCAGAATCCTCGATAGTCCCACTTCCTACCGACGACCCGCCTGAAAAATCGACGCTAAAGTTTTAGTTGACCTCTGAACAGTCTGTATCTAAACATGTCGGCATGAAATCGAAACACGCCGAGCCTGGCCCTCGGTACGATGCGCTCGTCAAGCTTCTCCAAGCTACCGAAGCTCTCTGGAATGCCAGTCGCGTTTTCTTCGCCCGCTGGAACCTCAGTCCCAGTCAGTTCAACGTGCTGAATCTTCTGATCGATGCGCCGCATGGTCTCACCCAGGTCGAGCTCAGTCGGCACCTGGTCACTCATCGCTCCAACGTTACCGGCCTCGTTGACCGCCTCGAGCAACGTGGCCTGCTAAAACGCCGCGAAGATTCCGCCGACCGTCGCGCCTATCGCGTCATTCTGACAGACGCAGGCCAAGGTCTGCTGCGGGAGATTCGTCCTGTGTACTACCGTGCGGCGGAGCAAGTGTGGGGCAACTCACCGGTCACCCACGCCAATCAACTGGCTCGAGACCTCGCCGACATCTGCAACCGCGCTCAACGCGTCGCCAAAGACAACCAATGAAAAGCAACCGCAACTACCCGCTCCTGCTCGTCAGTCAATTCCTCGGCGCGCTCGGAGACAATGCCATCCTCGCCATCATCCTCGGCCCGGTGATGAAAGCTTTCGCCGAAGGCAAGGTGAGCAGCCACCAGCAAAGCGTCGCCAACATCGTGTACACCAGTCTCCTGTTCGTGCCTTACTTAATCTTCGCCTCGCTTGCTGGCTACGTGAACGACCGCTACTCCAAGACCCGCTGGCTCGCGTTGGGCAACGCCGTGAAGCTCGCAGGCACCGCGCTCGCAGCGATGCACGCCGCCATCGGTGAATGGTCGCTCGCCACCGGCTACTTTGTCGTGGGCATAGGCGCGTGTTTCTATTCGCCGGCCAAGTATGGTATCTTGCCGGAAATTCTCCCGACAGAAAAACTCGTGAAAGCCAACGGGATGGTGGAGCTGCTCACGCTCGTCGCCATTCTCATCGGTAACATCGCTGGCGCGATCGTCGCCGATCAGGTCAATTCGCAGAAAATGAGTTCGATGATCGCTTACGGAATTATCGCTGGAATCTACGGCGCATCGCTGCTCTTGAACCTCTTCATGGAGTCGACGCCGGCGTACCCGGAGCTTCAGTTCCGTGGTAACACCGGTGAATTCTTCAGCAACGTCAGCCATCTTTTTTCAAGTCCGCGCTTGCGCCGCATTCTTTTAGGCACCGGCCTGTTCTGGGTCTGCGGAGCACTGATGAAGATGAATTTCCAGCCGTGGGGCCAACAGGTTTTGAAGCTGGAGACAATGACCAAAGTAGCGCTGCTCGGCCTTTGGCTGAGCATCGGCGTGATGGTGGGCAGCTTGCTGGCGGGCCAACTGCACAAAGTGGGCGATTTGCGCGCCACGCGACGCTACGGCGCTTTGCTCGCGGTGGCCATCGCCCTGCTCGGAGCAGTCCAATGGCTGACCGGGGCCGGCCTGCCGTGGCCAAGGCCGTTCGCCATCGGCGTGCTCATTGTGGCCGGCGTGTTCGCCGGGCTGTTTCTCATTCCCCTCAATGCCAGCCTTCAGGCCGAGTCGCACAAGGACAAGCTCGGCAAGACCATCGCCACCCAGAACTTCATCGAGAATACCGCCATGCTCGCCGCTGGCGTCTTCGCCTACGTGAACGTGAAAAAGGGCTTCGACCCATCACAACTTTTCTTCTGCCTCGCCGCCCTCGTGGCCGTGGTCGTGGCTTGGCTGAAAATTCCAGAAAAGCCTTGTGAACATTGATCAGATGTCACTTCACACGGAACCACGAACCGTGCAAACACTCTTGCAAACTCAACCATGAAATCCCTCTTCCACCTCCTGCTCCGCTTCTTCTTCCGCTTCCGTTCGTTCAACGCGGAAGTAATGAACACACCCGGTCCGGTGCTTCTGATTCCCAATCACACTTCCTGGATCGACTGGATGTTTATCGTCGTTTGCATGAAGGACGATTGGAAGTTCGTCACATCCAGCGCCACCGCGCAAACGAGCTGGCTGCACCGTTTAATGATGGTGAATCGTCATACGTTTCCCGTCGATCCCGGGTCGCCTTACGCAGTCAAGCGAATGGCCGAGTACCTCACCGGCGGCGGCAAGCTCGTGCTCTTCGCCGAGGGGCGGCTCTCTCGCACCGGGACGTTGATGAAACTTTTCGATGGCACGGGCTTCCTGCTGTTGAAGACGCACGCGAAGGTCATCACCTGCTACCTGCGCGGCGCGCAGCGAGTTCCGTTTTCGCCGCATCCCGGCTGGAAGAGGCTCTTCACGCCGGTGAGCGCACACTTCAGCTCCGCGCTCACACCGCCGAATCAGGAAAACATCAGCAGCCTGCAGGCCCGCTCGATGCTGACAACTTGGCTGCGCGACTTAATGCTGAAACAGCAGTTCGAATCAGAAATGGAATTCGGTCCAGCAAACCTGCTGGACGCGATCGCTCACACCGCGCAACAGCGCCCAAATCACATCGCTCTGGAGGATGCAACGTTACAGATGTTGACCTACCGGAAGTTGCTCATTGGCGCGGACGTGCTGGCGCAGCAGCTCGAAAAGGTGCTTGGAGTAGCACACGCCGCATCGGGGCCTGACGCTTCACGCATCGGCGTGCTCCTACCGAACATCAACGCCACGCCGGTTGTCCTGCTAGCCCTCTGGAGGCTCCGCAAAGCTCCCGCCGTCCTGAACTTTTCCACCGGCCCAGCCACGATGAAAGCGTGCGCCGAACTGGCCGGCCTTAGGCACATCATCACTTCGAAGGCTTTCCTGGAGCGTGCCAAGCTCAAGGTGGAGAGTCTTGTCGAAGCCGGGATCAAGTTGATTTATCTGGAAGATGTCCGCGCCAGCATCACTCGCACGCAGAAATTCGGGACCTTTCTCAAACACCGGATCGGACTGCAACCCGTCACCTTCGATCTTCCGCCCAACTCCGCCGCGGTCATCCTCTTCACGTCGGGCTCGGAAGGCGTGCCCAAAGGTGTGGAGCTCTCGCACCGCAACATTCTTGCAAACATCCGACAAATGCTGGCCATAACCGATCTCACGGATCACGACCGGCTGTTCAATTGCCTGCCGCTCTTTCACAGCTTTGGTCTCACCATAGGGCTCTTGCTGCCGCTTGTCCGCGGGATGTACAGCTTCATCTATCCTTCACCGCTGCATTATCGTGTCATCCCGGCGGTGCTCTACGACCGCGATTGCACGGTGTTTCTCAGCACCAACACATTCCTCAACGGCTACGCGCGCAAAGCACATTCCTACGACTTCAGGAGCATGAGATATTTGTTTGCTGCAGCGGAGAAATTGCAGGAAGCCACGGCGCAAGTTTGGTCGCAAAAATTTGGCGTCCGCATTCTCGAAGGCTACGGCGCGACGGAATGCGCCCCGTGCGTGAGCGTGAACACGCCGCTCGCGCCGCGCTATGGCTCGGTGGGAAGACTACTGCCGGGTATGGACTACAAACTGGAGCCGGTTGAAGGCGTTGCGGACGGCGGACGGCTATTCGTACGCGGACCGAATGTGATGCGTGGTTACCTCAATGCCGACGCCAACGCGAAGTTTCAGGCCCTCGGCGGATGGTACGACACCGGCGATATCGTGAGTGTGGACGCCAACGGTTACCTGCACATCCGAGGCCGGATGAAACGCTTCGCCAAGGTAAGCGGCGAGATGGTGAGCCTCACCGCCGTCGAGGACGCGCTGGCCGGAGCATTCCCGCAATACGGCCTGCGCTGCCAGGTCGCCGTCATCACCCGGCCCTGCGAAGACAAGGGTGAGGCGCTCGTCGCCGTGACCAATGAACACAAGCTCACGCTCTCCGAAATCCGCGAAGCCATCAAAGCCAAGGGCCTAACCAACCTTTGCATACCGCGCGAAATTATCACCGTTAAAGAAATCCCGAAGCTCGGCACCGGGAAGGTCAATCATCGTGAGCTGCAAGCTATGATCGTCAAATAGGGGGACTGCGGACTGCTTATCCTGATCCTTTGATATCATCGCTGATCCGGCCTCTGAGCCAAAATCGGCACTTCGCAGAAAGTGAGCGCAGCGATGCCATTCTCTCCCCGAAGCAGAGTGTTCTGGTTCCACGATTTGCTGTCGAGATAGGTGAGTTTCTGACCAGTGGAAGCCGGATTCAATTTGAGCGTCACCTCATTTCCGGAGACTGAACCAGAGGTGATTCTTCCTTTTTCGCCATCGAGGTAAAACTGGCCTGCGAGGGCGTTGTCCCATTTCACCGGTTGATCGAACTCCATCGTGACCGCGTCTCGCTGGTCGTTCGCGTAGTAGGCGCTCTTGAGATTGGGTGGTGTGATCGATGTGGTAAAAGCCTTCCCGTAGTTGTCGCGCTCCACGAGAGGACAAATGAGCCGGGCGATCTCAATGTAACCGGCCGATGGATAATGGCAGCCGCCGGGAGGCTCGATGCCAAGCGTGGACATGATGCTCATTTTGGAAAATGCGGATGGCAGGGTCCGCTGCACTTCCCGCAAACGGTTGTCAGATCCATTGACGCCCATCGCGCACGATTTCGGCCATATCTGGAACACGTAGTAGTGCTGGATATTCGGGAAGTCCTGTTTCCACGACGCCGCCAAGTCGATGAAGTATTGCCGGTAAGTCTCCCAACCAAAGCCGCCGGTGGGACCATCCGCGCCCTGGTCATTCTCGCCTTGGTGCCACAGGATGCCGCGGATGCCGTGCCCCAACTTCGCCTGGTGAACACGCCAGAGCAGCCGTCCGTAAATTGTCGTCATGTCTTCCGGATTTTCCGGATTCCGCTGGTGCTGATCGATGCGCGTTCCGCCGACGGCTCCATTGATGATGCAAATTGGAATCCGGTGGTTCTCCACCAATCGACGAGCGAGTTCCATCCCCCAGTACCCAATCTGCAGCTTTTCGGCGTCGCGGCTTCGATGAGCTGCGACACCCCACAATTTAAAGCCTTTTGGGCTGCCTGACATGCTGCCAAAGGTGCGAATCCATTCGCTAAGGAACGTCGGATCATCCTTCCCCCAATCCGTCGCCACGGCGTTGGATTGCCCCTGAATCAGATAGGCGTCGCCGCAGATCAAATTGGTCACCGTATTGAGCAAGACCTCGATCCCGCTCTTCTTGATGCCAAACTCCACCTGATACCGGATGAGCCCCGGCTTGAGCTTCACGGAGAAGCCGTAGGATTTTTCCGGCGTTAGACTACTGCTTTCGTCCCGGTACAATTCGCCGTCCGCAAACACTTTGAGAAAGACCGCGTCGGCGGCTTCGTTCAGCGTGCCGTTGTAGAAAAGCGTGCCCTCGTTTTTGTCGTCGCGTGCATAGAACTGATTATCCTCCGGCTTTTCGTCTTTCGTTGGCATACGCGCAATCCAAGAGTCGCGCTCAGGTTCGGCCACTGCGATCGTGGTCGAGCGGGTTGTCGGCTGCCCGCCGTTATGCAACGTCGCCGTCACAGTCATGTTCCCGCTGTTCTGCGCGCGCTTGAGGATGAGCTTCCCGGGTGCGGTCTCCTTGATCACCGCGAGGTCCGAAACGACCCAAGTCGTGCTCAGCTCCCCTGCCCCCTTCGTGTGCATGGCGCTCAAGTTGGCAATCTGCGGTACCAACTCGATGGTCGCGCGTCCGTCCCACTTGGCCGGTGCCTGCAAAGTAAAAACCGGTTCTTGAATGTCCTCCTTGATCGTGATGGGGATGTCCCGAGTCTTCACCTCATTCGGGTAAATCGCCTTGAACTGAAGTGTGGCGGCCTTATCGCCGGTCACGCGCCCCGCATCGAAAGTGAATTGAAACCGATCCACGGCAACGATTGTCTCCCGGCCCTCGCTCTTGAGAATCCAATAGACCTTTTGCGCGCCGCCGGCCTCGGCGGAAATCGTCGCCCTCTTGCCCTCCATTACTGTGACTTGAAGAGGTGAAACCAAGAACGCACTCCCCGGTTGCACGAGAGGGCCTGTTAGCGTTTGCAGCGGCTTCTGGTTCTCGTATTGAAGCCGGATCCAGTCGGCGGACCGAGCCACTTTTGAAACACGCACCTCGTCGATATCGCCGACGAAGTCGTAGTTGTTGTACCATCCGCCAATCCACAGCTTCGCCGGACTCTTGATAGCCAAAGGTGCCGCCGGGCCGGTCGAGGCTCCGTCGAGGACGCCATTCACATAGACTCGGGAATCTCCTTTCTGATAGGTATGCACCACATGGATCCACTGGGAGGGAGGAAGCGCGCTGCCACTCTGGACGTTCGCGTCAGAAAAATAGCAATCCATGCTGATATGCGGCGGGCTGCGATAATGCATCACCACTTTACCTTGCGCCTGCTCGTTACCCCAAGCGAGGACTCTGCCATTCGGTTTCTCCGCGCGGAACCACGCCTCCGAACTGTGCGAACTCGCGCCTGACGGATAGTTGGCAATCTTGTCGCCCCCGAAAATCCCCTGCCTTCCCTCAAAATGGCGAGCAGAGCCGATCATGCCCGCGATGGTCGTCGTCCCTTCATTCTTAGACTCAATAATTCCCACCTCATCCTTCACCGGTCCGCTCATGTGCCAGACGCTCAGATAACCGTTCGACTCGTTGAACACAGCCGCGCCGCTCGACTCACTCACCGCGTCCGCCTTGCCCCAATGCACCTTAATCTCCTGACGTTCGTTGCCCTTGATGGTTGGAACGCGCACCCAGATGCTCGCCTCGCCCTTTGCCGCATCCCACTCTTCGATCTGATACGCCAGTGGCACGCCCGTGCTGGTGGAGAAGCGGATGTCATCCCCACGCGCTTTTACCTGGCTGAAGTTGAAAAAGTCCTTGTGCAGCCGCACTAGCAGCGGAAAGGCAGCCACCAAGGTCGATGCCGGAAGGTTGGCACCATCACGCGCGGTCACGATGTAAACCGAACCCGATTGCTTCCAACCCGGATAGGCTGACGCCACATCTTTGCGCGCCAGCGCGCTGTAATCCTCGGTCTGGCGCATCCACAATTCTGAAAGCTCGCGGACTTTCTCCGGCTTCAACGCCGCGAGGTTCTTGGATTCTGAACGATCGCTGCTGAGGTCGTACAGTTCCCATGGGCTGTCTTTGCCGGCGGCGACGATTTTCCAATCGCCTGCGCGCAGCGCGCGGTTGCCTTCGTGCAACCACCACAAAGTGTCATGCGTCACAATGCCGTCTTTGGCAAGGAGCGGGACCAGGCTTTTGCCAGGGGCCGTCGGAACGGGTTGGCCTTGCCAGGTCTCAAGACGCTGACCGCCGACCAGATTCAAGATCGTCGGCACGAGGTCGATGAGATGCCCTGGCGTGCGGCGAAGTTCACCTCGGGCCGCGATGCCGCTCGGCCAATTCACAATCAAGGGCGTGGAGATGCCGCCTTCGTGGACCCATGTCTTGTGACGGCGAAACGGTGTATTCGCCATGCTCGACCAACCCGGACCGATGCTCAGAAACGTTGCCCCGGTCCCACACTCAGCATCCGGATCATGGCCGTCACCGCGCACCATCATTTCGGCGCTCGCACCGTTGTCGGAGAGGAAAAAGACCAGCGTGTTCTCCGTGGCACCCATCGCCCGAATCTGCGCGAGCACTCGGCCAATTTCGCGGTCCATCCGGTCCACCATGGCGGCATGCACGGCCATCTTCTCCACCTGAAATTTCCGTTGCGCCACGTTCAACTCGCTCCAAGCGAGCGGACGGTTCACCTCGTTTGGACCTAGTTTTACAATAGCTTCGGGAAAGTCATAAGGCGGTCCGACATCACGATCGATCGCCGAGAGCGCGCTGTCGGTGACCCCCATTTCGCGCATCCGCTGCCATCGCTCCTCGCGCAGCACATCCCAGCCGCGGAGATAGCGATCGCGGTAGCGCGCGATGTCCTCCGCCGGAGCCTGCACGGGAAAGTGCGGCGCTGTGAAAGCGACATACCCGAAGAACGGCTGCGCGGCATGTTTCTCAGCGTGTTCCTTCAGGCACTTGATAGCGTGGTCTGCAATGGCAGTGCTCGAATAATACCCGCTGCCCACGGCCATCGGTTGGAGCGGAACATCGTCCTCGGTATGCAGCCGAGGGCCGAAATGGCGGTCGTGGTCATTGAGGCTGTAGGAGTGATCGAACCCATTCTGCAATGGCTTCCCGTCCACATGCCACTTGCCGGAGTGATACGTGCGATAACCGAGCGGTCTCAGCATCTCGGGCAGCAATCGCGCCCACGGCGGACGGATGCCGGCATTGCCGCTCTTCAAGCCAGGCACCGTGTCACGCCGCACTTGCTGCGCGTAATAGCCCGTCAGAATCGCCGCGCGCGAAGGCCAGCAACGAGCAGTGTTGTAAAACTGCGTGAAGCGCAGGCCACCTTTGGCGAGCGTGTCCAGATTCGGTGTGGCGATCTCCCCGCCGTAGCACGCCACATCGGAGAAGCCGAGGTCGTCGGCCAGGATAAGGAGGATGTTTGGTCTCATCGCGTCGGAAGCAGGAAACGCCGCCGCCGGAGCGAGCAGGAGAAGTAGGACGCAAAAATGTTTCATGATGGGAATCACGGTTTCGGAATCTGGTTCAAAGTGTAGTAAGCAACGTCATGCAGCAACCGCTGCCCGCTCCGATCCCGGAGACCTGGAAGGTGCAACTCATGGATGTGGCCGAGCACCAGTTTATCCACCACAAGACGGACGCCGAGCCCGTCAGCACTCGGAATTGCGAATGCGATTCGTTGATCGGCTTGCTCGATCTCCGGACCGCCGTAAGCGCCGTAGAAATGGTGGGTGAAGGTCTCCAGCGAATAGCTGCCCGGGTCGCCAGCGGTCATGGCGTCCACAGGTGATGTGAAACGCAAATCAAAGCCGTCGGGCTTCACACGCATCGTTTGGACTTCGAACGGCACTGCGCCGGTCCAATCGAGACGTTGAAGCGCTTTCTCGGAGAGGCCGCGCACCGGCCAGCCGCGCTTGCTGCCTCCCACGAATATCTGCCCTCGCTCCGTGAGCGCACCGCCGATAAGTCCTGTCGCAAAGCCCTGGCGGAAGGGATAGGACGCGCCTTGGTAAACACCGTTAACCTTCTCCATCTCCGCGCGCATGACAAGGCTCAGGGTGTAATCCGCAACGAAGAATTGCCCTGCGAATGGACCAAACTTTCCGCGGGACGCATCGAGCATCACAGCCGATGCGCTCTGGCCCATCTTTTTGTAGGGAAACGTGACGGCGGGCAGGACGTATTGGGGAATGCGTGCGGCATCGAGGTGTCGGCGCCCAGATCCACCACCGGTCGGCTCGGCGGGTCGCGGGCCCATGTTCGGCGCGCTGTCATACCACTTGTTGCCAACGGGGTGGCCCATGAATCCGCCCGGCCGGAGATGCTTCAAGGAACAGGCGCTGTTCCACGGCCCCTGGCTCTCCGCGTAAAAGACATCGCCCTCCAGATTGAAAGCAATTCCGCCCGGACTGCGCAACCCGCTGCACATCGCCTCCCAGCGTCCATCGGGAAAATGGCGCAACGCCCAGCCCCGAAAGAGCCGCTCGGACGTGTAGCTGCCCGTGAGTCCATGAACCGTCCAAATGGCGCCATCGCGGTCAAAGCCCGAGCCGAAGGTGAACTCGTGCTCACCGCCCCAGGCCCACGCATCGCTTACCGTCTCAAAACGATCTGCCCGGCCATCGCCATCAACGTCGCGCAGGCGGGTGACTTCGCTCTGCTGCGTCGCGTAAAGCACCCCGTCGCGCCAGGCGAGACCGAGAACCTCCGTAAGCCCGGTCGCGAACAATTTCCATTGCGGGGCCGGCGGAGTGGCATCCGCGCCCGCGGCGAAATAAATTTCTCCGCGTCGCGTCCCGACGGCGAGCCGTCCATCGGACAACGAAAGAATGCTCCCAGCCTCCAGCACCGCGTCCGGCGGCAGCGGCACATCGATGATGCGATAGTACTCCGGCTCCCGTTCATTCACCGGCACGTCGGCAAGTTCATCGGTGCTGAGGTTCTGCTGCAAATCCGACGGCGCAACGCCACGGCGATAGCCGCCAAAGTCGCTCTTTTTTGGGGTATAAGAGCCAACCAATGCCACATCGGATTTTCCCACAATCTTGTCCTCCAATCCGAGGCACCAGTAGCAGGCGTTGACGAACATGCGGCGAACTCCCTCCTCCTTGAAATCATCGCCGTAGCCCATCGTGGTGGTGAAGACGCGGGCCGGTTTGCCTTCGCTTCCCGTGAAGGTCTTGATCCACGCGACGGGGACCGGCGGCTTGTGTTCATCCGGTTTGTCGTCCGGTGTCAACCCAACGAGAGGTTGACCGAGGATCAGAGGACGGCTGTCGCCCCCCAGCGTGGTAACTTTGTAGGCGTGAGAAAGACCCCAGATACGATCAATGCCGCGCAGGATCGAATGGTCTTTCATCTCCGGCACCACGATGCCCAACGTACTCTCGCTGCGATAGCCGCCATAGTGGTCGATCCACGTTTCCCCGAGGACCTGCCGTCCGAACCCTCCCTTGAAATCCGGGTGCGGACCGCGCCAGGCCCACTTCGAAAACTTCTCCTGTTGGAATTTATCGTAGTCGAATGCGTGCGTCGCTGTCCGGATGCCAATGACCGGTCGTCCTGAGTTCACGTAGTCAACAAACTTGACCATCTGATCTTCCGGCAAATGCCTGAACCGAGTGAAGACCACCATCAGGTCGGCATCCTTCAGCGCATCGAGACCGGGAATATTGTCAACCACCGAGGGATCAATCTCTCCAGTCGCCCTGTTGATCGAGAAGAGCACCGTGCAATGAAATCCATGCCTTTGGGAAAGTATCTTCGCCATCGCCGGCATCGATTCCTCGGAGCGATACTCCTCGTCGCCGGTGATGAACACAATCCGCTTCAAATTCCCAGGGCCTGCGCCGCCCTTGTAAGTGAGCCATGGATTCTCCGCGGCGTAGGCCCCGCAGACACAGCAGAGTGCGAGGGCCAGAGCCACGAGGTCTCGAATCGCGAGGGTTGATCTACCAGACATATTCGACCTCCATCTGATGGTTCTTTTCGGAAAACCGAAGCGGAACGAGCAGTTCTTGGTGATCTCCATTGCCTCGCACAAATGCCTTCGCATCGCCAGTGACACGGATCGTGAGCGCACTATCGAGACGCCATGTGCTGTCGCTGGCGGGTGTGAGTTTTCCGACAGCGACGCGAAAGTGGAGACCTTCCGGCGGCGGGTCGGTAAATTTCAGCGCTCGACGCAGCCCGGCTTTTCCTATCGCCTCAGAGGGAGTGACGACATCTTCAACGCCCACGTCACCGAACGAGTAGAGCAGCGCCGGGCGCTTGAGCGCGTCAAGTTGATAGCCGCGGAACTTCATGCCAGACGCCTTGCTGGGTTCAGTGGGCCAAGGAGCGCTCGCATCGGTCAGGACGGCGAACGCGGGGCCATGCGGGAGAACCACGATGTCGCTCCCGAGTGGACGGATCTGCCCCATGCCCTGAACACCCCAATGCGGTGCAGCGTTGAGGAAACGTCCGCGCCACAACAACGCGAGCCGCATCTCCTCGGCGTCGAAGGCCACGTTCATCTGCCCGGGATAACCGACCGCGACAGCGCGAAAACCCGCCTCCCAAAGTTTGCCGCGATACACGACCGCTTCGCCTCCCACGATTAGCTCCATGTTCTGACGGCTCAGACCGTCGGGAAATTTCGCGCGCGAACCGTCAGCAAGATACGTCCAGAGCGCGGCGTGCTGACGGTCGGTGCTTCCACCGAGCGTGTCCGGAAGCAGGGTCTTACCGTCAGGCCAGAGCGAAGGCATGCGCGTCCCCGGATGGAAGCGATTCGGGTCGAGTAGAAACTGGCGAAACCAATCTTCGTTCAGTCGTTCGGTGGTGGTTGCCAGATCGATCACTTGCAGCGTGTGTGCCGGCTGGCGGTTGAAACGATGACACGCGATGCAGGAGAGACCCTCTGTGCCGGTCAGCTTTCGACCGACATCGCGCTGAACTTCTACCGTATCGGGCGCGGGACTAATCGGATGCGGGTGACGGTCGAGCCCCACAAACAGGTCCGTGAGATGCCAGACATTGGCCGCGCCGAATCGTGGCATCCGGGTATTGAAATACGGGCGAACGCTCACGCCATGGGCCAAGACGTTGCTGAGCCACCCGGGCCGGAGCTTGTTGCCTACGCCGTCGAGCCGCGGAGGCAGGCGACCTTCATCGCCGAGATCCTCACCATTCGAAGTGAAGAGCGCATCGCGTTCGGGCTTCACTCCGCCGACACCGTCGCGCGCGTGACAAGCGGAACAATTCAACGACGCCATCGTGTGCGCCACACGTTGCTGTGGAGAAGGCGGAGCGAGGTCGGAGCGGTTCAGCGCCTCGAGCGCGGCGCGCAAGGACTCCCGCTGCTTGGAATCAAGATGATAGTCCGGCGCTTTGTCGGAAGGCTTTTCCGCAAGGCATCCACGGGAAGGATGAAGGGCGGAGAGCGCCAGCACGGAACTCGACACCTTTTTCGCCTCATGACACGCGGCGCAGTTCAGCTCCGAATACAGCGCGCGGCCCTTCGCCTCCTTTGTGGCATCCACCACGAACGCGGCGGGCTCTGGCACCGTCTCGCGCAGGCTCTGCAAGCGCGATGTCGGGATGACCTCGCGCGTGACGCCCTGGGCTTCCCATTCCAATTTAAGCGCCGGCTCCTTCGAACCGCGCTGCACATAGTCCAACGTCAGCGGGTGCCAGCCCACATTGAGACGAACGGTGCTCTTTGCGTCCACCTTCTCGTGTCGCCAACTGTCCTCGCCCACGAGCCATCTTCCACGGACCGAGAGCCGGCTCGCTCCAGTGGCTGTGAGATAGAAGGTGTAGTCACCCGCCTGCTCGACTCGCAGCCAGCCGGTGAAGCGCAGCGCGTAGCCGCGATCACGTCCCATGGGGTCGAGAGTAAAGTTCGCTGCTGGTCCGGTGCGAGAGAACTCCGCGGAGTCGAGGTCCTCCAGCGAACGAATCCGTCCGCGATATTGGGCCACTTCCAGCGCGGAAGGCACTTTGACTTCGCGAAGAAGATAATGCGCTATGTCACCTGCCTCGCCGTCGGTCAACTGCATCGTCGGCATGCGCCCCGAAGGCCGCCAAGCCAGTGGATCACGCAGAAACCGGCGCAGCCCGTCGAGTGACCACTTCTCCGCCATGCGCGGAAGCGGCGAGCCAGGCAACGTGTTGGTCAGCGTGTTCTGTGGAGAATGACATGCCACGCAGCCGATGCGGTGATACAAGCCCTCGCCGCGAGCCACCGCAGCCCTGTCCGGCATGACCTGACGAAACTTCGCTGCTGCGAGAGAGAGCAGGTAGTGCGTCAACGCCTCAGCCCCATTCGTCCGTTCCGACGCCGTCATCCCGTGCAGCAGATCCGGCATCGTCGTCCTAGGCATTGCCTCGTGCGGTGATGCCAGATAACGCTGCAACCACCCGGCACTCGCGCGGCTCCCGATGTCCGCCAACCGAGGTCCAGCTTTCGGCGAGAGCCATTCCGCCTGTTTCTCCAACGCGGCGTGACAGGCAGTGCAATTCAGCTCGCCGAGCAGCACGTAGCCGTCAACCGGAACGTCGGAGGCAGCCGAGGCCATTGCCGTGCAAAAGAGAAGCGTGGACAGAAGCATGAACGTCCTCGTTGCGTGGAGTTGAGCCATAGCCTTATGCCAGCGCGCCCACGTCACGTCGTCAAGGATGTGTGAGGGATTCTTTTGGTTCATTCGATTCGATTCTGTAAACAGTCATGCCACGCGCCCGGTAATTCTGGAGCGCCGCGGGATGGTCCAACGTGCAGGTATGCACCCAAACTCTGGATGGCTCCAGCCGCCACGCCTCTCGAAGCGCGCTGGTCAGCAGTGCTCCGCCAAGACCACGCCCAAAGAAAGCAGCGAGCAGGCCGAAGTAGGCTATTTCGATTTCCGAGCCGTCGCCGAGATGTAGCTCGTAGTAACCAGCCGGCGAACCATCGTAGTATGCCGCGAATGTTCGCAAGCGATCCGACTCCGCATGGGCGCGCCATTGTTCGTCGGTCCAGCCACGCTGGTCGGTCCACGCCCACGGACCGCCCACGGCGAGGTAGAGGAATCGGTTGAATGGCCATTGCTTCACGGTGCATTCCCCAATCCAGAATCGTTCGTCGGTGCAACCCTTGGGGCGCAGCTCATGTGGCGAGCGCATTTCCAGAAAGGTGGTTGTGACGATCGACATCTGGCGAAGGGAATCGTTGATCAACTTGCCCTGTTCACCACCACCACCGGTTCACCCAGCACATCCATCTTCGGGCTGATGCCCAAGCCAGGCGCGACACCCGCTGCCATGTGGCCGTTCACCCGTTGAGGTGCGCCGTGGGCGGTGCTCACTGTGACATAACTGTTGAAGTCCGTGCTGGTGAAACGGAACTCCTCAGGCGTGCTGTGCGCAAGATGGGCGATGGCGGCGGTGGTGATGTCTCCGCCCCAGCTATCCTCAAGCGTCATCGCAATGCCCATGCTCACGCAGAGATCTCGCGCCTGCTTTATCTTCGTGAGCCCGCCCAGCTTGCTGATCTTCAAGTTCACGACATCCATCGCCAGGTCGGCCTTGGCGCGCAGCAGCATGTCGAGGCTGTCCACGTTCTCATCGAGCACGAACGGATGGTCCGTGTGGCGGCGGACGGCAAGGCATTCCTCGTACGTCAGACAAGGCTGTTCGATGTAAACGTCCACGTCGCGTACAGCGCGGGCAACCCTCATGGCTTCGTGCTGCGTCCAGCCTGTGTTGGCATCAGCCACGAGCCGGTCGCCGGGCTGAAGTTTCGCCGCAACGGCGTGGATCCGCCTGATGTCCACATCCGGATCACCGCCGACCTTCAGTTGAAAGCGAGTGTAGCCCTCGGCACGATAGCCGGCGACCTTCGCCGCCATCTCCTCGGGCGATTCCTGCGAGATGGCGCGGTAAAGCCGAACGCTTTCACCAAAGCGACCACCCATGAGAACGCACACTGGCAAGCCCGTGGTCTGGCCGAGAATGTCCCAGCAGGCGATGTCGATGCCGCTCTTCACATAGGGATGGCCCTTGAGCGCGGCATCCATACGACAATTAAGCTTCGCCAGTTCGCGAGGGTCCTCGCCGATGAGATGCGGCCCAAGCTCGCGCAGTCCCGCTCGCAC
>CAMAWP010000130.1 GCA_945861765.1 Akkermansia muciniphila | reverse complement strand
GGTTGTCCCATAGCGGAGGCGAGGTCCTTGCGGAGTTGATCGCGATGCTGGCGAGCGGCGGCCACGACTGGGACTTGGGCATTGATAGCGCCTAAGTTTTCCAAAAGCCCCTCGGCTGAGCGGCTGACAATAAGGTCTTGCTGCTGCTCCAAAAGAGCCAGCAGCTCCCCATATTGGGTTAACTCCTCGCGCAGAGTCGTGATTAATGTTTCCAGTTCGGCTTTCATCCACCTGCAGTCTGACTTTTTGCCTTTGCGGCTTCGGATTGATGTGGGGAAACAACCTGGGCTTCAAACGATCGAGCGAGACCGAACTTTCCGGTCTTGCTAATCTCATCCGCCAACTGGTTCACCATCATATCCTGATAAATCGCACCGGTCGCGCCAGACATGGCGCTCTTTGATTTGAGCATAGGCTTCTGCGCCTCCGTGAGGAATTGTCGGAGGAGAACAGCCTCGAAATGACGACTGACCCCCGCGATTTTTTCCGCCTCGGAAAGCTGTGAATTCCCGGCCAAACGTTCCAAAGGAAGTTGTTCAGCGGAAATCCTGCGGGAAAGTGGGCTCGTTTCCATAATTAGCGGACAATCAACTCAGCCTGCAACGCGCCCGCCTGCTTCATCGCCTCGAAAATCGCCATCATGTCGCGCGGCGTGGCACCCATTTCATTCAAATAATTAGCGATCTTGTCCACGGTCGGCATTTCCGGAAACGCTTTTAACCGGGCTTTATCTTCGGAGACTGCGGTATCCGTTCGTGGAGTTACGGCGGTTTGCCCGACTTGCGCAAATGGGCTGGGCTGCGAGACGTCCAAGGTATCCGCGATCTTGACCACGATATTTCCGTGCGCCACAGCACAACTCGAAATCTTGACTCGAGACGTGACAACGATGGTCCCGGTGCGTTCATTCAGGATAATCACTGCTCGCGAATCGGGGGTCACTTCGAGAGCTTCTAACTGTGCTATGAAGGCCACCGGCAGTGTTTGATACGTGTCGGGAATTTTCACCCGAACCGTGGTGCCATCCATGGCGTGGCTGGAACCGGAATACTTCACGTTGATCGCTTCGGCCATTCGTGCAGCCGTGGAGAAATCGCGTTCTCGCAAGACGAGATCGATGGCGTCGTTACGAACCGTTGTCGAAGGGATTGTTTTCACGACGAAACCACCGCTCACGACCTGGGCTGTGGTCGGATGGTTTTTTTGGACGTTACCGCCGGCATTGCCGAGAGAAAACCCACCCACCGTGACGGCACCTTGAGCCGTGGCATAAACCTCTTTATCTGCTCCATAAAGGTAAGTCTGAACCAAGACGCCTCCCTGGAGTGATTTGGCATCTCCGATAGCTGAGACAGTGACATCAATCTTATTCCCAGGTTTCTGATCGGCGGGAATTTCTGCCGTCACCATCACGAGAGCGACGTTTTTCGAAGAGAGCGTCGAAGCCGGCAAAGTGATGCCGAACTGTTGAAAGACGTTTGCCATCGAGGCGAGCGTGGAAACCAGATTCTTGTCGCCGTCATTATTCAAACCAGCCACCAGGCCGATCCCGAACAATTGATTCTCTTGAGCGCCCAAGACAAAGGCTAAATCCTTAATGCGCGACGTCACCGCCTGAGCGGTGAGAGTGGACATCAAAGCCAGAGCTAAAAGAGAATTTCTGAGGAGATGACGCATAGACAAAAGTTAGAACGGAGTTAACACGTCCCAAGCGCGACTAAACCAACCCTTGTTTTGGGAATTGCTGAGAGCGCCCGAGCTGGTAAATTTGATGGAAACATCGGCCAGGTTGTAACTAAACACAGTATTGTTGGGAGCCACATCGTACGGCCGCAGAGTGCCTCGGAGGACGACGGTTTGGGATTCACCCGAGGAGGCTGTCTGGCGAAGTCCAGTGACGATCAGATTACCATTCGGCAACACGTCCTGCACCGTGACCGCAAAGCGGGTCTGCATGCTTTCGCTGTTGTTGATTGAACCGCCGCCGTCAAAAGTGTTTTTTGAAGTCATTGACATGGCGGGAAGCTGTCCGCCTTTCGTCATGAATTTGCTCGCTGCCGGACTGAATAAGAAAGATTTCAGACTGGCATCCATATCCGTGGCTTTGGATGTTTGCGTCTTGGCGTCCTTTTTTACCGTATTACCCTCCTGCACCACGACCGTAATAATATCGCCGACTGAGTGCGCTTTTTTGTCGGAAATTAGAGATATTCTGACCTCAGATCTCCACAACGAATCGGCATAGGCCGAGCTTGCCAGAAGCGAGAGCATCCCCACGATCAGGAGAGCCTTAGAACAGGATTTGGATAGTATCTTCATTGATCACCTTTCCGCGGATTTCTTTTCTTGTTTTCAGGTTTCGCGCACGAATGATTTGATCCGGCATGCCTTCTTCCAGAGTTTCGGCTTGGACACTGACTGAGAGGAGTCCATCGGTCGCCACTGCTTGGACGCGCTGGCCGCGCTGAACGACTGGGCGTTGCTGAACGGACCGGGCGTAAACTATTCCCCCGGCCGGAATGTTTTCGGCGGCACGGCAAGAAGGATCACCTGTCCGACCAACCCAAGCGGGTTCCCGACTATTAATCACGTCGCGCTCTTCCTTTTCCAGATCTGCGACGTCCAAGGTGGCACCGCGCTTAATTGCTGTTCGGGCGACC
The DNA here is from genome assembly GCA_945861765.1 of Akkermansia muciniphila. GTDB lineage: Bacteria > Verrucomicrobiota > Verrucomicrobiia > Limisphaerales > SIBE01 > SIBE01. The sequence continues at coordinate 14,508 of CAMAWP010000130.1, read as the reverse complement.
CAAACTTCTTTTAAGAGGCGAGCCTTCAAGAATGCCGAATAGGTCCCGATCAAATCCTCCCCAGACATAATTTCAAAGCGGACCATAGAATTACCGACCAACCCCGATCCTGGCTGGCTCAAGATTCGCACTTCGATCGGGTCCACCGGAATCGGCACTGGTTTCCAACCGGTCAAGCGCAACTCCAAAACCCCATTCTTTTCAGCGCCCCCTTTTGGCTGCAACTTCAGCAGCAGCATCTTGGTCAGCTCTTTCTCCTCAAGTTTCCTGGATAGGCGGGAGATCCTCACTTCGGGGGCACCGACGAACTCATTCGTCGCGATCGATGGCGCTACTTTCGCCAACAATTGTGTGAGCTCGACCTTTTTGAAAATACGGGTCTCCCCCCAAGCGGGTGCTGGAGCCAAAAGAATATTAAAGAGACGTTCGACATTTTTTCCATTCACGATTTGATCGAGCAGAATCCCTTGGGAATCCACTTCCACCTGTGGCTTAAGCTCAAAAGAATCGGCTCCGGCCGTAAAGGACCAGAGCGCGATCGAAAGAACCAAAGAGGCTCGTTTGAAGAACATAAGGTTAAGAACGATTCAATTAGCGTTTCATACCATTGCTTTGCTGCATCATTTCATCGGCCGCTTGAATGGCTTTGGAATTCACCTCATAAGCACGCTGGGCCATGATCAAATTCACCATTTCTTCGACGACCTTGACGTTGGACATTTCGAGGTAACCTTGCTGGAGTTGTCCGAACCCCGCTTCACTGGGACTTCCGGTTTCGGGCGGACCCGAGGCGGGAGTTTCCTTGAAAAGATTGCGTCCCAATCCGTCCAATCCGGAAGGGTTGGCAAACCGAGTCAATTGAATACGAAAGTTCTGAGCTCCACCCGGTGTGTCCATGGTGACTTCGCCATTGGCGGAAATCGTGATCCCAGTCGTGCCCGGAGGGACAGGTTGAAATCCACTCACGGTTAAGCCCTCACTCGTGATGATTCGGCCATCTGATGCAGTCTTGAAGGCGCCATCGCGGGTATAAGCCTGCGTGCCGTCGGGCATCTGGACTTCGAAGAATCCATCCCCAGCGATAGCAACATCCAACTTCTCGCCAGTCTGAGTTAGTTCACCCGTGGTGAAAACCCTCGAAGTAGCTACCGCGCGGGAACCGTGGCCTACTTGCAGGCCCGTGGGTAACTGGTTGCCGGCTCCTTGTTCTGCCCCGGCGCTGCGTGTGCTTTGATAGAATAGATCCTGGAATTCGATTTTGCTCTTCTTAAAACCGGTCGTGTTGACGTTTGCCAAGTTGTTGGCTATCACGTCGAGATTCATCTGCTGAGACTGCATCCCGGTGGCCGAGGAAAAAAGTGCTCTTAGCATGGTCGGATTTGTTGGTTACGAAGTTACGGAAAGTTCCTGAATCAAGCGGCCCATTCTTTCATCCTGCATCTGGATGACGCGCTGGTTGGCTTCAAAGTGGCGAAGGGCTAGCATTAACGTGCTCATTTCCATGGTGGGAACCGTGTTCGCTGCCTCTTGATATCCCTGGGCTATTTTAGTGCCAGTTGAGGGCGTGGCCTGAACATTGGGTTTTGGCATGTAGTAACCACTACCAACCCGAGTCAATTGCGATGGGCTTGCAAATTCAAATATCGCGAATTTCCCGCGAATCACATCGCGTTGGCTAATATCGCCTGTCGGAGTGATCGATAGCGATTCAGGTGTTCCTGGATCCACTTGAATGGGTCCGCCACCTTCGCCGAGCAATGGGAAACCGTCCTTGTTCTGCAATTGGCCTTGTGAGCCGATGTGAAATTCGCCGTCACGAGTGTAGGCAATCTGTCCGTCGGGCAACTGCACTTGAAGAAAACCAATGGTTTTGCCCGAGTCTTCAAGGGCAATATCGGATTTGTTTCCAGTAGCTCGCAAAGTTCCTTGGGAGAAATTGGTGCTGATGGATGGAGCTGGCAGAAACGAGCGATGGTTTTGAGCCACTAAGTCTGCTGAACCAGCGCCGAGCACGCCAGCCTGAACAGTTGAAAATGAAATGTCTTGTTTCTTAAATCCGGGGTTTGAACTAGCCGCTAGGTTCTCCGCGATCATTTGCTGCCATTGGATATTTCCATCCAGGGCTGCAGCGGCTTGGTACAAACTGGCATTCATTCGAAACCCTCCAAGCACGGGTTGTGCCACGGGAAGTCCTGGCAGGAAGGTCGCCTGAGAAGGAAGGCTGACAAGCTCGGAAAAGTTCGCCCAGGAGCAGTGAGTTCGAGGAACGAATACTGCGAAATTTAGACGAAGCCTTTGGGACTCAAAAACAAGACTTAAGCATTTCGCTATAAGATGCTTATGTCAACTGCGAGAATGCGGCGGCGTTGCGTTTCCGTAAGCCCGATAAGGCTCGCCGTTGATGCGGGTTTTGGACGAACTTTTCAGTATCGACGAACGCGGAGTACCCCCACTTCCCGAGAACACTGGACCAGGCAAGTTTTTACAAGTAGCGGAGAAGAAAATACCACCAGAGGTCACTTACGAGTACGCTTGCCAGAACGATCGGTCGGCACCGCCATACGCTTGTTGAACATTGCGGAGGCTACGAATGGATTTGTTCGAGACTTTGAGCTGACGGTCAGCCAGTGCCATCCCTTCGGCAAGTGTCGCGCGGTTCTTCTCCTCCAAACCGAGCAGCTCCGCTGCGAACTCTCTCAGTCGCTTTTTCTCGGTGGACTTCCGTTCGGGAGTGATGTTCTCGTTGTTAAAGAAGTTCGTTTCCGCCTCTTCAATCAGGCTCTGCAGCGCAAGCTTTTTCGAATGCAGTTCAGCCAAACCGTCCCAATCACATGAATCAATTGAAGTTGTCTCCGCCAAAGTCAAAGCCCGCCAATTTCCCAAAAGGCCAAACAAAACATCTGGAGAAGATTCGTTACTCCCGAATGAATTCATTGAAGGTTCAACCAGTGGCCGACCATTGGCCTACCCTTTCAGGCGGCTGGCTGACAGGAGTGTTGCCGACGTTTTGCTTTTGCATCATTTCTTTCCACGCATCGCGCAACACTTGCAAATGCCGGTTAACTTCCTCAAGCGGTCCTGGAATCTTGCTAAGGTTTCCCTCCTGCAGGCGGCGGTCAAAATAGTTGTAAAGGGCAGTCATCTTTTCGGCAAATTCCCGTCCTTTTTCCGGATCGAGGCATGCCTTTAACTCGCGAATAATAGCTTGGGCCTTCAGTGTGTTCTGATGAATTGTGAGATTGAACTCCAACGGATCTTGAAGTTTAAAGCCTTCCAAAGCGATGTTGAGAAACTTAATTGACCCTTCGAAAAGCATCAGCACCAACTGGGCTGGTGAAGCTGTAAAGATAGCTCCACTCTGGTAGGCTTGATACTTGTTCGGCCTATACATCTAGAAACTTGTGATTAGTAAGAAGCTCGCGTCGATCGCCGACCTTATTCCAACGGCCCGCTGCTTTTAGGATTGAGATTAATTGCCAGCATAGTTGCTAAACGGTCAATCATTTCTAGCGATGGATAACTCGGCGAGTTCGCATCTTTCTCTAAACGCAAACGTTGACCAGAAAACTCCTGCTCCAACGATTCCTCTACTGCAGAGAGGTCAGGAAGCTGAGAAAACTCCATGGAATCAGAGTCCGATGAACTCTTTTGAACATTGGCGTTTTTTTGGGCAGCAGTAGAACTCGATGATTTGTCAACCCCCACGGATCGACTCAATGGATTTAGATTTATTTCGTTCATGACTTGCCTCTCCGGTAAACTGCTTCGCTTGTTGATTCGTCCTTATTTGTCGCCTTAGATTGTCTTTCTCTTACTGGCCAACTTGGAACCAACTTAATTGCTATCAGTAATGATCGGCGTATTAAAGGAAAAGTTTAGGCAAATTGTTGAACTATTTTCTTGTTAGCGTTTGAATGGCAGCACTTGCGGCGTATTTGGCGAAGTGCCGAGGTGAGTTGATCGCTTCCCATCCAGCCACTCGGCTTGGAAAGGCGGAGCCATAGCCTGTGCCAATTTGTTTGGCGAGCTCCGCATTCGTCCTCTCATTTTCTAAAGTAAATCGCCGAGCGCTATTCATGACGCGCGGTTCTCCAGAATCGAAAATCTCATCGATGGACCAAATCACATCGCCTCCGTCCGCTTTGACCAACATCAACCGCCACCCGACAGCCAAAGGCGGATAAGGTCGATACAGGCTCAACTGACTGAATAGCACCGCGTCGCAGCCTGTCTGCTCCTTGATTGTTACTAGCAAACCCGCCGGCAAGACTTCATCGCGATCCCAAGTGGATTTACCCGTCCATTCCGCCAGTTTTTCGTTTGAAATGGGAAAAACATCAAACAATCGAGCTTTTGTCAATTCCACATAAAGTATTGGTTGCAAAGCATCGATGCCGGATCTTGATGAAAGATCATTTTGCGGCGACGTCAGGGGGAGCATCGCAACCCGGCGAATCTGTTCAGGTATTTTTTGGCCAGCTAGGTAAAAATTTCCAGGTTTGTGGAAAGGACCAGTTACGGCCGGATCCAACGGGTTGGAGGCAGCGCAGCCAGTCAATAAGGTGCAAACGGTAAGGAAAATGAGCAAGAAGCTCGAGTAGATCAATTGCTGGAGAGTCAGCGGTGATTTGCTTTTCATGAATGGGATCTAGTTGGAATTATCGGAAACAGTTTCTAGGGAATCGATTTCTAGCCAGCGAAAGTTTGATGTCGTAGTTTATTTGAACCGTTGTTGAAGGTATTGCATCTGCTGATTGGTCTTTGCTTGTGCTTGCTCCATCGCCAAGAAGCTATTGGTGAGTCGCTGGCGAGTGATCAGCACTAGTTTCTCCATTTCAACGATTTGCCTATCAATTCCTACCGACTGAGTCGCATAGTTGTCACGATGAGTGACCAGAGAACCGTTAACTCCGACAATTGACTCCAAGTAACTGTTTAATCGAGTCGCGATTCCATCCGTGGTGTTGGTAAAAAGGTCTTGAATCTGGGTTGGGTTGTTGGCTAGGGCGTCATCAAGACTTGCAGGATTGCTCAGCGATAATTTGTTGTCGAATCCGCCTGCTTTGTATCCGATGGACTCCAAACGCTTGAGAAGACCGGTCGCTCCCGTGACATCGGTGACAGCTTTGGTCCGCAGGGAGTGGCTGAGTTCAGCGACATTCCGGTCCGTAGCCAGAAGTCCAGCCGTGACTTTGCCATTGGCATCTGTGGAGCTCGCGGTCTGGGTATCAATCAAGCTCTGAATTTTATTATACTGGTCAACCACGCCAGTAATCTGAGCTTTGATTTCAGCTGTGTCTTTACCGATCGTAAAACTGACTATTCCGAGTGCTTTAGCGTTGGCCGTCAGTCCGCTAATGCCGGTTTGTATCTCCGTGAGCGTGTTCCCTATGCCAGTCAACTCCGAGCCACCGTTGATTTTGAACTTGATACTATCACCCGCTGCCAGAGTTCCGGTGGTGAGCTTGGCGGCAGCCAAGAAATTGTTGGTGCCAACATCTTCCAGCGCGATGCCAATATTTCCAGCCTGTTTGTTGGTGAGAATGATTTGATCGTTCAGAGAATCATAGCTCGCATCCACTCCCGCAGTTGAATCCGTAATTTTTTGGAGCAGAGTACCGACTGTCTCGGTGGGCGTGTAGCTGATTTCGACCCCGTTGACTTTGAAACTTCCTGTGCCTCCATTGGCCAAAGTTGTCCCCTTGAACGGATCTGAGGCAAGAGTGCTTGACGGATCGATTCTGCCGATCTCGCGACTGCTTTCGACCGAAGTGCCACCTGAACTCAAACGGGCTAGTTGGAGGAAGTTACTCGTATCGCCCGCGCTTCCCAACGTGATGCTACTCCCGCTGGTAAAGGTGATTTTATCCGAGGCTGTGTCATAACTGGCGGCAACTGCACTTGAGGTGGCAGTGGAAATCTTTGCGAACACCTCCTGTAAGGTATCGGTAGTGAGTACGCTCACTTGTTTACCATTAACTGTGAAGGTCCCCCCTGTAATGGGAGAGCTAAAATTTGCGCTGCTCAGCACTGGCCCGCCCCCGGACGAGTCCGTGACATTAGAGGAATAGAGGTCTTTGCCTACGTCGGTTGCACCCGTATGGACAGAATTCGTTGCAAGTTGAGTGAACTGGAACTTATACGTTCCAGTGGGAGTCTTGTCTGTCGTGGTTAACGTCCCAGTCTCCTCGTCGCTGGATTTGGAGGTTCGCTTGCTAAAGACCGTGGTTTTTGAGAGCTCGGTGACTTTGCTTTTAAGGCTCTCCAGCTCTGCAACTAAGCTCGATATAGCATCTTTCCTCCTGTTGAGCGTGGACTGCTCGCTCCGGAGCCGCTTCTGCGGTGCCCGGTCCAACTCAGTCAGTTGATCAACAATTGACTTCCAGTCGAAGCCCGAGGCAAGCCCGGATACAGACAGATCTGCCATATTCCAAAATTAGTTCAAACTATTAGTGTTTCTTCCGCATAGCAAAATGTGAGCCAGAGGAGTGACCGGGGTATAGCCTGCCGGAAAACGGAAACTAACCATTGCGAAGTAAAGCCCGTGGAAACGAGGTGTCCCATTCCCGGTGAGTTGGAATTAACTCCTGAGCCTCATGCGGATTTTCCATCCAATATTTCCCGTTCGGTGTGAAAGTCTTCGGAAGATTCACCGTTAGAGAGTTGCGAGGAAGCCGTGGGCGATTGATCTTCAGTAAGGGGAGTTTTGTATTCGTTCAGCTTGTTGCGGAGTGTACGGATGTTAATGTCCAACAATTTAGCGGCTTGAGTTCTGTTTTGCTGACACTGTTCCAGTGCCGCGAGGATATGCTGCTTCTCTATCTCATAAAGCGTGACGAAAGGCTGGTTGCTGTCAGAAATGGCCGCGGCACGGTCCATCGCCAACACCGGGGAAGCACCTGGTTTAATGGGGATCAGGTCCAGATTGAGATGTTCGAGCTCAAGGTATTGATCTGGTTCGCAAAGAATTACCGCTCGTTCGATGATGTTTTGTAGCTCGCGAACATTTCCCGGCCATTTGTGCGCACGAAGAATTTGTTCTGCGTCGGGTTTGAATCCTCGAATGGAAACGCCGTGCTTACGGATAAAGCGTTGAGCAAACTTCTCCGCCAGAAAGAGGATGTCTTCGGTTCGCTCGCGCAGAGGTGCCACGTGTATCGGCACCACATTGAGCCGGAAAAACAAATCCTGCCTAAACTCCTTCCGCTCAACGCTTTCTTCGAGCTTTCGGTTCGTTGTTGCGATAACTCTCACGTCTATCTTGATGGTTCGGCTTCCACCGACGCGTTCAAACTCTCTTTCCTGGAGCACGCGAAGAAGTTTGGCCTGCATTCCCAGTGAGATTTCGCTGATTTCATCGAGCAGGATTGTTCCGCTGTGCGCGAGTTCAAAACGGCCTTCGCGTTTGTTCAGAGCGCCTGTAAACGCCCCTTTTTCGTGGCCGAAAAGCTCGCTTTCGATCAGGTTCTCGGGCAGCGCGGCGCAGTTTACTTTAATGAACGGTGCACTTGATCGCGGACTCAACCGATGCAATGCACGGGCCACAAGTTCTTTGCCTGTACCGCTTTCACCCTGAATCAGCACCGTGGCTTGAGTTTGGGCAATTTTTCGAATGAGCTGGCGCAGTTGGTCCACTGGCCGACTTTTTCCCAGCAGTTCATTTTGAGATTCCTGGTCTTCGTTAAGGCTGAAGTACTGATTAACCTTAAGAATCTGCGTGAATTTCTCCGCCTTCTTCAAGGCCACTTCGATCTGATCATTCGAAAAAGGCTTGATCAAATAGTCGAAAGCTCCACACCGCATGCATTCGACCGCTGACTCCACTGACCCGAAACCGCTCATGATAACGATCAACGGTTTGGTCGGACGGAGGTTAAGTTCCTTCAAAAACTCCGTTCCGTCACCGTCAGGCAAGCGGAGATCGAGGAACATTAAATCGAAGTTATCTCGAGCCAGGTAGCTTTGCGCTTCTTCTATGGTCTCGACGGCGGCTACATCGATGCGACGGCTGCGGAGGTAATGGGCAAGATTCTTCCGCAGGAATTCCTCATCCTCGACCAAAATTATTTTCTCGATTGGCATGGCGCCTCACTCGGTCAAGAAGCGCGGTTGTTATTGTAAAGCCGGGCCACAAAATGCGGATTTTGTCGGTTGACGGAAGGTAGTCGATTGACTGGTACCATCTGGTGACGGAGCAGCAACTGCTCATTTTCCCGATCCAACACGATCGTTTTCATTATCAAATCGAGCGTTTGACGAATGAGGTTGGCAACTTCTGGTCGTTTTGCGCGGGTTGCGTGAGGCAAGCGGAGCCAAGCTGTCTTATGAACTGAGAGCCGCATCTGAGTCGAAGTCAGCCGCTGTAACAAGTCCTTGCGCGATTGCTGGAAGTGATGAATGGATTGAGGCTCAGCGGACTTAAGACATTGGTTTTCTCGCCGGACAATCGCGTGGACGTCCTCACAAATCCTGAAATATTGCTGCAGCTCGTCCGTCAAGGTTTCCAACGGCTCCGACATCTCGGAAAAGCTCATTGTGTTTTTGGGGCTGCTTTGGAATCAGTGGGCAAAGCAGGCTTGTCCAAGGTCCTTTTCCAAGAGAGAATGTCGTTCCGAAATCGCGCCATATCCACCACCATCTGTAGGCTGGGTTCAAGTTTCGAGGTGGTTTTTTGACTTAAGACAATGATATCCTGGTACTTCCTAATAGCTTCGTCGGGCTGCAGGGCATGCTCGAAACAAAGTCCCACCTGATAAGAAAGCGGGAGTTTCCAACTCGGTGCCTCGTCTAGCCCTAACAAGCCTTGATAAACGGTGATTGCATCCGCCCACTGATTCTCCATGAAAAGCTGGTTGCCAATCTCGTTCCCGGCCAACATCTTCCAAGTTTTCCATTTACTGTTGTTGCTCACCTCTACGGCTTCCAGCAGTAGGAGAAATTGACGTAATGATTCTTGCTGCTGGCCCATGGCTCTATAGGCAGATGCGAGAAGGTAGCGTATTTCTGCTTGTTGTTCCGCGTCAGGATGCTGGTTCAGGAAATCGACGGCTTCGCTCACTGCTTCTTTGATCTTGCCCGCTTTCACCAATGATCGAACGAGCTTTGTCTTGATCACTACCGTATTCAGTTCTTCGCTACCGTTCTTTAAGAGTTGCTCGTACTTCTTTGCCGCATCTTCATAGGCACCCTGGGCATAAAGGGTTTCGGCGATTTCGTTTTGAGCCGTTAATGTAACTCTTTGAGAATAGGGTAAGTTTACACTGCTCAGAGTAACCGCCGACTTTAAGACATCGTACAGTTTGTGAATGGCCCGCTCAAGAGCCCCCATTTTCTGGTAGAGAAAAGCCTGCCGCAGAAGCACTTCAGGAATCATCGTATGCTTGGGAAATAACTGCACAAACTCAGCCAAATACTGCTGTGATTGCTCGAGCCAACCCCTTTCCTCGGCGAAAACGGAAAGCTCCAAAAGTGTCGTTTGCTTGACGTCGTTCTTGATATCCTGACTTGTGTCCGAGGTGAGAACTTCTCGGAGCAGTGTGGCGACTTGATTCCATTGATTCGAGGTGCCATGAAGCTCTCGAACTTTTTCGAGTTTCTTGATCGCCTCAGCGTTTTGACGCTGCTCATATTCGAGATTCGGCTTAAAGATCAGATTCTCGCTCGGACTCTTCCCCACCGAAAGATCATTTTCCAGAGGCTTGGCTTTCGGGTCTGGAGTCTGAGCGTTGACTTGAGTGTTGGCAGCAGGGATGAGGTTCTCGGTTTCGGCGCAAAAAGAGCGATATGTCCAAACAAGGATCAACGCGGCTAATGCAACCTTGTTTCGAAAACCGGACATAAAGAAAATTCGATGGTTCACTTCACCTGATAACTAGCTGAACTCGATGGCTTTTCTTCCTTGACCGGAACGCGGAAACCCACTGGGTCATTGACCAGCATCTGGACGTCTGCCGGTTTCCCATTACTGAAAAACCTCACTAACATCTGCGGGTTGACGGCGCCCAGATCAACCGGAGTCGCCGGGATAAGCACTTGTTTATTAGTCGTATTGAAAGAGTTGCGACTATCTGGCCATTGCACAGAACTGACAAAAGGGGGAGGCGGAGGCGGGGTCGCTGTAACGGTGTGGGGAAAATCTGCAATCGGCTGGGCAAAGTCGGGAGTGTAAACTGGCTGCGGATCGTAGGAGATCGGCAATGGAGGAAGATAGGCGACAGGAGGCTTCGGCGGAGCCGCGAAACGAAGCCCTGAGGGCGCAGACTTGTTTAAGTAACCTGGCAAGGCCGCCTCTTTGGGGGGTGCATTCTTCGGAGTTTGGGCTAACGCTTGGAGACCGCCGCCAAGAACGATGATAGAAGCTAAAGACAAACAGCCGATCCAACCACTTCCCGACCCATTAGATTTCTTCAACAATGTTGTTTTCATAATTTTCTTAGGTTGTCCGCCCAAGCGGTAGTTTACGCAATCAGGAGGATGAATTTACCTAGTGCTAGATTTGTTGGTCAACGCATGACATTTTTTGCCTGAATACGCCTTATGGACGACCGAGTACGTGCCAAATTTGCCAGACAAAAGTGTGGCGAGCCACATAAGCAGTGTCAATGCCAAACCAAAGCCCTAAATCTATCCGCAGGGCATTCACCGTGTCAGACCCCATTCCGTTCATCGATAATCTTCTCGGACCGGACAAAAAGCATCGATGACGCGGCACTCGGTGATGGCTCTGCCGGAGTGGATCGCGTTTGAAGGAATGATTCCCACAGCACCTGGCCGGAGTCGCTTGGTCTCGCCGTTGATCGTCAGTTCAAATTCTCCTTCGATCACATTTGCGACCTGCTCATGGGGATGTGAATGCTCCGGAAGCAGAGCCCCCGCCTCGATTGTCCAATGAGCGAACGTCATTCTCTCTGAGTGAACGAAATGAACTTTGAATCCGGGAATGGGCTCCCTCGCCGATACGTCCTGCAGATCAAGAAATGGCATATTCAATTCGGGCTGTTAAGATTCGTCTGCGATCACTTCCGCATTCTCGTCGGCCAGCAGAGCTTGAGTTTCCTCGGCTGGAAGCTCCTGGACATTTCTGAGTTTCCGCTCGATCGCACGCGAGCGTTTTGCCGCATCGTCCATTGTGTTGGACGCTTGGTCCAACTTCTTCTTCACCGCGTCGAGAATGTCACCGTATTTTCCAAATTCCGCCTTGATCGCTCCCAATAATTTCCAGACTTCACTCGACCGCTTCTGGATGGCCAAGCTTCGAAAGCCCATCTGCAAGCTATTCAGCAATGCGGCCAAAGTTGTCGGCCCCGCAATAATGACACGGCACTCCCGTTGAATGGTCTCAACCAGACCGGTCCTCCGAACCACTTCCGCGTACAATCCCTCCGTTGGGAGAAACATGATTCCGAAATCGGTTGTCTTGGGCGGATTGAGATACTTGTCGCAAATGTCTTTGGCACATCCCTTGATGCGGATCGCCAACAGGCGCGATGCCTCTCCGACAGCATCGGCATCCGCCTTCTCTTCGGCATCAACGAGTCGCTGGAAATCCTCAGTCGGAAATTTCGCATCAATAGGCAGCCAGACTACATCACGGTCATCATCGCCTCGGCCCGGGAGCTTGATAGCAAACTCGACCATTTCCGAGCTTGTTTCCTTGGTCTGGACGTTCCGCTCATACTGTTCGGCGGTCAGAATTTGTTCGAGCAGTGCCGCTAGCTGAATCTCACCCCAAGCACCGCGTGTCTTCACGTTGGTCAGAACTCGCTTTAGGTCGCCCACCCCGACAGCCAGTGTTTGCATTTCGCCAAGCCCCTTGTGGACCTGCTCCAATCGTTCCGAAACCTGCTTGAAGGATTCGCCGAGCCGCTTTTCGAGAGTGCCCTGTAATTTCTCGTCCACCGTAGCGCGCATTTGGTCGAGCTGTTTTGCGTTGTCCTCCTGGATCTGCTTGAGCTTGCCATCCACTGCCTGCCGCAAGGCTTCGAGTTTGGTTTCATTGGATTCTGTGAGCTTTCCGAGTTGGAGAGCGAAGGCTTCCAACTGATGCTTTTGACCTCCCGCCATCTCCCCCATTCCTTTCAGAATCGAGTCGTTGAACCCTTTGAGCGAGGTAGCGATCTCGTCTCGCTGCCGTTTCCCGTTGTGTCCCACCTCCTCGCGCATCTGATCGAGACGCTTCCCATTTTCCGTTTGCAGCAGCCCGAGCCGCAGCTCGACCGTCTCGCGCATTTTCTCGAGCTTCTGTTCATTGCTCTGCGTGAGAGTTGAAAGCTGTTCGGAGAAGCGGCCGAGCTGGTCTTGTTGCAACCGGGCAATTTCCGCAAGCCGCGTTTGCAATGAGTCTCCGAAGCCGCCCAGCTTCCGGTCCATTTCTTCACGGGTTTGGCGGGCACTCGATGACGATTCTTCGCGGTTCTGTGCAATTTCCTCACGCAACAATCGCTCCGTTCGCTCTTGGCTCTTTGATAACGATTCGAAGCGGCCGTCCAGAGGAGACCAATCAGGCACTGACTTTCGCCTCCAGAGAAGCACCAGCAGCACGAGAATCGCAATGAGTAAAAAAATAATTGCGACGACAAGAACGTCTGTCATGGCGAATTCCTCATGCTCGTTCTGAGTGTTGGCAAAGGGCTGTTTTGCCGGTCATTTCAACACGGATCATTGTTCCGTGCGCTATTTGCATGCGCTCTTCAGCGTTGTAAAGTCAAATCGCGATTACGAAAAAGAGAGACACTTCTATCGTCGGTGATACGCCGAGAGACGAGCGGCGAGTGGATCTCACAACGGCAGCGAAGGAGGCGAATGGAACCTCGGGCTCGTTCCAGGTGTTTTACACGCTAATTTGCTGGTGTTTTATAATAATTAGTGGGAAGTGTAGTGGGAAGTCTTCCCATTTTACTGCACAGTGGGAGCGACGATAAACGCACGATTTTATGGCCACTGTTTTCAAACGTCCCGGGTCTCCATTCTGGTTCGCATGTTACGCCGACCAGAGCGGCAAAACTGTCCGTCGCTCGACCAAGGCAGCCGACAAAGCAACCGCCATTCGCATGACGCTCGAATGGGAGGAATTGGAACGAGCTGCCAAGGAAGGCCGGGCAACGGTCACCACTTTTCAAAAGGTTGTGTCGGACATCTCGAAGCGGGCCATTGGGGAGGGTCTGTCATCCCAAACGACCCGGGAGTACCTGACGGAGTGGTTGGTCTCGATCAAGAAGAAAACCACGCTGGGGACCCAGGACCGTTACAATGCCACGGTGCGGCAATTCCTGAAAGCCTTGGACCATATCGCCGACCAACCACTCCGGGGTCTCACCCCCAGGCACATTGAGCTATTTCTGAACACCAGGCTGGACGGCGGAGCTGCCCCAAAGACCGCCATCGTGGACATCAAGACCCTCGGGAGCGCCCTGCGGAGGGCCGAGAGATACGGCTTCATCGACAAGAATCCCGTTCCGGCGGTCAAATTACCCAAATCGGTTTCGTCCGAGCGCGAAGTTTTTACCATGGATGAAATCGGAAAGCTGGTGAACGCAGCTCCCAACCCCGACTGGAAGACTTTGATTTATCTGGGCGTGTTTACGGGAGCCCGTTTGGGGGATTGCGTTGGCTTGAGCTGGGACAACATCGATACCGAGGATGCGATGATCGGTTACACTCAAAAGAAAACGGGGAAAAATGTCGTTTTGCCGGTTCACCGCGATCTTCTTCACCATCTGCATGCCTTATCGGAGTCTGGGACTCTCGGTCCGTTGTGCCGGTCCTTGGCATTAAAGAAACAGTCTGGGAGCCATGGGTTGTCGGAGGGATTCAAACGCATCGTCGTGCGGGCGGGCTTGGATCTCAGGGTCGTGAAGGGGAAGGGAACCAGAAATTTTGCCCGCAGAACTTTCCACTCCTTGCGGCACACCTTCAGTTCCGTTCTGGCCAACCAGGGGGTATCTGAGGAAATGCGTATGAAATTGACGGGGCATTCCTCACGAGAAATGCACCAGCGCTATAGCCACCACGACAATGAAGCGCTTCAGAAAGCGATGGACTCCATGCCCGGCACTGCATAGTGACAAAAGCCGGATGGATTGGGAGTCCATCCGGCTAAACACAATCGCGCTTTGTTCTTTCAACGCCACGCAACGTATTCGACGTCACTAAACTGCCACGAACCATTGATGAGCGACCAGATCCGGACATAAATCTTCCGTCCATCGACGGGCAGACCGTTGAGGGAAATCGATGTGCTGGTTCCCATGTCCTGAGCAAAAATGTCGTTCTGTCCAAGAGTATTGCCGATATAGATGAAGTACCTCGAAACGCCTTTGCCCGGGGACCAACTGAAAAGCACACTCGAACCTGCGAACGTGCTCCCAGCGCTAGGGCTGCTCAAAGTAGACTTTGCCACGCCTGATGCGCCACCCGTCGCTGCGGTGTAATCGGTGTCGCTAAACTGCCACGAACCATTGATGAGCGACCAGATCCGGACATAAATCTTCCGTCCATCGACGGGCAGAC
>CAMAWP010000129.1 GCA_945861765.1 Akkermansia muciniphila | reverse complement strand
CTTGCATCTGTGCGCTTAGCCTTACGGCACTACACAGACCCTTGCGGGATGGATCGACGACGCTTCCAAACACCACGTCCCTACCCTCCTTTGCTCCGCGATCGTTACTCGCTTCCTCGCTACTATGAGGGCTCTGACCCCGACCGGTCTTTTGGCCACCAGCCGTGGTTCCCTGATTCACGTCTCTCGAACTTCCGTGCATTCCATCTCCAATCATCTGCGGACCTCCACCAACCGCGTTCCACTCCCTCTGCGCTGGCAGCGCTATTATGTTGTGGGCTTCGCCGGGGCTATGCCGACTCGCCAGTCCCGCCGACCGAATCGAGTTCACTTTGTGGGAGAGTTATTCAGTTGACCCGAACACGACATACCCGCAACGATAAGGTGTAATGAAATTCAGAAGCGAATCGATTTACTTGCGCTGGCTCGCATTGGTGGTGGGGGTCTCCTTCCTATGCTTATCGGCCAAGGGAGATGGGGAAACCGCTTCTTCCAAGCCTCCCGGTCAGGTCGATTACAACCGGGATATTCGACCGATCCTCTCCAATAATTGCTACGAATGCCACGGCCCGGATCAACAGAAGCGAAAGGCTGGCTTGCGGCTGGATTTGAAGGACGAGCCATTCAAAGCGCTTGAAGCTGGCGGCTACGCGCTGGTTCGAGGGAATTCCGCGAAAAGTAAACTGATCGAGCGGATCACGGCGCATGACGATGAGGACCGGATGCCTCCCTCCAAAACAGGCAGGCGTCTCACCCCGGAACAAATCGATTTGATCCGGCGCTGGGTCGATCAAGGGGCGTCCTGGACCACTCATTGGGCTTATAACGCGCCGCAACATCCAGCTTTGCCAACGGTGAAGATTGAGAACTGGCCCCGGAACGAAATCGACCGCTTTGTCTTGGCGCGGTTGGAAACTGAAGGAATTCAGCCTTCACCCGAAGCCGACAAAACCACGCTGATCCGCCGCGTGTCGCTCGATCTTGTCGGACTGCCGCCAACCATTGAAGAAGTGGATGCCTTCTTAAACGAGAAAAGCTCCGGAGCTTACGAAAAGCTTGTGGATCGATTGCTCGCGTCGCAGCACTTCGGCGAGCGCATGGCTCTGCCCTGGCTCGATATGGCGCGGTACGCGGATACGAGTGGCTACCATTCCGACCACAATCGACAGATGTGGCTCTGGCGCGACTGGGTGATCAACGCATTCAATCAGAACAAACCCTTCGATCAATTTACCATCGAGCAGTTAGCCGGCGACTTATTACCCAACGCGACGGTTGAGCAAAAGATTGCGAGCGGATTTAACCGGAATGTGATGACCACTGACGAAGGGGGCGCTGATCCCAATGAGTACCTGACGAAATATGTCGTCGATCGAGTCAACACGACGGCGACTGTGTGGCTAGGCACGACGATCGGTTGCGCCGAATGTCACGACCATAAATACGATCCGATATCACAGAAGGAGTTTTATCAACTCTACGCTTTCTTCCATAACGTCCCAGAAAAGGGCCTCGATGGCGCCCGCGACCGAAATCCCGCCCCCAGCGTCCAAGTGCCATCGCAGGAACAGGGCGTTCAACTGGTCGAACATATCAAAGCAGTTGCGGTGGCTGAAAACGGATTCAAGGCTCGAGAAGCCGAGCTGCCCGCAGCACAAGCGAAATGGGAGAATGACGTGCTAGCCAAGCTGTCCAGGCCCGTCGAGCCCGATGGACTGCTTGCTGGGTTCAGCTTCGATGAATCGACTTTGGGCGCAGATGCGCTCGGCGCGGGAGCGGAGGCAGCTTACCATGGCACGAACGCTCCGGTCTGGACCGAAGGCAAGCTTGGCAAAGCTCTGAGGTTTGATGGACACGGCGGCTATGTTGAGGCGGGCAACCTCGCAGGTTTTGAACGGACCAACTCGTTTTCTTACGGCTGTTGGGCTAAGATCGGAGAGAAGGGCGGAGTCTTGATCGCCATGATGGAAAACGCTCCGAGCAACCGCGGCTTCGATTTGGCAGTCAACGATGGAAAGGTCAGAGTTCGTCTCATCAATGTGTCGCCCGATAACACTCTGGAAGTTGCAACTCGCGAGGCTCTCCCCAAGGACACCTGGCTGCATTTGATGGTCGCTTACGACGGATCGAGCAAGGCCAAGGGTGTGAAAATCTACGCGAATGGAAAGCTCCAAGCGCTTCAGATCACAAGCGATAAACTTACGGGAACGATTAAGAACCAAGCGCGCGTTCACATCGGCGGAGGCTCCCGTTCGTTCCACGGTGTGATGGATGACGTTCGGTTTTACAATCGCGCTCTAAGCTCGCAGGAAGTCGATCAGCTCGTCGCGATGGCTCGCTTGGCGATTATTCCCATCCCGGCGGAGAAACGGGCCGTCGAGCAAAAGGCCGAGTTGAGCAAATATTTTCGAGAGAATCAGGCGGTTGACTTCAAAAAGGCGGAGGAACAATTCACGCAATCGCGCAAAGCGATGGATGATTTGGTGAAACAGATTCCCTCGACGATGGTGATGGAGGAGTTATCCACGCCGCGCGAAACGTTCACTCTGGTTCGTGGCAACTTTCAAACCAAAGGCGACAAGGTCACGGCGGGGGTTCCCCAGTTTTTGCCCGTGTTCCCTGAAAGCGCGCCACCCAATCGTTTGGGGTTGGCGAAATGGCTGGTTGCTCCGAGTCATCCCTTGACGAGCCGCGTCACGGTCAATCGGCTTTGGCAAATGGTATTTGGGACCGGTTTGGTGACCACAAGCAACGATTTTGGTTCACGGGGTGAATTGCCAAGCCATCCTGAACTGCTGGATTGGCTGGCCACCGAGTTCATGGCGCGCAAATGGGACGTTAAATCCATGCTGAAACTGATGGTGATGTCGGCTGCCTACCGCCAGTCTTCAGCGACCTCTCCCCAATTACTGGCCCGAGACCCTTACAACCGGCTTCTGGCGCGGAGCCCACGTTTCCGGTTGGACGCCGAATTGATTCGCGACAGCGCCTTGTCCATTAGCGGGCTGCTAGACCCTAAGCAGGGGGGACCGAGCGTGCGCCCCTATCAGCCTGCATTGCCATCGGAACATTTCGGCAACGGAGAGAAATATGTCCCGAGCAAAGGGGGCGATCTCTATCGTCGGGGAGTTTACACTTATTGGAAACGCGCTCTGGTGTATCCGGCATTTGTGACTTTTGACGCGCCGACTCGCGAAACTTGCGTTGTGCAGCGCCCGCGGACAAGCACGCCACTCCAGTCTCTGGTGCTGATGAATGATCCGGTCTATGTCGAAGCATCCCGTGGTTTGGCGCAACGCGTATTAGGAGCGGGTCGCATGGACCTGACGAAGCAGCTCACCTACGCATTCCGCCTCGCAGTAGCGCGCGCGCCCCAGGCAGGAGAGCTCGAAACCTTGGAGCGAGTTTATCACCAGCAACTTGATAACTATAAACAGGACCGCGAGGCTGCTGCCGCGTTGGTCAGCATCGGGGAGCTGGCCAGGCCAGAGCATTTAGAGACTAGCGAACTCGCGGCCTGGACTGCCATTGGCAACGTCCTCTTGAATCTGAACGAAACGATCACGAGGTGATATGATTCTAAAAAACGAACTCGATAAGATTCTGACGCGCCGAGCGTTTTTAACTCGAAGCACAACGGGCCTTGGAGCTCTAGCGCTCGCCTCGTTGCTAAAGAACGACCTGTCCGCAGCCGCACCTGGAGGTTCATCTCCAGCGGATGGAGCGCTCAAGTTGCTCCACCTGGCACCGAAAGCCAAGCGGGTGATCTACCTGTTTATGTCCGGCGGTCCATCACACATCGATCTGTTGGATTACAAGCCGAAGTTGAAAGATCTGACGGGTACGGAATTACCCGCCTCGGTCCGAGGGAATCAACGCATCACGGGCATGACCAGCGGCCAGAAACAGCTATTGGTCGTTGGGTCTCCTTTCGAATTTAAAAAATACGGCCGCTGCGAAGCCGAGATTTCTGATCTGCTGCCGAACCTTGGCAAGGTTGCCGATGATATTGCGATCATCCGAAGCCTTCACACCGACCCGATCAATCACGATCCGGCCGTGACTTTCTTCGGCACCGGAAACCAACAGCCTGGTCGGCCGACGATGGGCGCCTGGGTATCTTACGGCTTGGGAACTCAGAACGGGAACTTGCCATCGTTCATCGTGCTGCTTTCTGGAGGCGGGGGGCAATTCCTGCTAACGCGCTATTGGGGAAACGGATTCTTGCCCGGGAATTATCAAGGAGTTCAGTTTCGCGGTGAGGGCGACCCCGTCTTGTTTGTCTCCAATCCGAAAGGGATCAGCTCCAAAACACGTCGTCAGTTGCTCGATGGCATGCAAGAGCTCAATCGCATCCAGCTAGGAGCTTTGGGTGATCCGGAGATCGCCACACAAATCGAGAATTACGAGTTGGCTTACCGGATGCAAACCAGTGTGCCCGAGCTGATGGATATTTCACAGGAACCAAAGCAAGTCCTCGATATGTACGGGGCCGAGCCAGGAAAAGCCTCCTACGCCAATAACTGCTTGCTGGCCCGGCGGCTGGCCGAACGGGGGGTTCGCTTCATCCAGTTGGCTCATCGCGACTGGGATCACCACGGCGATTTGCCGAATGGGATTCGCAAGCAATCCAAGCTGATCGACCAGCCCTCCGCGGCGTTGGTCGCCGACTTGAAACAGCGCGGGATGTTGGACGAAACATTAGTTATCTGGGGCGGTGAATTCGGACGCACCACTTACAGCCAAGGTGAAATTACAAAGACCAGTTTCGGCCGCGATCATCATCCTCGCTGTTTCAGCATCTGGATGGCCGGGGGTGGCATCAAAGGCGGCGTGACCCTCGGCAAAACAGACGATTTCGCTTACAACCTTGTTGAAGATCCGGTGCATGTCCACGACTTCCATGCCACGATGCTTCATTGTCTGGGGGTCGATCACTCGAAGTTGACCTACCGTTTTGACGGACGCGATTACCGCCTGACGGATGTCGAAGGCACTGTCGTCAAGAAACTGCTCGCTTAGCCTTAAGAACTTTTGCGGCTTAGTGATTAACAATGGAAGAGTTGGTCCCACAGGACCGCGATGAGAACGATCACACACAGTTGACGTGAGAAAGACACCCCCTAGCTCGGAATCGCAGCCTGCCTTGTCGCCGATTTTCCGCCGACGGCACATCGGCCTGCCCAGGAGCCGACCCACCCCTACCCTTCCCAGGAGGGGAACGGACAAAGCTCCCCTCCTGGGAGGGGTAGGGGTGGGTTCAGGGTCGCCCCGTGCGCGCGAAATCCGGGGTGTTCTCTCCTGGATCACCGATCCGGCCCGGCGTTCTGCACGTTCTAGACCCGCGACCCGGCAGACTACAATCCTCCGCCACGTCATGCTCATCATGGCCTGCGTTTTCAATGGCTGGCCGACAGAAGTCATGGAAGCGGCTGAAACCGGAGCGAAGTCCGCGCAGCGTGCTGAAGCTCGTCCGGAGGTGACTCAACACGAGATTACTCCGATGCTGTTGCTCCGTTGCACCGTCTGCCACGGACTGCGACGGCAGGAAGGCGGACTCGACCTTCGCACCAAGGCCTCGATGCTCAAAGGCGGGAAGTCCGGTCCGGCGATGGTGTTGGGAAAGCCCGAGGAAAGTTTGATGCACAAGCGGATCGTCGCCGAACAGTGCCCTCCGCGACTGCGAGTGGTGGAAGTGAGCGTCAAGCCGATGGAATCGAACGAGCTTGCGCTCTTGAAAAAGTGGATCGAGATCGGCGCTCCCGAAATAGCCGATGAACCCGATGCGCCCGGAAAGGAAGCGAATCAGCTCATCAGTGGTAAAGATCGCCAATTCTGGGCGTTTCAGGCCCCAAAGGCCGTGCAGATTCCGCCAGTTTCCCAAGGGGTTCGAAACCCGATCGACGCTTTTATTCTCGATAAGCTCCGAGACAAGGGGCTCGACTTCACCCCGCCGGCAGATCGTTCCACTTTGATGCGCCGGGCGTTTTTCGATTTGACCGGCTTACCCCCAGAGCCCGAAGAGGTCGAAGCCTTCCTTTCCGACTCCGATCCCATGGCCTATGAGAAGATGCTGGATCGGCTGCTCTCCTCGCCACGCTACGGAGAGCGGTGGGGCCGCCACTGGCTGGACCTCGCCGGCTATGCCGACTCGGAGGGCAAGCGCGAGCAAGACGAAGTCCGCCCCGACGCTTACCGATATCGCGATTACGTCATCCGATCGTTCAACAGCGACAAGCCATACGACCGCTTTCTGCATGAACAGATCGCGGGCGACGAACTCGCGGATTACGAGAGCGCGAAGGAAATCACCGAGGAGCTTTGCGACAACCTGGTGGCGACCGGCTTCCTGCGAATGGCTCCTGACTCGACGGTGGCGAACATCACGGCCTTCGTTCCAGACCGCCTGGATGTGATCGGGGATGCGATTGATGTTCTCGGGTCAGGCGTCATGGGCTTGACGATCGGATGCGCCAAATGTCATTCGCACAAGTTTGATCCCATTCCACATCGGGATTACTACCGTTTGTCCGCGGCCTTAAAAGGAGCTTATGACGAACACGATTGGCTCACTCCAAACGGCCGAAGGCTTCCTTACGTCACCACCAAAGAACGGCGTCAGTGGGAAGCCAATGAAAAAAGGATCACTGCGGAAACCGAACTGTTAAGAGCGCCGCTGAATGAGAAGGCATCGCAACTGAGAAAGAAATATTTTGAAGAGCGGCTCGTGCAGCTACCCGCGGTGCTCCGGGACGATGTGCGCAAGGCCTTGGAAGCGGCAGCGGACAAGCGCACTGAAGTCCAAAAATACCTGGGCGAAAAATTTGAGAAATCGTTGCGCACCGACGACAATGAACTGAAAAAAATCGATCCAGACTTTAAGAAGGCGGCGGATGAGAACGACAAGAAGCTTGCGGCGCTCGGACAACAACGCCGACCTGAACCGACGATCAGGGCGCTCTGGGACCGAGGAGAGCCTTCTCCAACTTACATACTGAACCGCGGAAATTACCTGACGCCAGGGCGGCTGGTGGGACCAGGCGCGCTCTCGATATTAACGCCGGGCAACGAATCATTTGACGCTAAGCCTCCGTGGCCGGGCGCGAAGAAAACTGGACGGCGCCTCGCGCTGGCAAGGTGGCTGACTCATCCTGAGCATCCACTGACTTCGCGAGTGATGGCTAACCGGATTTGGAAGCATCACTTTGAAAATGGAATTGTTAAGTCAACCGGTAACTTTGGTCGGATCGGCACGCCACCCACTCACCCAGAATTGTTGGATTGGCTGGCGCGCGATTTTGTCCGCGGCGGGTGGAGCATCAAGGCTCTTCACCGATCCATCATGACCTCGGCCACCTATCGACAGTCCTCGGCATTGACTTCAAACTCCGAACGGCTGGATCCCGGCAACGATCTGCTTTCACGGTTTCCACTCAAGCGGATGGAAGCCGAAGTATTGGCCGACACGGTCCTTCAGGTCTCCGGCCGCCTCGACGAGACGCCTTTCGGACCTCCGGACAAAGTCCAAGTGCGTGGAGACGGATTAGTGACTTCGGTGGGCAACTCGAAGGGTTGGCGGCGAAGCATTCACGTGCAGCAGCGGCGGAAGGAAATCCCCACAATCTTGGAAGCCTTCGATCTGCCGCAGATGAATCCAAATTGTCTGGCACGCCCGAACTCGGTCGTGGCCACGCAGGCATTGCATCTCATGAATAACGGAATGATCCATGGCTTGGCGGCATCGCTCTCTGAGAGGCTGGTTCGCGAGGCCGGCAACAGTTCCTCCAGTCAGATCAAGAGGCTCTACCTCATCGCCCTCAGTCGGCCACCAACCACCGAAGAAGAACAGATCGCGCTCGATATGCTAACACAACTGACGTCGAAATGGGCCGAGGCGGCCAAGGATTCAAACGCAAAGCGGCCAGCCTCAGCGATTGCAGCGCTAGCCAACGTGTGCCACGCCATGATCAATTCGGCTGAATTCATTTTCATCGACTGACGCAGCCTATGAATGACCCAATGCTCGCTCAACGCGATGGCGCTAAGAAAATCGACCGTCGCAGCTTTTTCGAGTCCGTTGGACGCGGGCTATATGGCACCGCCCTGGCGTATCTCTTCAGCCGGGACCTCTTCGGCGGTTCAGGGCTGTTGGACCAGAACGCAGGCACCCTCGGTGCGACGGCCCGTCGAATCTATGATCTAAGCCCGAAGACGCCGCACCTCGAACCAAAAGCCAAGGCGGTGATCCATCTCTTTATGAACGGCGGTCCCAGCCAAATGGACTTGCTCGATCCCAAGGAGGAGCTGGATAAAAACCATGGCAAATCCTACTTCCAAAAAATTGCTGGCGAAGTGGAAAGCCCAAGCTCCGCCGGGGCCCTGATGCGGAGCCCCTTCAAATTTAAACAGCATGGCCGATCCGGGATGTGGGTGTCGGAGTTGATGCCGCACTTGGCCAAGCACGTCGATGACATTGCCCTGATCCGGTCGATGTACACGACGATTCTCACGCACGAGCCCGCGATCTACAAGATCCAGTCGGGTCGAATGCTTCCGGGCTACGGCTGTCTCGGGTCTTGGGCCGTGTATGGTTTGGGCACTGAAAACCAGAGCCTGCCTGCTTACGTGGTGCTCGACGACCCAATCAGCCTGCCCGTTAATGGAGTCGAGAATTGGCAGTCTGGATTTTTGCCGCCGGTCTATCAAGGAATCCGCTTTCGTTCCACTGGTTCACCCGTGCTAAATCTGAAGCCAGAGGTCGAAGAGCCAGGGGAAATCGTGAAGCTTGAGCGTGATTTGCTGGCGCGTTTGGATCGCATTCATCTCCAGAAAAGATCCGGGAACCCGGCTCTGGAAGCTCGGATTTCCACTTACGAACTGGCCGCGCGCATGCAGTTGGCTGCTTCCGACGCTTTGGACTTCTCGCAGGAAAAACCGGAAACGCTCGAAATGTATGGGCTCAATGATAAAAAGACGGAGTCTTACGGTCGGCGCTGCCTGATCGCTCGCCGTCTTGTCGAGCGCGGGGTTCGATTCGTTCAACTCTATATCAACGGCCAGATTTGGGACAATCACGGGAACATTGCCAGCGACCTGCGATCGGCCTGCGATCGGACTGACAAACCAATCGCAGGGCTCTTGCAGGACTTAAAACAACGCGGCCTGTTGGAGGACACTCTGGTGGTCTGGGGCGGAGAGTTTGGTCGGCTGCCGATTGCTCAATTGCCGGGTGACAAGGATGTGAGCAAGGCTGGCCGCGACCATAACAAGAACGCAATGGTTACCTGGATGGCAGGTGCCGGCATCAAGCCCGGTGTGGTTTACGGATCTACTGATGAAATCGGATTGGCCGCCGCCGAGGACAAAGTGACCGTCCAGGATTGGCACGCGACGATCCTTCACCTGCTCGGACTCAATCACGAACAGCTCTTCTTCGACCGCCATGGACTGAAGGAAAAGCTGACGTCCGTTTTCGAGACTCAGATCATCAAAGGAATCCTCGCTTAGGATCTGGAGATAAATTAGGGGGAGCGCGATCGCGCCGGGATTTTCGCCAAGGAGGAGGAATTGCCGAGCTTGGAACAAGAAGGCTGCCTTCGCTGATTTTCGCTCCCGCCGGTTTTGCCTTTCAACTTCCACGAGCGTTGTCTAATTTGAGAACAACCAATCGATATGAAGCGCTTTCTGGCACCAGGAGAATGCCCCGCTACAAACCCGAGACAAAGTGGGCCTACGGGTTCATCCTTTCGCGCCGTCAGTCTTCTCGATTCGCTCTTGCTGATCGCCTGGCTTGTGTCCGGCCTCGTCTGCACGGCTGCGGAACCCGACCTTGTCATTGACCTCGGCAACCAGATCAAACTCGAGCTCGTGCTGATCCAGAAAGGAACCTTTCAGCAGGGCTCGCCTCTGGATGAACCCGACCGCAACGACGATGAATCACCGCGCGCGGTCACTCTCACTCAAGATTTCTATCTTGGAAGGTTTCCGGTGACACGAGGCCAATTCGCGCGGTTCATCGCAGCAACCGGCTATCGCACGGAGGCTGACCTGGGGATCTCTGGCGGATTTGGATTTGATGGCCAAGGGCTCGTTCAAAGCAAAGAATTCACTTGGCGTCATCCGGGGTTTGCTCAGACGGACGACCATCCAGTTTGCCTGGTCACTTACAACGACGCGCTCGCGTTTGCGAACTGGCTGTCGCAAAAGTCAGGACGCAGGTTTGGGCTTCCCACCGAAGCGCAGTGGGAGCATGCCTGCCGAGCTGGCTCGACGACCCCCTATTACAACGGCGGCTCGCTGAGAAAT
This sequence comes from Akkermansia muciniphila, assembly GCA_945861765.1. Classification (GTDB taxonomy): domain Bacteria; phylum Verrucomicrobiota; class Verrucomicrobiia; order Limisphaerales; family SIBE01; genus SIBE01. Next base: position 6,901 of record CAMAWP010000129.1, on the reverse strand, counting down.
GCTGACGAAATCGCCTGGCACAAGATAAACTCCACGAATGGCACTCAGGCCGTCGGACAGAAAAAGCCCAACGCCTGGGGAGTCTTCGACATGAGCGGTAATGTTCACGAATGGTGTCGCGACTGGTACGGACCCTACAGCGCGGGCCCCATGACTGACCCCGAAGAGACGCGATCGAACCTGTCCGACGCACCTCGTCGAGTCCTTCGTGGTGGCTCCTGGCTGCGTGAACCGAAGCAGTGCCGCTCCGCCGCCCGGTACCGCAACACGCCTGGCAGTCGCAATGCGGACAACGGATTCCGAGTCGCCTTGCTTAAAATCCACGAAGCCGCTCTACCGTCAGCAATGGTTCCAACGCCGATACAGCTCGAGTCAACAGGGACAACCAAAGCCTTCGTTCCCACCCAACCCGAATTGCCAGCACGCGAGCCTATGGATCTAGATGTTCCCTCCTCATTCAGCAACTTCCTGCCGCTCGCTCTCCTGTGTCCTCTCGGTTTCATCGCGGTTCTATTTGTGTTGAGAAAGGCGCTCTCAGCACCACGTCAAAATCAAGTGAATCTCCAGATGGTTCCGCCTCGGATTCCGCCGCCGTTGGTGACAGATCCATCGGAGTTCGAACCTCGTATTGGCGAAGATGGCTTCTGGTTGAGGGCCCCCGGCGCCGCAGTCGGAGAGATCATTTGCTACACCTACTTTGTGAACGGACAGCAACACACGGATCGTGTTCGCTTTGAACCCGGCGCTGAGGGCCAGTTCATTTACACCGGCGGTCAACCGTCTGACATCGCCGTGCAATCGGTCGAGCCTCCCGACCACGATGCGGACGTCGCCGAACGAGAGAAAGCAAAGCGACCGCCGCAAAAGCGAGACGACGAGTCGGATTCGGGAGAAGGCGATTCACTCGCACCCGCCGGATTTCCGCCCGCTTACTGAACAGATGCTGATTTCCTCGACTGCCAAAGGTGGCGACCCGACCAAACTCCACTCGACATGGGCGTTCGCATATTCGTTTTCTGCACAAAGCCGAGTGATCGCTATCTTGCCGGACGCACCATCCGCTCGCTGGGGCATGCGGGGCTGAGTGCTCAGAGTCTCGACGATCTTCCGCTGCCATCCATTCTCGACCGCATCCGACTGGATCAAGGACCGATGTTGCTCGTGCGCGCTGGCGCTTGGCTCGCACGAGCCGGGGAGTTGAAGTTCCCAAATCCAAGCGCCACTGATCGTCCACTTTGCGCGCTCGGCACGTTACGGCTCCCGCCCGATTGCCGCGATCGTTATGAAGCGGAGGCTAACCAGTGGCGTTTGCTGTTAAAGGCTAGCGGCGGCGACTTCAACGCAAACCAAAGTCCTCGGAATGAATTTCCAACCCCCGTCATTGCATACCTCGATGAGAACGCCGCTGTGGCTCTCGAAGTGATTTGGCGGAAGCGAGCCAGCTTGATCGCCGCGATGCGCGAAGCGTTCGCTCTCAGTGATTGGCGTGTCGTTCACTACTCGCCTCTCGATGTTTATTCTGATCCGAGTCTTCGCGTTATCCAACTCATCACCAGTTTGCAGCAAGGCGGAGCTGAGCGCGTAACGCTCAATCTTGCTGCGCGACTGCCAAGCATAGACATCTCCTCGTCGGTCATCACACTGGGTAAAGCGACCCGCGCTTCTCTCCTGGTGCCAGACGGAACAATCGATTTGTCCCACATCGGCGATGTCGATGCTGCCTGCGAGGAGATCAACAAACAGAGCCTTAAATTTGGAGCTGATCTGATCCACAGCCACCTGATTGGGGAGGCTTACATAAGAAACATCTCACGAAGCGGCGTGCCGCTGATCGCGACGGTCCATAACATGAAGCCTGGTTGGCCACCAGGGCTCGGCCGTTTGCAGCGCAACGAGCTCTCCCTGCTCGTCGCGTGTTCACAGGCTGTCGAGGCGGATCTGAAGAAAGCTGAGACATCGGTTCCAGTTCGCACCGTGTGGAATGGCATTGATTTCGATTTGTTCCAACGAACTCCCGAGCTCGTCGCAGCGGCTCGAAAGTCGCGCATTCGGCTGAATTGCGCTGCCAGTGAGTTTGTCCTCATAGCGCTGGCCAACCCACGACCACAGAAGCGACTGAACTTGCTCCCTGGAATCCTGGCCGCGACGCGCGCTGAATTCAATCGACAGCAGATCGGCCGTTCAGTGCATCTGATGATCGTGGGAGAAATCTCCCGAGGCAACCCAGCGTCCGACGAAATTGTGGAAGAGGTCCGGCGCGAGGCCTCGCGACTCGGAGTTGGCGCCTGCGTTCACTGGCTCAACGGCGTAGCTGAGGTGCCAAGCCTTCTCGCCGCAGCCAACGTCCTGGTTTCAACCAGTGCTTACGAAGGGTTAAGCCTGGCCCAGCTTGAAGCCCTTTCCATGGACTTGCCAGTTGTCGCAACCGACGTTGGCGGCATCCGTGAAATAGCTCGGGGTAATCCGGCCGTGTTTGTCTTGCCGCCGGATGCGGTGCCTGAACAATTCGCCCTGGTGCTCGCAGAGCTAGCCGTAAAATCAGTCACAGGGCGCCATGAAGCGGCGCGATGGTTCACGCATCATCAGATGGCCCGACGCTACCGCTGGCTTTATCCGCGAGCTATAGCGGCAGCCCAGAACCCACGCGGCCGAGGACTGCTCCTGGTGACCAATAACTTCTCCACCGGTGGCGCGCAGTCAAGCGCCCGCCGGCTCCTGGTGGGTCTAGCCTCCCGCGGTGTCGATGTCCGCGCTGCTGTGATCCAGGAGCAGCCTCGGTTTCCTACTCCAGGTCGGCAAGCTTTGTCCGAAGCCGGCGTTCGCGTCATAGCCACCCGTTCCGTTGAGAACACCGACGCTGCCGATGTCATTGCTGAACTGCTGGCGACGATCGACAGCTCGCCACCCGAAGCAGTGCTGCTCTGGAATGTCGTTCCCGCCTGCAAGATCCTGTTAGCCGACGCCCTCCTGCACACACGCATCTTTGACGTCAGCCCTGGCGAGATGTTCTTTCATTCACTCGAACGGTACTTCGCTCAACCTATCCCGTGGCTCCCCTATCGCACGCCGCGCGATTACGGCGCAAGGCTCGCCGGCGTCGTCGTGAAGTATCGCGCTGAAATGAATCGAGCCAACGAAGCGCTGGGCACGAACGTCCATGTCATACCAAATGGCGTGGATATCTCCCCAATGCCTGCGCCAGCCTCGCGCCGTTCCAGCGGCTTGCTAGCAATCGGGACAATCGCCCGGTTGAGTTCACAGAAGAGACTGGAGGACTTACTGGAAGCGTTGCGCATGGCTCATCCTCGGCTGCCACCTTACGTTTTGCGCGTCGCCGGAACAACCGAAAGGGGCTGCGAGGAATATGTCATCACACTGCGCCGAAGCGCCGAAGGTCTGCCGGTAGAATGGTGTGGTGAAGTCCACGATGTGAGTTCCTTCCTCCATGGGTTAGATCTGTTCGCCATGATCGCAGAACCGGCCGGTTGTCCCAACGCATCGCTTGAAGCAATGGCAGCAGGCTTGCCGATCATTGCGACCGATGTCGGAGGCGCGTCCGAACAGGTCGAGGAAAATGTCACGGGCAGACTCATTCCTCCTCGCAACCCAGCGGCATTGGCGGATGCGCTCGTCGAGGTCGCCACCGACTCGGAACTACGCCGGCAGTTCGGTATCGCGAGTCGTCAAAAGGTTGAGAACTGTTTTTCGCTCGATCGAATGATCACTGGATATCAGGAACTCTGTGCGTTGGAACATCTCTAGCGCTGCCCCATGAACCGACCCACCCCTACCGCTCCAAGGAGGGGATCCGACAAAGCTCCCCTCCTGGGAGGGGTAGGGATGGGTTCAGAGTCGCCCTGCCCACGCGAAGTCCGGGGAGTTCTCCCCTGACTTCTGGTGCTGCTCGCCAGACTCGATACTGCGGCTAAGCTTATCAACCAGGCGGTGGCGCATTCAATCACTGCGCGCCCACCGACCTCGGCACTGATGACAACTCCTTATTCATCTCGTCGTAAAGATGCTTGAGCCGCGTGACCACATCAGGATGTTCCTTGGAAAGGTCGTGCTGCTCGCCTGGGTCATTCTTCAAGTCGAAAAGCATCATCGGCTTCGGCGCGTCGCCGGTTTCCAGACCGGGATATTGGCTGGGATGAGACTGATCATAAGGCGCCAGGATCGTGACACCGTCAGGGCCGCGTGGATCAATCCACTTTTCCTCTGGCGAGACTGGTTTCCGGGCGGCCGGAGCAAGCACATGCAACTTCCAACGCTCGTCGCGCACCGAGGCCAAGCGCGGCCCCGCGTGACCGAAGATGACCGGATGAGGACTTGCCGCGTTCGATGTCAGCAACGGCATGATGTCTTTCCCATCGGTCATCCGGTCCTTGGGAGGCGCAACTTTTGCAATTCCGAGCGTCGTGGCAAACAGATCCATCATTACAGCCGGTGCCTGATTGACATGGCCGGATGGAATCACGCCAGGCCAACGCGCGATGAGAGGAACGCGATAGCCGCCCTCGAATGAACTCGCTTTCATTCCACGCAATCCGCCCGTGCTGCCTCCATACCAAGGGCCGTTGTCGCTGGTAAAAATGACCAGCGTGCTCCGGTCGAGATCCAGTTCTTTTAGCTTCGCAAGCACCTGGCCCACGCTCCAATCGAGCTCGGCGATGACGTCCCCGTAAAGGCCCGCGCCCGATTTCTTGTAGAAAGCTTCAGACGGTGCCAGCGGCTTATGCGGCATGGCATGGGCAAAATAAAAGAAAAATGGCCGCGCCTTGTTGCGTTCAATGAAGCGTAAAGCGCGTTCGGTATATCGCCGCGTCAACGTCACCTGCGCGACTGGATACTCGACCGGCTCCAGCCCATCCACGAGTTGCACGGGCCGCATGTCGTTGCTGTAAAGAATGCCGAGGTATTCGTCAAAGCCACGTCGGGTTGGAAGGAAATCAGGTTTCTGGTGGCCGAGATGCCACTTGCCAACCATTCCGGTGGCGTAACCGGCCCGCTTCAGTATTTGTGCCAGTGTCAACTCGGTGAGAGGCAGGCTGATTGCGTCAGCTTGGGGCCCGCCATCGGGCGCGGGATTCGATGTCATCCCGCAACGAAAAGGATAGCGACCAGTGAGCAGCGAAGCGCGCGTGGGCGCACAGTACGGCATCGGGCAATTGAACTGCGTCAGCCGCGCCCCCTCGGTGGCCATGCGGTCAAGGTTGGGCGTCTTAAATTTCGGATGACCAAAGCAACCCAGATCGCCATAGCCCAAATCGTCCGCGAGAATCAAGATGACGTTCGGTTGCTTGCCGGGTTCAGCGGCGTCGGAGTTGAATGCGCACCGGAAAAGCACGAGTGCAGCGACCACGAGCAAATAGGACCATTTCTTCACGGCTTGCCTCCAGGTTTCTCCACAACTATTTCCGCCATTGTGGCAATGAGTTTGCGACCGAACGCAAGCCTGTCTTCAACCGTCGGTCTGCGGCCCAGCTTATTGCTAAATCCGATGCGTTGTTCCATCAGCAAAACTGGAATGCGGCGTTCTTTCCAGAGTGAATTGGTGGTGCTGTCCGGGTTGCTGGAAACGCTGAACTTCCGACTCGGATCGAAGCTTGTTTCCATCGCCAGCCGTTCATAGAGACGCTCCATTTTCTTAAGCGCGGACTCGTCCTCTGCCAGCGTTTGAAGATACTCAGAGGACTCCGTGTTATGCAGATTCAGCATGAGATCTATGCCGCGACCTGAATTCAGCCATCCAAAAATGGCCTTCTTGACGCACCAAATCTCCGGCATCCGCTCCAAGAGTGTTTTGCTCCGCAGATCCACTTCATCCCAGTGTCGATTGACATCATACCCGTTCGCGTTGAAGCGCACCTTGCCGCCCACGCAACCGTCTGGATCCATCATTGGCACAAAGTTGAAGATGACGCGGTCCCGGAGTTCGACCGCGCGGGCATCGTCCGACGTCACAAAACGCAAAGCCCCTTCCATGACAAAAGAGGTCCCCGCCTCCCAGGCATGTTGACGCGCAATCAACCATACGTTCTTTTTTTGGCTGTCCGGAACGTGGGGATTCGTCACCTTCACTAGCGACAGATCTCGGCCCTGCACGGTTTTGCCAACAACCTCGACAAGCACGTGAGGATGACGGTTTATCTCGGCCAGCAGCCTCTGTAGGCGACTGGTCGTGTAGGGCGGAATGTGCGCAATCCAAATCATGTCGTGCTCGGGTCGGAACTTCAGAGTCGCCTCCTTTTTCTGATCGTCCCAATCCATCGCAGCAAAATGTTGCCAACGTTCAGAATCGTAGCTGAACACCGGAACAATATCGGAACTCATCGCCGCAGCGCCGACCTTGTCGTTGTATTCGCCGACAAGGTCTGCCAGCGTCAAGGTGACTTCGCGGCCCTTCACAGCGTCCATCCGGAAAAAATACCAGGTCGCTTGCCGGTTGCGTCCGCGTTCATCGTACTGTCCGGCGACGTGACAGCGAAATTTTCTATCGTCGAGTTTCTCGATCTTTCCGAGAGAAGCGCCTTCAAAGTTTGTGTTGAAGGTTATTGGCGATTCTTCCTGCGCTGCGCTCAGCGTTCCCAGCAACTGGGTCGTGAGAATGAGGGTAGCAATAGTTTTTAAATTCATTGGAAAGTAGGGATTGATCGGTTTGGTTTTACTCCTGGAGATCGTGTTCAACAACGTTAATATTCGTCGTCGTTAATATTCGTCGTGAACAAGCTGAAAATGATCACCCAATCAACGGCAATTCTTCCAATGAACTTGGTTCCCCGCTGTTTTCAGTGGAATAGTTCCTCAGCGGATGAAGACCATTTTTCCATCTCGCCGAGATGACGGGAGTTTGGACCTATTGGCTACCTTCGTCTCCCGGAGGGAGATTCGAGAATAGCCC
>CAMAWP010000128.1 GCA_945861765.1 Akkermansia muciniphila | reverse complement strand
GATCGAATTGGCCGCCATCAGGTCCCCAACAAATGTTCGATGACCATCTGATCCAGCGCTTGATAGTTGCGGTCCGAAATCAGTAACTGCGCCTGCTTCTCGTCGAAACCTCGCGCTTTCTCGACGAGCCTGAGGAATGTGCGGCGGCTGTTATCGAGATGAGCGAGCCAATGCTCGACTTTGGTGGTTCGGAAAGGATGGACGTCAAAGCAGACATACTCGCCCCGGTTGCCGTAATGATTTCGTTCCAGGACGCGGATCTGATCGAAAGCGCTTCGAAGATTCGTGCTCCCAAACGGCTTGTCTTGATCGAATTTCAGCCCGTTCTGATCATTCAAGTGGAGCGACCAGAGCTTGCCAAAAGTCATGGCGAAATCGATTTCATCGGCGGGATCAAGTCCCGCAAGAATGCAGTGCGCCGTCTCAATCAACGCACCGACTCGCTTGGCGTCACGGGTCAATTGAGCCACGGCCAAGGCATGGCCAATCGTCGGAATATAGGCGTGGTCCATCGGCTCGTTCGGCTTCGGCTCGATTGCCAGTCGAATGCCTTTGTCGTGACCGAGCATTTTATCGAAGGCATGTACCATTAACTCGACGCTGCGTTTGCCGCTCTTGGATTCGCGCAGATAAGTGCCTTCGCGAGCCAGCCACAGAACAATAAGATCTGTCCCGAGTATCTTAGCGATGTCGATGCACCGAAGCGAACGGTCGATCGCGTATTGGCGACACTTCTTATCGTTGCTGGTGTACGCGCCATCAATGGTCATCGGACTGAACCAGAGCCTGGGCGCCACCATCTCGGCGACGATTCCCTCGCCATCGAGTTTCTTTTTCAGTTCCTTTGCTTCCTTGCGGATTTGCGGCTCCGATTTTGTGTCAATATCCGGGACCGCGTCATCGTCGTGGAACATCATGGCATCGAAGCCGAGCTCCTTGAGTTTCGACAGTTTCCAATCGAAGCCTTGGGCTGGGCGGGTGGTGGGGCCGTAAGGGTCCGATCCTTCGCTAATGTTCCAAGGACCAAAGCAGAATTTGTAGCTGTGTTGTTTTGCCATAATCAAAGGCCGAATGCTAGGGAGTTTTCCGAGGTTTGGAAGAAGATTAAATTCGACTCCAAAACCCGCGCGTCCTCTCACAGGTTTATCTTTTTGGTTTATTCTTCTTGCGCCAGTGCCGTTGTCCACTAGCATCTCGGCCGAACCTGCACAAACATATGTCCCCTCAACAGATCGCCCGGGTGGTTGGAGGCGCGCTGATCATCTTCGCGCTGATCATTGCGGGCGCGTCATCGACTTACGTCGTTCAACCGGGGCATCGTGGCGTGGAAGTGACCCTGGGCAAGGTGTCGTCGGTGTTCAAACCGGAGGGCTTCGGTTTCAAGCTGCCGTATATCACGACCATCGCGCCGCAAGTCATTCGGCAACAGACGGCGAAGATGGACGCTGATTGCTATTCGTCCGATCTGCAACAAGTGATGATTCACGTTCGGGTTCTTTACCGCGTGCCGGAAGCGTCCGTCGTCGCGATGTTCCGAGATTATTCGGGCAACCCATTTGACATGCTGATCAAACCTCGCGTGGCGGAAGCGATGAAAGAAATCACTGCTCTTCGAAGCGCCGAGATGATTGTGCAAAAGCGCGAAGAGGTGAAAAGCCAGGCATTGGAGAGCGCGCGCCGGAAAGTGGGCGCAATACTGTTCATTGAAGACGTCGTGCTCGAAAACATCAACCTCACCAAGTCTCTGGAGGCAGCCATCGAAACGAAAATGGTTCAAGAGCAGGAGGCGGCGCGTTCGCGTTTCGCTCAGCAGCAGGCTCAAATCGAAGCCAGCACGGCTGTCATCAAGGCCAAAGGCGAAGCTGAATCGATCAACCTCCGTGGCAAGGCGCTGCGCGAGAATCCGAGCGTCCTCGAACTGCAAGTCGTCGAGCGATGGGACGGTGTGACGCCTCTGGTTGTTGGCCCGGGTGCCACGGGAGCGAACATGCTCCTGCCCCTCGGCGATCTGGTCCCGAATCAAACAGTTTCTCCCAATCCATGAACCGCCGCTTCTCGAATTCGGATGGTATGATCGAGGTGAACCCGCAGTTCCTCGGCCGCTTTATCGGGGTTGCGATCATTATTTTCGTCCTCATCATCGCCGCTTCCTCGGCAACCTATATTGTGCCGCCCGGATTCCGCGGAGTGGCCGTAACCCTGGGCAAAGTATCGCCGGAGTTCAAACCGGAGGGCTTCGGGCTCAAACAACCATTCCTAACCCACATTCACCCGATGTCCGTGCGCCAGCAAACGCGCGCGATGCCTGCCGAATGTTATTCGTCGGACTTGCAGCAGGTGATGATGGAGGTGAACGTGTTTTACCGGGTTCCGGAGCGTTCTGTCGTGAAAATATTCCAGGATTTCGCCGGTGAACCTTTCGACAGCCTCATCGCTCCCCGCGTTCAGGAAGCGATCAAGGAAGTTGCCGCTGAGCAGAGTGCCGAGCAAATTGTTAAGAAACGTGAAGAAGTAAAGATCAGGGCGCTGGAGCTGGCGCGGCGAAAGATCGGCACTAACTTCCTCGACCTCGTGGATGTAGTGCTTTACAACATGTCGCTCTCGCCCGAACTCGAAGCTGCCATCGAGTTGAAAATGGTTCAGGAGCAGGAGGCCGAGAAGTCAAAATTCACTCAGCTCAAAGCTCAGATCGAGGCGGACACCGCGATTATCCGCTCCCGGGGCGAAGCCGAAGCCATCCAGGTTCGAGGCCTCGCGCTTCGGGCAAACTCCGACTTCATCCGTCTCCAGATCGTTCAGAACTGGAATGGCCGTTCGCCTTTGGTAGTCGGCGCTGGAGGTAGTGGGGCAAACCTGCTGGTCTCTATCGACGACTTGTCCAAGCGGGCTCCACCTGGGCCGAATCGGCCCGTCAAAGCGATTGCGCCTGCCGTCGCCCCTCCGAGAACCCGATGAACCTGCGGTTGCGAGCCGTCCTCCGATTCGCAGTTTTGTCCGCGGTGGTGATCGCATTGTTTCTGATATTCCCGGTCGCATTCAAATTTGCAGAGTTGGCTGCGCGTGAGCTGCTCTATCTCTGGTGGCTCATTCTGCTGGCTGCGCTGGCCGTATGGCTGATCTGGGGTGCAAGCCGTCGGCCCAAAAAGTAGGCGCGTCTGTGGAGTGGACGTTCTTTCAAGCTCGCAGGGATACCGTCCGCCGGACAGCGTTCTGAGTCAAATTGCGAATTGCCCTATTTTTGCAGCAGTTCTCTCCATGAACCGACCCACCCCTACCCCTCCCAGGAGGGGACCGGACAACGCTCCCGTCCTGGGAGGGCGCCTCTCCGAATGAGGACAGGCGCGCTGCGGAGTCTCCTTCCTCTCCATGAACCTGGGTGGGGTGAGAGTCCCCTCGAACCCTGACCTTTTCTGGCGATCGAGCATGTCAGGGCTCGACGGCTTCCGGCTCGGAGACTACAGCTCGGAGAGAGTCTCGCCCCACCGTTCATGGGCGCTAGGCGCGCACAGAATTCGGAGTGGCCTCTCCTCCAAACTTGTTTGGAGAAGAGGGCCGTTTTCCTACTCTTAATCCTACTCCCAATCGTAGTCTCCTGGGTGTGAGTTTCTTTGTGAGTCAGAGTAGGATTACGAGTAGGAATCACGCTCAAAATCCTTAAGTCAATGGCAGTGCGCCAACGTAACCCCGCGAAACCGTTTCTCGCCCACAGCCGCGTCCTGATCCACTCCAAGCTGCGGCGTTCGGCGAGTCATGTTTCTGTGCGTGACCCTCAACGGAGCTCGCTCCGGGTTTGCCCCGGCGGGCGAGACGCCTTTCCTGCTTAAGCTTCTTTACCAATCACCCACGCTGCCGTCCGGATAAAATGACCGCAGCACATGCTCTTGCTGGAATGGATGTTTGTTCACCTCGGCTTCGTTGATCTCGATCCCAAGCCCAGGAAGATTCGATGGCCTGACGATGCGGCCTTTTTTCTCGACCGTGAAACCTTCTTTGACGATGTCCTGTCTCCAGGGCACGTCGCTGTGAACGGTTTCACAAATAAGGTAGCTTGGTGTCGCAAATCCGAACTCGAGCGAAGCGGCCGTGCTGACAGGTCCCTGAGGATTGTGCGGTGCCATGGCGACACGGTAAGCTTCGGCCATGGCCGCGATGCGCCTCGCCTCGCTCAACCCTCCGCAATGGGTGATGTCGGGCTGAATCACACTGCAAGCGCGCTTTTCCAGCAGCTCGCGGAATGCGTGAATGCCAACTAGACGCTCACCGGTCGCGATCGGGGTCGAAACCGCACGCTGAACCTCGGCGATGCCATCGATGCTTTCCGGCCAGCACGGTTCTTCGAAGAAGTAGAGGCCGTACGGTTCGAGGGCCTTTGCGAAAAGCAATCCCATCCGCGGCGACGGACGCGCATGGCAATCCACCATGATATCGATCCCATCTCCAACGGCTTCGCGCATCGCACGCACGCAGGCTTCGGCATATTTGATTGGTTTCAACCCTTCGATGGGCATCGTCTCGGGCACGGCCATTGACTTGAAAGCGGTAAATCCATCGGCCACAGCTTGCGCTGCCAGCTCTCCGAATCGTTTGGCGTCGGAGGGATGGGTTTCATAAAAGTCTTCCATCTTGCCGCCACCGAGATGGGTGTAGAGCCGCACGTAATCTCGAACTGGCCCTCCCCAAAGTTTGTGGCACGGCACGTTGTGAATTTTGCCAACAATGTCCCATAGCGCGATGTCGATGCCGCTGATCGCGGTCGCCCGCACGATCCCATTTCCATGCCAGAAGTGCTGTCGATACATCATCTGCCAAAGGTATTCGATGCGCGTTGGATCTTCTCCGATGAGAAGTTGCGACAGGTCTTCAACGGCACCGAGGATCGACCGAGTGTGCCATTCCAAGGTTGCTTCGCCCCAGCCCCAGAGGCCGTCCTGGTCTGTGAGCACTTTGACAAAAATCCAGTTGCGCATGCGCGCATGGCAGACCAGCGTTTGAATGGCGGTGATTTTCATTGGTTCGCGAAGATCTCAGCACGTCCGACGGACCGTGTAAACGAACAAAGCGGAGACAATCCAAGGCAGGTAGAACGCCGAGAGAATAATCCTTTCATCACTGCCTCGGTCTTGGACAGTGTTTCTTCAAGCAGATTCAATCCTTGTTTTGAGTTGTCATGCGCGCACCGGCTGTTTACAGGTAGCGCATGAACCTCGTTCCCCAGCCATGACGACTCGCGCTTCCCAGGAATACCGTTACGAAAAACTAACCTGGCCCGAAATCAACGATGCCGTGGATCTCGGCAAGGTTTGCATCGTGCCTTGTGGCGCGGTCGAGCAACATGGGCATCATCTGCCTCTTGATGTGGATATCATTTGCCCGACCGAAATTGCGCGCGGGGCTGGTCGGCAGATTCCCGAAAAAATCCTTGTCCTGCCCACGGTCTGCTACGGCTACACTGGCCATGTCATGGATTTTCCCGGCACCATCAACAATGATTGCGAGCACTTCATCCATCACGTGCTCGACATCACAAAATCACTCGCCTACCACGGGTTCAAGAAAATTATTCTCCTGAACGGCCATGGTTCCAATATGCCGAACCTTGATTTAGTGGCTCGGCGGACCAACCTGGAGACCGACGCCGAGTGCGTGCTGACCGCTTGGTGGAATTTGCTGACGGTGGACAAGACCTTTCTCCCACGTTGGCGGCAGAGCAAGTTTCCCGGGGGCTGCTCCCATGCCTGCGAGCTGGAAACGTCTCTCTACCTTTACCTGGACGGCGACAACGTCCGTCGGGATCTGATCAAAAGCGGAACCGTGAGCTTTAATGACGAGGACAACCCGTTTAATTGGGTGGATTTGTTCGGGGCCGGCGCTGCGACAATCATCTCGTGGACCAGCAGTTACTCCGAGACCGGCGTGCTTGGAGATGCGGAGCTGGCGACGCCTGAGAAGGGGCGGGAAGCCTACGAAGAATCCGTGAAACAGTTGGCTCGTTTCGTGACTTATTTCAAGGACCGCCCGGCGGACGCGCGTCGCGATCGTCATCGCAAACCGCCAACGATGCCTTTGCCATGGGGACAAAGGCCAGCGGAGTGATCGCGCAGAATGAAATCCTGCAACTGCCGGCGGGAGTCACCGCCGACTCCTGTCCGCAGTTAAATGATTTCCTCACCACAAAACGCTACTGCGGTTAGCGCATACAACTGAGCCACTCGGACGAGGTCATCGATCGAAACCCACTCATTGACCGTGTGTTGGCCGCCCGCCCGTGGCCCGTGAGTGATGGCGGGTATCTGGGCCAGCCCCCAGAAGCTGTTCCCGTCATCGACGAACGGCTTGGGGCCAATGGGCAACGGTTTGTCGGAGATCTCTTGGTAACATGCCTGGAAGGCTCGGACGAACGGATGTTGCTGATCCAAGAAGAATGCGTCCCGGATGAAACGGAAGTCAGCGGTAATCGTGACGCCTTTTTCCTTCTCTAAGCCAGACAATAAAGCCCGAAACTCAGTTTCGACAGATTGCCTTGCCGTTCCTGGCAGCCATCGGCGCGTTCCCTCCAGCCAGCATTCCTGCGGGTATTGATTGTAAATTTCGCCGCTGTGGATCTGGCCAATGAACACACTGGCGCTTCCGGCCATTGGATCGGACTGAGTAGCCAATCGACTGTTTAATTGGTCCAATCGGCGCACCAATTCAGCGCCGGCCGCGATGACACTCGGTTGATCGCCTGGCCTCATCACTTCGTGTACGGGCGCGCCATCGCGCCGGATCGTTGCCTTCCAAGTCGCCGCGCCACGTCCCACCACCGGCAGCGGATGGCAAAGAGGCTCTGGAATCAGGACGGCGTTCCCGACGCAGCCGTCTTGAATCAAACGATCGAGCTGCTGGCCAAATCCCCAAGGCGCCTCGTGCAAATCGTGAGCGGTCAAAAGAATCGAGCCGCTTGAGAGCGCTTGGGTGTCGCGCAACGCCCGCAACGCCTCCACTGCCGCAATCAGCCCAGCTTTCATATCCGACGCTCCACTTCCGGTAATTCGGTCTCCGGAGACTTGCGGCGGAACAAACGGGAGGTGGACGGTGTCGAGATGTCCATTAAACTGCAAGACTTGCCCGGCTTTGCCGCTGTCAAAACGAACGACCACCGCCGGTGCTGATGGATGGCCCGCCTCTGGCCTTTCGACCCTAAACCCATCCTCGGTCAAAATCTGAGCGAGGCAGTCGCTCGCCTTTCCTCCATCGCCAGTCGGGCTGGGGACGGAAAGAAATCGCACAGCCGTTTCCACTAATCGCTCGCGATTGATTGCCCGTCTCAGCTTTCCGACGAGTTCGTTGGTGCGCTTCATGAGGGGCTGATTTTAGATTTTATTGAAACCATATCGTCAGAATAACAACGGACAGTCTTCCGGTCGTGAGTCAGTGCGATCGAGCTTCCGGAGCGTGTCCGGCCTCAATAATTTCAAACACGTAGCCGTTCGGATCCTTGAAGAAGAATCGATCGAAAGGTGTGCTTCGCTCCGGTGCGATCAATTCGGCCCCAAACTGGACCAGCCGACGCTTGAGCGCGTCGAATTCGCTCACGGGATAGAAGAAAGCGATGTGACGTCCAAACTCTTTCTCAAATGCAGATGGTTCGAAAGCGTCCACGTGTAGCAAATGCACTTCTTGTCCTGGAGCAATGAGCAGCCATGCCGCTCGGCGTCCGATATTTGCAGGGCGATCAATCGGTTGCCAACCGAGGGTTTGGAGGAAAAAATCGCTCGTTCTCTCTACGTCGCGCGTCGCGAGCGTAAAATGTGCGAAGGCCATCGAATTCCTGTTGTCGCCATTCATGAACAAACTCCGGTTGCTCTCCCGATTTTTCTGTGTTAGGACCTTACCCATTCGAAGCACTAGCTCAAGCGGAAATCCAAATGAACATGACGATTAAGCAGCGGTTGGCGGAAGGGCAGTTAGTTCGAGTGATCGCGCTGGGCGCGTTCGCCAGCCCGAAGCTCATCGAGATCGCCGGAATAGTTGGCGGTTTCCACGGCGTCTGGATCGATCAAGAACACTCGGCCATCCCGCACCAGCAGTTGGAACTCTTGATTATGGCTTGCCGGGCGGCCGGGCTCTCTTCATTTGTTCGAGTCGCCCCCACAGATTACACGGCGGTCATGCGGCCGATGGAGGCGGGCGCTGAAGGAATGATGGCGGCGCAGATCCGCACTGTCGATCAAGTGAAGCAGGTCGTCGATTGGGCCAAGTACCCGCCGTTGGGAACGCGCGGTTTATTTCTCGCGAACTACGAATCGAGCTACGGAACAGCAGATCCGCAGAAACACATTGATAGCGCGAACCGCGATCGGTGGGTTTGCATTCAGATCGAAACCCCCGAGGCAGTAGAATGCGCCGACCGCATTGCTAGCGTTGAAGGCGTCGATTGCCTGTTCGTAGGCCCCGGCGATCTGGCCTGCACGCTGGGTGTCCCAGGACAAGTGATGCATCCGAAATGCATTGCCGCTCTCGAGCGAGTGTCGGCCGCGGCAAAAGCTGCCGGGAAGCCATGGGCCGCCCTGACTCGAGGTCCTGAGCATGCCGCAAAATGCCGCGAACTTGGCTGCCAGTTGTTCAGTTTGGTGGGGGACCTTGATCTGATCCACCGCGGGTTTCAAGCCATGAAACAATCTTACGTCGAGTTCTTCTGATTGAACAATCTAGACCTTCCGCCCCTTACTTTGCCCGGTTTATTCTGCTCCGCTATGTGCAGGCACTAATGAGATGAATCCTGAACTGTTAACCAAAGCCAAATCCCTCGGATTTTCCGATCGGCAGATCGCGCACCTCACGGGTCAAACCGAGGATGCTGTGCGAGCAGAACGAAAGCGCCTTAACCTAGTGCCTAGCTATCGCCTCGTGGATACGTGCGCCGCCGAGTTTGAAGCGTACACACCTTACTATTATTCCACTTACGACCGTGGCGATGACGAAATCACACGCTCCGATAAGCGCAAAGTCATGATTCTGGGCGGTGGGCCGAATCGGATTGGCCAAGGAATTGAGTTTGATTACTGCTGCGTGCATGCGGCCTTTGCTTTGAAGGAGGATGGGTTCGAAACCATCATGGTCAATTCCAACCCGGAGACTGTATCAACGGATTATGATACCAGCGACAAACTGTTCTTTGAGCCTCTCACTCTCGAGGACGTACTGAACATTTACGAGCGCGAGCAATGCTGGGGCGCCATCGCGCAGTTTGGCGGCCAAACCCCTCTCAATCTGGCGCTCGGCCTGCAGAAGAACGGTGTCAATATCATCGGAACATCTCCCCAAAACATTGAGATCGCGGAAGATCGCAAGCTCTTTGCCGCGATGCTGAACAAGCTGCAAATCCCGCAGCCGCCAAATGGCCTCGCCACAAATGAAGCGGAAGCGGTCCTCGCCGCGCAAGGCCTCGGTTATCCAGTGCTGGTGCGGCCTTCGTTTGTTTTGGGTGGGCGAGCCATGCAGATTGTTTACTCAGATTCCGAGCTCTCGCATTACATGCGGTTCGCGGTTGAAGCGTCTCCAAAACGGCCGGTGCTCGTGGACAAGTTTCTCGAAGATGCCACGGAGGTCGATGTCGATTGCATTACAGATGTTGGGCACTTCGATGATCCGGACCAAGGCACGATCGTCATCGGTGGCATGCTCGAACATATCGAGTTCGCTGGAGTCCATTCGGGCGATGCGGCGATGGTCTTCCCGCCGCACACGCTGTCGCAGAAAGTTATCAACATCATCCGCGACTACACGCATGCCATGGCGCGGGAGTTAAAGGTTATTGGGTTGATGAATGTGCAATATGCCGTGAAGGGCGATCACGTTTATGTGCTCGAGGTCAATCCGCGCGCGTCCCGCACCGTGCCCTTTGTGAGCAAGGCCATTGGAGTGCCGCTGGCGAAATTGGCGGCAAAAGTCATGGCGGGCAAAAGCTTGAAGGACCTTGGATTCACGCAAGAGATTTGGACGAAGTATTGGGCCGTCAAGGAATCGGTTTTTCCGTTCAACCGTTTCCTTGGGCAGGACATCTTGCTCTCGCCCGAGATGCGTTCGACTGGCGAAGTGATGGGCTTGGATGCGGATCTGGGGATCGCCTACGCCAAATCGCAGATGGCAGCAGGCGGACCGCTGCCGATGGGAGGCCGAGTTTTTATCAGCGTCAGCGACGCTCACAAAGCGGAAGTTGCCGATGTCGCAAAGCTTTTTGCTGAGCTCGGCTTCGAACTGGTTTCAACTAGCGGCACGGCGGACGTGCTTGAAAAGGCAGGCCTTAAAGTTCAGCGGATATCTAAATTGACCGAAGGGCGGCCGAACACGATTGATCTGTTGAAAAACCGTGAAATTCAACTGGTCATCAACACGCCGTCCGGTCAAACGCCGCGAGCCGATGAGGTCAAAATCCGCACCACGGCCGTTTATACGAATACGCCGATCATGACCACGTTGAGTGGAGCCAAGGCGGCGGCGCTCGGAATCGCTGCGCTCAAGAAGCGTGGCTACGGCGTGCGGACAATCCAGGAGTATCACTAGAGGCTTGGCTTGATAGGACGTCAACCCAAGGGCATGAGCACACTCTCTTATCGTTCGAGCACAGAAGAAAGCTGACGCGTTGCGCGCGCACAAAGCTGGACAACACGGAAGAGCCCTCTAGCGTTTGGATCGAAGGTTCGACTGAACGCAGGGGGCCACTCTTTATGAACTCTGAACGCATCGCTCTCGAGCCAATCCTGAAACAGTATTTCGGCTTCACTTCCTTTCGCCCGTATCAAGAGGAGATCATTCGTGACGCGCTGGCTGGGCGCGATGTGTTTGCATTGCTTCCCACGGGCGGCGGCAAATCGCTTTGCTTTCAGGTGCCGCCGTTGGTGCGGCCGGGCCTCACCGTCGTTGTGTCTCCATTGATCGCGCTGATGAAAGACCAGGTGGACGCAATGCAGGCTATCGGCGTGGCGGCAACTTTCTTGAATTCATCACTCGAGCCCCACGAGTCGCGCTCTAGGTTGCGCGGACTGCACACCGATCAATTTCGCCTGCTGTACGTCGCCCCCGAGCGGCTGATGCTCTCCGGTTTCCTCAGTGATCTTCAACGATGGAATGTCCGTCTGATTGCCATTGATGAAGCGCATTGCATTAGCGAGTGGGGCCACGATTTCCGGCCCGAATACCGCCAGCTCGCCGGGCTGCGCGAGCTTTTTCCGAATGTGCCGGTCATGGCGCTGACGGCGACCGCGACAGAACGGGTGCGGGAGGATATCCTGAAACTCCTGCGCCTACGCGATCCGAGCCGATACGTTGCGAGCTTCAACCGGCCTAATCTGAGTTACCGTGTGCTGGCTAAGAACAAGCCCTATGAGCAAACACTCGCCTTCATCCGGGAGCGGCTCAAGGAAAGTGGAATCGTCTATTGCCAGAGCCGCAAGACTGTCGAAAAGGTCGCGGAACGCTTGAACGCCGATGGGATAAAAGCCAAGCCGTATCATGCGGGATTGGAAATCAAGGACAGGACTAAACATCAGGAGCTTTTCCTGCGCGATGAGGTGCGGGTGATTTGCGCCACGATTGCGTTTGGGATGGGCATCAACAAGCCAAACGTTCGCTTCGTCCTTCATTACGACCTGCCAAAAAATATCGAAGGCTATTATCAGGAAACGGGCCGCGCCGGACGCGACGGATTGCCAAGCGAATGTCTGTTGCTCTTCAGTTCAGGCGATGTCGTCAAGCAAACCCAATTCATTGAGGAAAAGTCCAACCCGCAGGAACAGCAAATCGCGCGCGCCCAGCTCCAACAAATGGTGCATTACGCCGAATGCGCCGCCTGTCGCAGGAGTGAACTGCTGCGCTATTTCGGCGAGAATTTGGAGAGTGAGAATTGCGGAGCGTGTGACAACTGCGTTTCACCGCGTTCCACGTTCGATGGCACGATCGCGGCGCAAAAATTCCTCTCCTGCGTCTATCGCATTCGCGAAAAGAGCAGCTTCGGCGTCGGATTGAACCATGTGATCGAGGTGCTGACAGGTGCCGAGACGGAGAAGATCCGGCGCTGGCGGCATGAGGAACTCTCCACTTACGGGATTGGCAAGGAGCACAGCCGTTCCGAATGGGCCGCGATCGGCCGCGAGCTGATTCGCCTGGGGCATTTGCGGCAGAGCGCCGAAAAATTCAGTGTGCTCGAACTTACTGATGATGGCCGCGCCATGTTGAAGCAAAGAAAATTAATCACTCTGACCAAGCCGATGACCATTCCGGAGCCAAGCTCACATAGGGCTGGCGAAATCAGTTGCGACGAAGGTTTGTTCGACCGGTTGCGTCAACTGCGCAAGAAACTGGCCGACGACCAGGATGTGCCTGCCTACATTGTTTTCTCCGATGTCGCGCTGCGGCAAATGGCGCGCGAGTATCCGACGAACGAGGCTTCATTTGCCCGCATTAGCGGCGTCGGCCAGAAAAAGCTTCAACAGTTCGGCGGAACTTTCCTCCTGGCCATCGAGGAGTATTTGCAGACCAACTCACGCCAAATCTTTGCCGACAATTCGTTTGCCGTCTCCCCTCCCACCGCGCCGCCAAAACCACACCTGAACGACTCAACGCGCGAAACATTGCAACGGTTTCGCGCCGGCCAATCGGTCGAGCAGATCGCGCGCGACCGAGGCTTGGCGACCGGAACAATCTATTCTCACTTGGCGGAGGCAACCCAGAATGGCGAACAGATCGCCGTCGAGCAGCTTGTAACGGCCACTCAGGCCAAGGAAATACTGGCAGCTTTCGAGCAGGTCGGTTTTGCGAATCTAACCGGAGTTTGGGAATTTCTCGGCGGACGTTTCGATTATGGAGTTCTTCGAGTGTGTCGCCCTTTGTTACAGGCGAAGCGGCATCTCAAGGTGAGCTAAAAATGCGAAAGGGCCAGAGCTTTCGGATAGGCACGTTGCCGCCCGTGCATCTCGAAGTTGTTGGTCCAGACGAGTGCGCTGTCTGCCGCCGCAGAGCGGCGCTTGAAGGTAGCCGTGGCTTTCAAGCCACGGGCATGCGACACCCCGAGTAATAAGTCGCGGAGCGACGTTCGATCAGATCGCCAAATCTCCGGGGGATCAATCGTCGCTTCGCGACTCTTGAGATCCCCCGGCTCATTCCGTGGGTTGAAACCCACGGCTACCGTCAAATCATCGCTCCGCGATGTCCAGCGATCGTCCCCATTCACCAACAACTTCGGGATGCACCGTTCGACATCGCGAGGAGAAAAGGGTGTTTCCTTTCACCATGATTTAGTTAGCGTTGTGCCCATGCCACCAGAGAGAACCGAACAACGCAAGCTCGCCGCCATCATGTTCACAGACATGGTGGGCTACAGCGCGCTGACGCAACGCAATGAAGCGCTCGCGCTTGAATTGCTGGAAGAACATCGGCGCCTGCTCCGCGCCCTCTTCCCAGCAAACCACGGTCAAGAGATCGAGACCGCAGGTGACGCTTTCCTGGTCGAGTTTGCCAGCGCGCTGGAAGCGACGCGCTGCGCCGTGGAAATCCAGCGGACATTGGCCAAACGCAATCAAGTTGAGCCCACGGAACGCCACATCGCCTTGCGCATCGGCATTCATGTGGGCGACGTGGTGCACAAGGACGGCAAGGTGATGGGCGACGCGGTCAACATCGCCGCGCGCATCGAACCCCTGGCGGAAGCTGGCGGCATCTGCCTCTCGCGTTCAGTTTTCGACCAGGTTGCCAACAAGCTCGATGTGGCCCTGGAGAAACTCGGCTCGCCAGAGCTCAAGAACATCCAGGTGCCGATGGAGGTTTATCGGGTGGTGCTGCCGTGGCATCCGGACTCTGCGGGGCGTCATGCGTTCTCGCCGCTGATGACCACACGCCCGCAGCGTCGCCGCGCCGTCCTCGGACTCGCCGCCACGGTGCTCGTGATCGGAGCTTTCGTAGTTTTCTGGCCAGCCACGGGACCCCGCAAAGACGTTTCGATGTCCCCAATCGCGCCCACGAACTCCGTGACTCCGCCAGCTCTGGACCGGCTTCGGATCGCGCTCTTGCCGTTCGAAAACCTGAGTCCGGACCGGGACAACGACTATTTTGCGCGCACGATCGCCGATCAACTTGGGACCAAACTTTCGGAGATCAGCGGATTGCGCATCATCCCCGTCCCCGGCACCAACTTCACAACGCTGGAACCGCTCGCCATCGGGCAGAAGGCAAAATCCGGGACGCTCCTCACCGGTAGTGCGAGCAAGACCGGCGACCGAATCAACGTGAACGTCCGGCTGGTCGATGCGGTCGGCGGCGACCTGCTTTGGGGGGATTCGTTTCCGGGAGAGTTCCAGGACTTGGAGTCCATTCAAAACAAGGTGGCCTTGGAGGTCGCCCGCATCCTGAAGGTCAAACTGCTGGAGCCCGAACGCCGGCAGATCGAGAAGAAGTACACCGACAACACCAAAGCGTTCGAGCTTTACCTGAAAGGCCGGGACGCCTGGAATACGTTCACCCGCGAAGGGATGCGGCAGGGGATCGTCTATTTCAAGGAAGCCATCGCCGAGGACCGCGATTATGCGCTGGCCTACTCCGGGATGGCGGATTGTTACACGATCCTCGCGGTTGATTTTGAACCGGCAAAGTCCGTCTTCTCCGACGCCAAACACTACGCCGAGCTCGCCGTAGAGCGCGCCCCCGATCTGGCGCAGGCCCAAGTCTCGTTGGGGATGTATTTCCTGTTCGGCGACCTCAATTGGGAGAAAGCCTGGGAACATCTCACCCGTGCCGTCCAGCTCAAGCCGCGCTATGCCGATGCCCACCATTACCTGGCCCATTATTTCGAGTCCCAGGGCAAATTTGAAGACGCCAAAAAGGAGTGGAACCTAGCCCGCGAACTCGACCCGCTCTCGAACATGATCGCCACCGAACTCGGTCAGACCTATCTGTTCGCCGGAGACTACCCACGCGCCATCGCTCTCTGCCGCGAAGCCGTGGCGAAGAATTCCGAGTTTCTCTTTGGTCTGCAGTGTTTGGGTGTGGCTCTTACCTTCAACGGCGAGTTTACCGAAGCGATCCAAACCTTGAAGCGTGCGCAAACGCTCAAGGAAGGCGACTGGCCCCTCTTAGTTGTCGAACTCGCACACACCTACGCCAAGGCCGGCGACATCCTCGCAGCCAAGGACCAGTTGGACATTCTGCTGAAATTGCAAAGGGGTGGTCGATTCGTCGATCCGTGTCTCATGGCTTGGGTCTATGCGGGGCTGAACGACAAGCCCGAGGCGCTACGATGGCTCGACAGGGCCTTGACGGAAGGATCGGGCTTTCTCTTCTGGGTTAAGGTGGATCCGAGGCTGAAGCCACTGCACGACGACCCCGGGTTCCGCGACTTGCTGAAGCGAATGAAGCTGGCCCCCTGAAGGCGCTGAAGCTTTTCCCCTCCATGAACCGGGCGTTCTTCCAAGTCAGCTCCAGTCGGGATGGGGCGTCGAAAGTCCGCCAGGTCTTGGGCTGCCCCAGCCCTCTGGCGCTTTCGGAACTGTCGGACGCAACCAAAGCCGGCAGAGGGCTCTGCACCTTATACGGATCTCCAATCCCAACGGGATTGCGTCATGAAGCCCAGCGTTGCGAGGAACGAGCTACCCTGGAAAAAGGGGAACAATGAATCCAACCCTGAACGGGTTGCGGCATGATGCGGTGGGGTTGTGGATTCATTGCGGGGCGTACCCAGGAGTAGATCGTTCCTCGCTGCTGGGCTTTGTGCCGGAATCCCGTTGGGATTTTCCATTTCCTTGGACTCTGGAAGATGCGTGTGAGGAGCGAGAGGGCTGCCGCACTCCAAGACGCTGGCGCGGCGGAACCAGCAGAGTGAGATTCAAAACCGTCGCGAATAACCGGCGATCACCATCACATCGTAAAAGCCGCCCAGCGGAGGAGCGCCTTGTGCTCGTTCGATGACGTTCTGCGTCCGATTCCGGTAAAGCGCCACGGGAGTGGTGATGCTGAAGGAATTCTTGCCGTGTGAATAGTACAGGCCCGGTTCGATGGAAATCGAATAGCCGGAGGTTCGCCACCCCGCATCGCTGCCGATCAAGTCGCGGACCGGGATTCCTTCGATCCGCCCGCCAAGCCCTACGGAAAGTCCGCGCTCCGGCCAGAGGCTGTAGAGCACGCCCGCCCGGGCGATGAACTGATCGGGCACGGAGTTGGTCGTGATTATTCCGAAGGCATCGGGGACTGTGGCGAGCGTTCCATTCTGCCCGCGCGGATTGATCAAGTACTGGCCGGTCAAGTAGGCGTGAGTATTCTTGAACACTTTTTGATACGCCTGAATTTCCAGGACCATTCCCCAGCCTCCGTCACCAAGCTGGATCGAGTCCGCCACCGGACTCCGGACTGCTCCTTTGGCCTGGTACGAAATATCCTGCGCGTCATGGTCGCCCGTCGGGGCTTTGACGCCGGCGCCCAAGGCGATGTTTCCGTCCGGGTGGGTTGCCGGATCGAACAACCATGCGTTGCCGAGCAGTCTGAGGTCGCCGAGGCCGGCCGCAGTCATGGTGTGGAAATGGACTCCGTCATGTTCCCAGGCGCTGGTGTGCTCTGCATGGAGGATGGGCAAGGTCAAACTCAGGCTGAACCGTTTCGTGAAGGCATACGCCGCCGTGACATCGAACGAATGGATGTCCGAGACCGAGGAATCTCGCAAGGCGGGTTGGTCCTGTGAGCCGTTGAATATCCGGTCGGAATGCAGATAGCGATACGAGACCCCCGCATCCCATTTCTGGCCTTCGAGATAGGAGATGCCTTGTGCGCCCAAACTGAGCGCCATGTGCTTGGAAGGCACTCAGCCCTGAGACAAAGCTTTGGGCGGGGAAACCAGGAAACCTAGCACAATGGCCAAGCCGCCTAACCAGAACCGGACTTTCGAGGAAACCAAAACGCTGCGCATAAAGCTGATCTTTCCTTTGAGGCAACGCGGACTTTTCACTGTTCCCTTTAACGGGCTAACTCGCGTTGACGATGCGCATGAGCGTTCATTGGCGTCGCTCTGTCAATGGCAAAACTCCTTTGGGGGCGACCTTGTGCGCGTCTCAGATTTTTTGAGAGGGAGAGTGATGATGGTTTCTGGTGGTTTAGTTATTGGCGTTGGTGGGGGGCTTAGCGTGAGGGTAGAGGTCGTGCCAGCGGCCGTTACGCCAGAAGGTTTCCAGGCACATGAGGGCTTCGTCG
>CAMAWP010000127.1 GCA_945861765.1 Akkermansia muciniphila | reverse complement strand
TCCCCTCGAACCCTGACCTTTTCTGGCGATCGAGCATGTCAGGGCTCGACGGCTTCCGGCTCGGAGACTACAGCTCGGAGAGAGTCTCGCCCCACCGTTCAAGGGCGCAATGCGCGCACAAAGTTCGGGGTGTTCTCATTTTGGCTTCCGGCCGCCTGAAGGCGGGACCCCGTGCGTTCGCCAGGTAGGTAGTCCCGGCTTCAGCCGGTTCTTGGTGTGATCTGCGGCCATACTGAGAATTGCTGCTTTCACCAGAATAATCCTTGTGTGGTTTTTCAAGTTGCCATCTGATCTCCGACCATGAATCCCTCTTCCACATCGAAACTCCGGAGCCGCTCCTGGCTTGATCGCACGGATCGATGGGGACTCGCGCACCGCAGCAGCTTCCGCGCACAAGGGTTCAGCACTCACGTCTTCGAGGGACGGCCTGTGATCGGGATTTGCAACTCTTGGAGCGAGCTGAATCACTGCAGCCTCCACTTGAAGCAGATGGCGGAGGCAGTCAAGCGTGGGGTGTGGTCTGCCGGAGGGTTCCCGTTGGAGTTTCCGACGATTTCGCTCGGGGAGTTATTGATGAAACCGAGCACCATGCTCTATCGGAACTTGATGTCGATGGACGTGGAGGAATCGATCCGCGCTCATCCGCTGGACGGCGTGGTCTTGCTCGGCAACTGCGACAAAACGGTGCCTGCACAACTGATGGGCGCGATCAGCGCTGACATCCCGGCGATCATGGTCACCGCGGGCCCGCAGCTCCGCGGGATGTGGCGAGGCCAGGAGATCGGCTCAGGCACAGCCATGCGCAAGTATTGGGATGAGTATCGCGCTGGCGGCATCGGGGCGGAGGAGTGGAGCGAGATTGAAGGTTGCCTCGTGCGGAGCGCGGGGACCTGCGGCGTGATGGGGACGGCGTCCACGATGGCTGCCTTGAGCGAAGCGCTCGGCATGGCTCTGCCAGGCTCGGCGGATATTCCCGCGGTCGATTCACGCCGAATGGCCGCCGCCGAGGAAAGCGGTTATAGGATCGTCGCTCTGGCTCGCGACAATGTGTGTCCCACACAGATTATCACAGCTCAAGCTTTGGAAAACGCCATCCGCGTTAACATGGCAATTGGCGGATCGACGAATGCCATCATTCACCTGATCGCAATCGCCGGGCGCTTGGGGCTGTCGCTGCCGCTGACGAAGTTCGACGAGATCTCGCGCGCAACTCCACTGCTTGTCAACGTCCAGCCGTCCGGGAAATATCTGATGGAAGATCTGTTTTACGCGGGTGGATTGCGCGCGCTGATGAAAGAGATCGTGAGTCTTTTGCATGGAGACGCCATGACGGTTAGCGGCAAGACAATTGCGGAAAACGTCGCCCAGGCTGTCTGCGACAACAGGGACGTGATTCGGCCATTGGGAAATCCGCTGAAGCCCGACGGTGGCACGGTGGTGCTATGGGGAAACCTCGCGCCGCGAGGCGCCGTGATCAAGCAATCCGCGGCATCGACGCACCTACTGAAGCATCGCGGACGCGTTGTGGTGTTCGATGGCTACGAGGATTTGCTGAGACGGGTGAACGATCCAACGTTAGACGTGGACGCGAAAAGCGTGATGGTGATGAAGGGTGCTGGTCCGAAGGGGGGGCCGGGGATGCCCGAATGGGGCGATTTGCCGATTCCCGAGAAACTGCTAAAGGCCGGCATCAAGGACATGGTGCGGCTGAGCGACGCGCGAATGAGCGGCACGAGCTTCGGCACCGTCATCTTGCATGTTGCTCCCGAGGCTGCGATTGGTGGGCCACTCGCGATTGTCGAGAATGGAGATGAGATCGAGTTGGACGTTGCGAATCGCCGATTGGAACTGTTGGTGTCCGCGGACGAGATCAACCGTCGTTTGCAAGCCTGGCGTCCGCCGCCTCCGCACTTCGAACGAGGCTACGGCAAGATGTACCTCGAACACATTCTCCAGGCTGATCAAGGCTGCGACTTCGATTTTCTCAGGGCGACTGCCACGTCAGGCGGGATCGGCAACTTCGCTGAGCTGCCGCCCTAGACCGGTGTTGCGACGGAGCGCGGTTGCTGATCTTGAATTCGGATCGGCTTTCAGGTTGAACGTAACGACGAGTCCGCCGGACTATTTCAAATGACGTCGTAACGGGGCTTCAATCCGGGAGCGACTTTATGTAGCAATTCCTCGCAGTGATCCAGGAATTGTTGAAGGCTCCGGTCGTGCGGGCTGATTTTCAGCGCGGTTCGGAGCGAATCACAAGCTCCTGCCAAATCGCCCAAGTGCACCTGACAGATGCCCATTCCTTGCCAGGCTCCAAAGTGGTCGGGGTTCAGGGCAATCACCTTCTGACAATCGGCGATGGCTTCTTGGTATTGGTGGAGGTTCCAGTAAAGCGTGGCGCGTCGGTTCCATCCCTCGGCGAACTTCGGGTATTGCTCGATGAGTTCGTTCAAGGTGAGGAGTGCCTCCGCGTGATCGCCTCGCTCGATCGATTGGTTGGCCTTATCGAGCAGGCGGTGCGCCTTGCCGCCTGCCTCCAAAGACCAGAGGTTTAACAGCGAGTTAGCGGCAATCTGTCGAACGACAGGGGAGCGAGATTTCAAAGCGCGAACCAGTTGAGCCTGGCCGTTGACATAAACCAAATCCGCCACCGCTCGCAATTGGCCCTCCCGGTCACCAGTCATGAGCCGGCGGTAGAGCCGCTCCTTGTTCCAATGACTATGCTGGACGAGTAGGACTGAATAATACACGACCAAAAAAGCGCCCACAAAGATGTAGAGGCGCCGCAAGAGTGGCGTGAAAAACCGATACACGATCAAAGTATAGACAGGATTTGGAGGGCTGCAAGCGGCAGCTCATAGGATGTTCGCCGCGAGTTCGGCCAGAGCGGATCGTTCTCCCTTTTGCAGCTCGATATGAGCGGCCATTGGTTCCGATCGGAATTTGCTGACGATATAGTTGAAGCCGTTCGAGGCAGAGTCCACGTAGGGGTTATCGATTTGATAAGGGTCCCCGGTGAAGACGATCTTAGTTCCGTGGCCGACTCGGGTGACAATCGTTTTGACTTCGAGGGGCGTCAGGTTCTGCGCCTCGTCGATGACCATGAATTGATTCGCAATGCTGCGTCCACGGATGTAGCTCAACGCTTCCACCGCGATCACTCCCGAACGGATGAGATCGTTGCTGCGGCGGTGCTCTTGGCCCATATTCAAATCTCCGAGGAGCTCCAGTGTGTCATGAATTGGTTGCATCCATGGAGTCAGTTTTTCCTCCAATGAGCCCGGTAGAAAGCCGAGTTCTTTGCCCATGGAAATAGTGGGGCGAGCGACAACGAGGCGTCGGAATTCCCGGTCCAGGACAGTTTGTTTCAATCCCGCCGCCATGGCCATCAAGGTTTTTCCAGTGCCTGCTTTTCCCATAAGCGTGACCAGTTTAATCCGGTCATCCAATAGGGAATCGAAAGCGAAATGCTGTTCCCTGTTGCGTGGCTTGATCCCCCAAACGCCCTCCCGAGAATCGATGATCGGGATCAGCTTCGTTCCGGTGGAATCCACCTTGGTGAGAGCGGTGCGCTTGAGATTCGTCTCCTCGATTAGAGTGCAATATTCGTTCGGGCAATAGATCGCCCCGCTATTGAGCTCCAGTTCCCCGTTTGCGCGGAATTGGGACATCTTTTCGGCGCTGACCTGTTTCTCGATCATCCCCGTGTAAAGGTCCTTGAGGAAAATGCGATCCGTCTCATAATCCTCCGCTTGCAAGCCGAGCGCGTCCGCTTTGATGCGCAAGTTGATATCTTTGCTCACCAGAATGGTCGGGGTCTTAGGGTCTATCTTATGGACAGCCAGGGCCAAGGCGACAATCCGGCTATCCACAGTGTTGTTGCCGAAGTGCAAAGTTCCGCTCCCGTTCTTGTCATTAAATATGATCCGAAGCTGACCTCCCGTGGAGAGGACGACGCCTTCGCTGAGCCGGCCTTTGATGCGCAACCCATCCAGCATTCTTGAAACAGCGCGAGCGTTTTGTCCGAGCTCGCTCGACTCGCGTTTGAAACGATCGATTTCCTCGATCACTTCGATTGGGATAAGGACGTTATTTTCTTGGAAGCTGAGGAGCGAGTTGGGGTCGTGGAGGAGGACGTTGGTGTCGAGAATGTAGTTTTTCACGCGGGAAAGAGGCATGCTTGATGGAAATCATCCGTTTGTACCAAGACTTCAATTGAGTGTGCTGAGCCGGCAACTCAAAGTGGCCCGAGTAGAGAAAATTCCCAAGCATTCCAAACAGATCGAAATCGACGAAGCGCGGCTGCTCTTCGAGAAGAAAGGAACGGTCGGCGAGCATCTGTTCGAATGGGACAAGCTGGAGCGCCAGATCGTCCAGGAGCTGGACTTGTTGAGCCCGCCACTGTTCCAGGCAGCCGCGGCCGAACTTGCGCTCTTTATGGCGGATGAACGGAAGACGTTCCGAGGTCGGCAAGAACTCTTTGAAGTAAACATCGTTAAGCCTGAAACTCACCGATTCAATTTCGTTCTCGATATAACACCAGAGGATATTTTGGAGGCCTTCCCATGGGCGAGGAAACAGACCCAGCTCCAATTCTTCGTCCAGGTATTTAGCAATGACTTGTGAGTTATCGTCTGTTTCAAAGATGACCGTTTTGCCCTCTCTGATGATGGGAACTGCGTAATAACGCTGGCGGGTCAATCGCCAAACCAGTGAGCGATCCGTGTACGGAATGTTAACGATTTTGAAACGGACGCCGGAATATTCCAAAATACGCCTCTGGGCGATACAAAATGGACTCCAAGGGGATTGGATCAGCTCAATCATTGTCCGCTGGCCATGGCCACGCTGGTTGGAAAAGACTCTTCGCGCTTAGCACAATCAAAATCTAAGCGGCAGGCACTCGGATGACAAGTGGAAATCCTGAAGTGGACAGAGCGCAAGCTCGCGGAGGCGGCTCTGGAGGAGTTCGAGGGGTGGGGTTGAGCCTCGTCAGAAAGGTCCATTTGCCTGTGCCGAATCACATTGAAACCGCCTGTCCGCCCGATACGCTGAACACGACACACAGCAGTTATGACAGCCTCAAACGAGTCGGTCGCTTTGCAAGGTCTAAAACAACTCTTGCAGACGAGCAGCCCCGCTGAACTGGGGCCGCGGATGCGTCCGGGAACGCTCCCGGTTGGCCCGCTGAATGAGCAGGTCAATGCGTTGATAAGAAAAAGCACCTTGCCTGAACGCGGTCAGAATTTGATCCGCGGCACTCTGTTGCTCTGGCACGATCACTTGGACGAGGCCCATTCAATCGCTCAAATCGTCGAAGACAGTGATGGCAATCTCCTACACGCCATCATGCATCGACGAGAGCCGGATTATGGAAACTCCAAATACTGGTTTCGACGCGCCGGGAAGCACCCGTGTTATTCGCGGATTGCAAGCCAAGTCCAGACCTTGGTGAACGCGTGTGACGCCAATTTAGGCGCTCAACCTGCCCATGAACCAACCCACCCCTACCCCTCCCAGGAGGGGAACGGACAGAGTTCCCCTCCTGGGAGGGGTAGGGGTGGGTTCAGAGTCGCGTTGTGCGCGCCAAGTCCGGGTTGGTTTCTCCAGGACGGCGTGTGGAATCCATCCGCGTTTGTGGATGCCTGCGAAACGGCAGAACGACGCCAGGTCGCCGGGGTTGAAAGGATGATTCTACAAGAGATTCAAAAAATCGAGTCAGCGTCCTTCCTGGAACATCTGTGCGGGCATCGGACTTTGCATTCCTGAAGTCTCAGCAGAGACGCCTGCCGGGCTGCGCTTCCTCGGCTATTTATGTCTGACGATCGCTTCCACCAAGCCGTCGATGGTATGTCGGCGCGCTTCGAGGGTCGGATCGAGATTCAGAGCTTTAAGGGCTTTGGTCGTTTCTGGACCGATCGAAGCCAACTTCAATTGAGGAAATCTGGCAATCAGCTCCGGCACATTGAACCGCGCGTGGAAGTTCTCCACGGTTGAGCTGCTGGTGAAGGTGATCCAATCGGCCCCTTGCTCAAGCATGCGTGCGGCAGCGCCGTTGATGTCTTCGGTTTCCGGGACCGTCTGGTAGCAGGCGACATCATCGACGATGGCGCCGAGCTCCTCCAAAGCCATCGGCAATTCGCGATTGGCGACCTCGGCGCGCATCAACAAGATCCTTAGGTTCTCGATACTTTCGTACTTGATCAAGGCATCGACGATCTTTGAAGCCACATACTCGTCCGGCATCAAGTCCACCTTCAGATGAAGCTCCTTGAGCTTGGCGGCGGTAGCTGGGCCGACTGCCGCGATCCGCACTCCACCAATGTCCCGAAGATCGTCGAAGCCTTTGAAGAAATAGCCAAAAAATGTTGCGACTCCGTTGGGGCTGGTAAAGACAATCCAGTCATATTCGTGAAGCGCCAGCAAAGCGTTTTTCAAATCGTTATTGTCCTTCGGCGGAATGATTTTGATGGTCGGAATCTCGAGGACATCCGCTCCACGTTCTACGAGCTGACGCGAGAGCTGGCTTGCTTGCTCCCGGGTTCGAGTGACGACAATCCGCTGTCTGAAGAGGGGTCGATTCTCAAACCAGTTCAGCTTGCTCCGTAGTTTCACCACATCGCCAATCACCGTGACGGCCGGCGCGGAAAAATTATTCTCAGCCGCGACGCCACCAATCGACGCAAGGGTTCCTTCGATCGATCGTTGTTGTCCCGTGGTCCCCCACCGGACCATCGCTACCGGCGTCCGCTCGGGCATTCCATTCTCGATAAGCACCTCGGCAATCTGACGAATGCGCTCGACGCCCATCAAGATAACTTTCGTGCCGGGGATCTTCGCCACTTGCGCCCAATCGATGTTGCTTCCATCTTTGGTGGGATCCTCATGGCCTGTGATAACCGTGTAGCTCGAACAATGTGCCCGGTGCGTGAGAGGAATGCCTGCGTAATTCGGGGCAGCGACCGCTGAAGAAATCCCCGGCACGACTTCAAACGGAATTTTTGCCGCGGCCAGCTCCTCTGCTTCCTCGCCGCCCCGTCCAAAAATATAAGGGTCGCCACCTTTCAGTCGCACGACGCATTTACCTGCGCGCGCCTTTGCGACCAGCAATCCATTCAACTCCTCTTGTCGGATGGCATGGTCTTTGGAACGTTTGCCGCCGTAGATGAATTCAGCGCCTTTCGGGGCCAGACGCAAGAGATCGGGATTAACCAACGCGTCATAGACCACAACATCAGCCCGACCCAACAATTCCGCTCCACGCACGGTGAGGAGACCCGCGTCTCCAGGCCCTGCGCCTACCAAGTAAACTGTGCCTGTCGATTTCATTCGGGATAACTGTAATCTTTGAGCTTGGTTACCGCAACGACAGCCGTTCGGTCAAGCGACTGTGAGTTGCGCAGCTAGCCCAGCGCCTAAAATGGCAGCTTCCAGCGGAGCGCCTCGAAGCTCTCCAGATCGGAATTGTCCATCGCGGAAAGAGACCGCACGCAGCCGGAGTTGACCGTCCACGATATCCGCGTACGCCGCCACCGGACTCAGGCATCCTCCACCCATGCTATGGAGAAAGGCGCGTTCGGCCGTGACACAGTGTTGCGTGGTGCTGTCATTCAACCGTTCGCAGATGGCTTTGAGGCGGTCGTCGTTCGATCGAGTTTCAATTCCAAGGGCTCCTTGACCGACACAGGGCAGCATTGCTTCCGTCGAGAGGTGAATGGCGGACAATCCGTTCGGCACGTCGGGGCCTTGCAGCGCTCCGTTGTCGAGCAACTGAATTTGCAAACGCTGCAATCCAGCGACAGCAAGGATGAGTCCGTCGAGTTCAGCTTGGTCTGCCAACTTTTTGAGACGCGTTCCAACGTTGCCCCGGATGGGGACGAGCTTGAAGTCCGGCCGGAGCGCGGCGATCTGTGCTTGGCGCCGAGTGCTGCTGGTGGCCACGGTCGCGCCCGAAGGAAAGTCGTGAACACTGGCATGAGGCTTCAACCCTCGTTTGTCTCGTTGGCCATCCGGATCGCTTGCGAGAAACTCTGCATCTCGGTAAATAAGCACATCGCGAACATCCGCTCGTTTACTCACAGCGCCAAGAGTCAGGCCGTCCGGAAGTTCGGTGGGTAAATCCTTAAGGCTATGCACGGCCATGTCAGCGTCGCCATTGAGCAACGCGCTTTCGAGCTCCTTTGTAAAAAGACCCTTTGGCACTTGCTCGGTTGGATTGGTCAGGGAAAGTGTCTGTAATTTGTCGCCTGTCGTCTTGATGATTTTGATTTTGAAGCTGAGATGCGGAAAAGCCTCTCGACACTCGGCCATGACCATATTGGTTTGAGCCAAGGCCAAAGCGCTACCGCGCGTCGCAATGACGACTGGACGATTCTCAGAATCAAGGGAAAGATCACTCATAGTTGAAAGTGCGTTGTGAATTGCCCAGCAAATCAGAACGCGGATGGCCAGCAAAGAGCCCTCGAGCCTTCTCACGAATGATGCTTTCGCAGCGCGTGATTTCTTCCCGGCGCTGCTTCAAGCAATCATCGGCGATGGCCTGCAAATCATCGATATTGTAAAGGTAAGTGTTCTCCAGGAAATTCACCTCCGGCTCGATATCGCGCGGGACAGCGATGTCGATCAAGAGCAGTGGCCGGTTCTTTCGAAGCCGCATCAATGGATTCAGCTTGGCTCGGTCAATGATGTAATGCGGTGCCGAAGTGCTGCTGATGACGATATCAATCTTCTCGAATTCCTGGGCCCAGCCGTCGAAATGCACAGCGCGTCCGCCTAATTCTTCAGCGAGCTTCACGGCACGATCATGGGAACGGTTGGAAACGATGATGCTTTGAGCTCCACGGCTCAACAAGGCGCGAGCCGTCTTTTCGCTCATCTCGCCCGCGCCGATCACCATCACCTGCCGGTCGGAGAGCGATGTGAATATTTTTTCGGCCAGCTCCACCGCCACTGAGCCGACCGAGACGCTGCCTCGCTGAATATTTGTTTCCGTTCGAATTAGCTTCGCCACATTGAAGGCCTTCTGAAAAGCCTTGTTCAACAAACCGCCGGTCTGTTTGTGCTGGAGCGCCAGATCGTAGGCTTTTTTTAGCTGTCCAAGAATTTCTGTTTCGCCGAGCACCATGGAATCGAGCCCGCAGGCTACTTGAAAGAGATGCTCCAAACTTTGCGGTTCAGTGAGGCTATAAATTTCAGTGGTCAATGGCTCGTGGTAATTGTGGCAATCCATCATGAACTGGCGCAGCGCGGATAGCGCCGGCCGTTCCTTGCTCGGGATGACAGCGTAAATTTCTACTCGATTGCAAGTAGAGAGAATCACTCCTTCCTGAGACAAGCCGGATTGGCGCAATCGCTCGAGGGTCGCCGGAATCAGAGCGTCCGCGAAGGCAAACCGCTCTCGCACGGTGACGGGTGATGATCGATGGCTGAGTCCAACGACAACAATTGGCATATCGTCTATTGCTGATGGATCGCAGAGAGGAGATTAGTGCCCCAGAACGTGAGCAGGACAAAAGCGAAGCCTCCGACGGCGCCCCAAACAAAGCGTCGGCCCGTCTGCGCAAAGCTCCAGCGCATCAACAGGAGGCCCAAGTAGATCATCCAAACGAGGAGGGACCAGAGTATCTTGGCATCATCTTTGTAAAAGACGCCGTGGGTTTGTTTGAGATGATACGCGCCAATCACCAGCCCGGCGGTCAGCAAACTAAACCCAGCCAATAGCAGGCGCCCAATGGCAATCTCCAGCCGCTGGATCGGCGGCATCAAGGAAACGATCGCTCGCAGCTTGTGGAACTTGAGATTGTGCTCCTGCGTTAAGTACATCAGACCGGCGGCGGAACTCAGTCCAAAAGCACCATAAGCCAACAGAATCAAGGCTGCGTGGAGGCTCGACCAGCCATTGATGAACTCCGGACGAGTGCCGTAAGCATTATCTAGGGCCGGCATCAAGCCAAAAACTCCCACCCCAAAAAGGACAGGTGACGCAAAGGCTCCTAAAAACCGAAGTCGCGACCAAATGCCGAAGACCAGGTACGTCGTGACAATCGTCCATGCCACGAACGTGATCGCTTCGTAGAGATTGTTCACTGGGCATCGCGAGAACGAGAATCCCCTTTGCACCATCGCCATCGTGTGGAAGACGAAAGCAAACAAAAGCAAACAGTAGCTGGTCCGATTGTCCTGGCGGAATCCTTTTCGCCACAGGAGGACAGAGTAAATCGTGCTGAAGCCGTAAGTGATTACGGCAAGCAAGAAGCAATGACGGTCAGTGAACCAAGACACAGAAGCAGGTTAATCCGACAATCCCGCGCTGCAAACTACAAAAACGATTTCGAAAGGGCTGTAAGCCGAATTTTGTCTGTCCCGCCAAAGCGGGAGAGAGAATCATTTGTCTGAGCAGCCAATACCCGAAACCGGTCCGTTTAACGGGACGTGGAGCGGGCAGCTCCGCAGTTTCCTATTTGGCCTTGCACCCGATGGGGTTTTCCGTGCCCCCTCGATTACTCTTGGGGCGGTGGGCTCTTACCCCACCTTTTCACCCTTACACCAGCCCTTCCCAAAACTGCCAGTATGAGCGCGACCTGCACTGCTCGCAGCCTGTGCGAACTTTCTGTAACTAGCCGCTTTGAGAAGGGCTGGGCGGTTTAATTTTCTGTGGCACTATCCGTCAGAATATCTCTCGACATTACTGCCCGCGTGTATCCTGAACCTAATTCAGGTTACGCGGCATCGCGCCCTATGGAGTTCGGACTTTCCTCTTCCAACTTACGCTGAAAGCGATCCTCCGCCCTTCCGAAATCGGGGTTACCTTAATCGAGTTGAAAAGAAAGACAAGGTCGGAGGTCAGAATTGTCGGAGGTTAGAATCATCAATCAGAAAACCTTACTCTGCCACCGCTAAGTCCATGTGGCGAGCGTAATACAGAATTCGACCGCAGTTCGGACATGAGACGAGATCCTTAAAACCTTGGCAGGAGACAACGATTTGGGTCGGCAGCTTCATGTGGCAGCCACCGCAGACACTGTGGTCAATGCCAACAACCGTTGTTTCGCCCTTGTGTTTGCGAAGGCGTTGGTACCGTCCGCGAACATCCTCATCCACGGCGGAAGAGAGTTGCTCGTGATTGGATTCTAATTCCTGAAGCTGGGTCTTCAGATTCTGCTCCCGATCGGTGAGTTGAGCGATTTGCCCCTCGACAATTCGCTTGAATTCTTGGGCAGCTTGAGACGCCGCAGCCACTTCCCTTTGGGCCACTTCGGCCTTCTCCATTAGCTCCAGTTGCGCATCTTCCAGGACAGCGATAGCCGCCTTGCAAGTCGAAATCTCATGGGCGAGCGCCTTGTATTCCTCGTTCTTTTTCGTTTGAAATTGCTGGAGCGAGTATTTTTCAATCTGCAGTTTCTTGCTTTCAACCTCCAACTCCAACCTCTTCCGTTCAGTTTCGATCTGATTAGCCTTCAATTTCGCCCCGTCGAGAGCGGCCTGTGTCCCAGTAAACCGGGTTTGGAGAGAATTCCGTTCCGAACCAAAGAGGGATAACTCGGTCTGCACCCGAACGATCCTGCGGTCTCGGTCTTGGAGGATGAGCAGTTTTTCTATTACGTCGCGCATTGATTAAGCAATAAAATCTGGAGAAACGTTACTGACCGATGAGACGTTATCGGGCAATGCCACGCAAGTCAATGGGCCGTCCAAAAGAGTTGTCGATAGTGAATTTTGAACGTTTTCTGGTAAAATAACTCCAATTCCATGAAGATGCCCTCCATGAGAAATCAAAAGTGCCGGATGAACACGATTCAAGCTGTCCTTTGTCGAGCCGCTATGGCGGGGGCTCTTGCGATAGCTTCCCTCCCTCTCGCAGCCAAGGAAGTTTCACCAGGCCTCGAAATGGCACGCCAACTCAACGAAGCGTTTATCGAAGTGGCTGATACTGTTTCTGCGGCCGTTGTGGTGGTCGAAGTCGCCCACCAGCCAGATTTCGCCGGATTCGATAGCGATAACCCGCTCTTGGATGCGCTGCCTGAGCTGCGCAAACAGCTCGAAGAAGATTTCGAAAAACGAAAGCGCTCAGACCGCTCGAAGCCTTCGGAACCTCGATTTGACGGGCCGGGCGCAGGCCGCGGCTCCGGCATCGTCATTCGCAAAGACGGCTATATCCTCACGAACACGCATGTGGTGGAGGGAGCCGAGAAAATCAGAGTCCGCTTCAAAGACGGCAAGCAATATCCGGCTGTAATCCGTGGCATCGATCCGCAATCTGATATCGCCGTCCTTAAGATCGACGCCAGTGATTTGCATGTGGCAAAGCTGG
This sequence comes from Akkermansia muciniphila, assembly GCA_945861765.1. GTDB lineage: Bacteria > Verrucomicrobiota > Verrucomicrobiia > Limisphaerales > SIBE01 > SIBE01. The sequence continues at coordinate 4,940 of CAMAWP010000127.1, read as the reverse complement.
GCGATTCCTCGAAAACCCGGGTCGGCGAGTTTGCAATTGCGATCGGAGCGCCGTTCGACCTTGATTACAGCGTGACTTTCGGCCACGTCAGCGCCAAGGGCCGGACGCATATCATCCCCAGCCAAGGAGAAAATTCGCTCGGAGCTTCAATGGACCAGGATTTTATTCAGACGGACGCCAGCATTAATCCCGGCAACAGCGGCGGTCCTTTAGTGAATATTTATAGCGAAGTCATCGGGATCAACACTCTGATTCGCGGCTTGAGAACAGGCATTGGATTCGCGATCCCGAGCAACCTGGCGAGGCAGGTTTCTGATCAGTTAATCGATGACGGCAAATACACTCGCGCGTGGCTGGGGATCTCTGTTGAACCGTTCAAAGACTCGGAACTCCGGCATTTGGTTGAGGGAGTGAGCACCGGTTTAGTCGTGGGAATAATTCAGCCCGATGGTCCGGCGATCGACTCGGATCTGAAACCCTCGGATATCATCACTGCGGTCGAAGGCCAGCCAGTCTCCAATGCCCTGGAGCTGAGGGCGGCCGTTCGATCCAAGAAGGTGGGCAGCAATCTGACCCTGGACGTTTACCGGATGGATGGTTTCCGCAAGGGCAAGAATATTAAGATCATGATCAAATCGGCTGAATGGCTCCAGCCGAACGTGTCCGTGGCTGCGAGGCCGCGAAAGTCCGAGGACAAAACATCCCAGGGGTTTGGGTTAACCGTGCAAGCTCTGACGAAGGACCTGGCTGAGAAATACGGGGTCAATGTCACCGAGGGAGTCATTGTCACAGGAGTCAAACCGGGCAGCGCCGCCGCGCAGAAAAGGATTAAGGCTGGCGATATCATCACGGAAGTGGATCGGAAACCAATAACTTCTCTCAAAGAATTCCGCGAGGCCATTAAGAGCGCCAATTCCGAAGGCTTGCTGATCAATTTGGTCAGTGATGGCATTCCCCGATTTCAGATTCTCAAGGATAGTGGCGATTAGCCTCCCCGCTTATCCAAGAGGATGCGCCAGTCCCTGTGATTGGCGCATTTCTTTTGTTACGACTGGGCACAACACTCGAAGGCGCATCTCCGAATGACGACAGGCGCGCTGCGGAGTTTTCCTCCCTCTCTATGAACCGACCCACCCCTACCCCTCCCAGGAGGGGACCGGACACAGCCCGCCTCCCAGGATGGACCGGACAAAGGTCCCCTCCCAGGAGGGACCGGACACAGCTCCCCTCCTGGGAGGGGTAGGGGTGGGTTCAGAGTCGCCCTGCGCGCGCGAAGTTTGGGGTGGTCTCTCCCTGCGAGGAACGAAGCTTTGGCCCGTCCTCATTCGGAAATGGGCACAACACTCGACTCCTCCCGTATTCCAGGTTGCAGTTTCGTCGGCAGTTAGATACTAAGCTCCTATGCGATTTATCGGCAGCGTCATCGAAAAGTTACAGAGGCATCCGAAAAGAATTGTCTTTCCGGAAGGCAGCGAGCCTCGCGTTTTACAGGCCGCCCGGCAATTTCATTCGCTGCGTCTCGGCGTGCCTATCCTATTGGGAGACCGATCCAAGATTAAAGAGGCTGCCGCGCAATTGAATGTTTCGCTCGAAGGCGTCCGGATCATCAATCCCCTCCAGAGCGAGGAGCTGGACAATTTCGCCAAACGCTTCGAGCTGTTGCGACGCTACAAAGGCGTCAAAGAAACCGAGGCGCGCGAGGTAATGCTAAAGCCTAATTATTTTGGAGCAATGATGGTGGCGATGCATCAGGTGGATGGTTTGGTGTCGGGGACCAACGAAGTCACCGGGAGCGTCCTGCGCCCCCTCTTCCAAATCATCAAAGTAGCGCCGCAGGCGACCACGGCATCGAGTTGTATGATCATGGAGGTCGAGGATACGCGTTTTGGCGAAAATGGAGTGCTGTTTATGGCGGATTGCGGTGTGATCCCCGAACCAACGGTCGAGCAACTCGCGGATATTGCCGTCTCCACCGCTCAGCTCGCCTGCCAATTGCTCGGTGTCCCGGCGCGCGTCGCTCTCCTGTCGTATTCAACCAAAGGAAGCGCCACTCATTCTTCCATTGGCAAAGTGCAGGCCGCCACAGCGCTGGCCGCACAGAAGGCAAAGCAAAAACTTGTGGAAGCGGACTTCGATGGCGAATTGCAGTTGGACGCTGCAATCGTGCCTGAAATCGCGGCGCGCAAGGTCCCCGACAGCAAGGTGGCGGGCCGTGCGAATGTGCTGATCTTTCCCGACCTGAATTCGGGCAACATCGGCAGCAAGTTGATTCAACATATCGCCCGCGCCAACGCCTACGGCCAGATCCTGCTCGGACTCGACCGCCCGGCGGCCGACGTTTCGCGAGGGTCCAGCGCTCATGACATTCTCGGGGTCGCCGCGATCGTTGGCGTCCAATCCATCGCCTACAATCTGCTCTACACCGACGCCGCCCACCGGCCGCCGACGGAGTAGAAATTGTGCTTTCATGAAGTTCGCCTCAGCCGAGCCAACCGATGATCCCAATCCCAATCTCGTGCTTGGCTGTGGATTGCGATTACGAGACGCACGACCTTAACATTCGCAACGCCCGATCATGAACACCGAAACTCCCCGCGTCTTCATTGCTGCCACGCGGCAGAACGACGGCAAGACCACCACGTCTCTTGGCTTGCTCGCAGCGATGCAGAAGTTCCATCCCCGGATCGGCTACATCAAACCGGTCGGCCAGCGGTTCGTCGAAATCGACGAACAAAAGATCGATGAAGACACGGTCTTGATGGATCGAGTCTATCGGCTCAACTGTCCGCTGGTGGACATGAGCCCGATCGCAGTGGAGCCAGACTTCACTCGGAAATACCTGCAATCGTCCAACTACGATGCTCTGGTCAAAAAAATTGAGAATGCTTTCGATCGGGTGGCTTGGGAAAAGGATTTCGTGCTCTGCGAAGGATCAGGCCATGCGGGCGTGGGATCAGTCTTTGATCTCTCGAACGCGCGTGTCGCCAAGATCCTCGAAGCTAAGGTGATCCTCGTGACGCAAGGAGGCATTGGCCGACCGATCGACGAGGTCTCTCTCAACCATGCCTTATTTGAAAAGGAAGGCGTTGAAATCATCGGCGTGATTCTGAACAAGGTGACTCTGGAAAAATTGGACACAGTGACCGACTTTGTCCGGCGCGGCCTGAAGCGAAAGGGCTTGGAATTGCTCGGCGTCGTGCCGCATCAAGCGATGCTCACCCGGCCCACGATGGAGTTGATTCAGGAAGAGCTGGGAGCTGAGATGTTAAACCGGCCCCTGAGAATTCAAAACTTGGTGGATCATGTCGTCGTGGGCGCCATGGGCGCGCCAAATGCCATGAAGTTTTTCAAGCGGGGCGTCTTGCTGATTGTCTCTGGCGATCGCGAAGACATTGTCTTGGCAGCGGCCAGCACTTTCGTCGGACAAGCCCAAGGCTTGGCCGGAATCGTCCTCACGGGCCAGCTCCGTCCCAGCCCCAGCATCTTGAAAGCGATTCGAGAGATGCCATTCCCTGTGCTGTTGGCCTCCGAAGATAGTTATGTTGTCGCTTCCGCGGTTCACGATTTGATTGTCAAAACTCGTCCTGATGAAACTCAGAAAATCTCACTCATCCGAGACCTCATTGCACAGCACGTGGACGTCAATCGGATTCTGAAAGCTTTGTAATATGTCGATTCCATTGCCCCTGAACCCAGCGTTGCAGAACTTGCCGGTTTATCAGCCCGGCCGACCGATTGAAGAAGTTGCCCGTGAGCTAAACCTGCCTCCTTCCGAGATCATCAAGCTGGCCTCGAACGAAAATCCGCTGGGCCCCTCGCCCGCGGCGGTCGCGGCCATGCAGCGGGTTCTGTCGCAACTTCATCTCTATCCGGATGGAAACGCCTTTTATCTGAAAAGGAAACTGGCCGACAAGCTTGGGCTGGGCACGAACAATCTAATCCTGGGCAACGGCTCGAATGAAATCATAGAATTTGTCGGCCACGCTCTCATGAAGTCAGGCGTGGATGTCGTCGTGTCGCAATACTGCTTTGCTGTCTATCCGATCGTCACGCACCTCTTTGGCGCGAACCTAATCACCGTTCCCGCTAAAAATTACGGACACGATTTGCCAGCCATTCTCCAGGCTATTACAGAGCGAACGCGAGTTGTCTTTGTGGCGAACCCAAATAACCCGACCGGCACACTGGCTTCCTGCGAGGATGTTGTTCGTCTAGTGGACGCCGTTCCGGCCAATGTCCTTCTGGTGATGGACGAAGCTTACGTTGATTTTCTGGAGGACGGGGTGGATCTCCTTCCGCTGATTCGCGAGAGAGACAAACCGAACCTGCTGTTGATGCGGACATTCTCGAAGATCTTCGGCCTGGCTGGGCTTCGTCTCGGCTACGGCATCGGTCATCCGGAACTCATCGCGGCGTTGGAGAAGATACGACAGCCATTCAACATCAATTCGATAGTTCAGGCAGGGGCGTTGGCCGCTCTGGACGACCTGCCGCACCTGACCAAGACCCGCGCGAACAATTCAGTCGGCCTCAAGTTGTTCGAAGACGCTTTCCGGCAAATGAATTTGGAATTCGTTCCTTCCGCCGCAAATTTCATTCTGGTGCGTGTTGGGAATGGCCTGGAGATCTTCAATGCGTTGCAGAAGCGCGGGATTATCACACGGCCAATGGGTGGCTACCAATTGCCCGAGTGGATTCGCATTTCTGTTGGGACTCCCGACCAAAACCTCCGCTGCCTCACAGCGATGAAAGAGGTCTTGCACTGACTGGTTCAGTATCGAGGAAGAACAAGTCGTCGTCGCTGATATCAGGAATGCCTATTGGGAAGCAGATTCCACGGCACGAGGCGTGTGACGGTGCATCTCCGAATGAGGACAGGCGCTTGGCGGTCGTAGCGCCAATTTTCCTCTGCCCTGTCGTTGGCCGGTCTGAAGAATCCC
>CAMAWP010000126.1 GCA_945861765.1 Akkermansia muciniphila | reverse complement strand
CGCTCGTGCCGGTGGTTTGAATGGTTAGATTCAACGGATCTAAGAGCACTGTTGCTGCATCCACGTTTCCATCAAACGCCAATGCCCCTTTTCCTGACACTTCAACAAAACCGCCAGCAGCTTGAATGCTTCCACCGAATGCAGTCAATCCATCGGACCAGACGACTGCCTTGCCACCGCTCGCTTTGATTGTTGCTCCACGGCCGACCAGCGCTCGCTGCGCATTTAACACGTTCGGATTCTTACCTTGAAAATCACCGCCGATTAAGGCCGTTCCTCCGCCGCTCACATCAACCACCGCATTACCCGTCAAACCCACAACCGCTCCCAACACCTGAACTTCTCCGCCCTTCGCTTCCAAAGTCCCGCTGCTCACTGCCACTCCGCCGTCCGCTTTCAAAACAATCTTGCCTCCCTCGCTGGAAACGCTGTTGGCTCGGATTACTCCACTGTTGTTGATCGCCAGCGCATACACGTTTCCGCCAGCCGCCCGCAGTTCCGCGGTTGCCGCTTCAATTAATCCAGAGTTGTTCACACTGCCGCTCTGCCCGTAAAGCACCGCCACGCCTTGGCCAGCATCGCCGAGAATGACCTCCGTCGCGCCAACCAATCCCACATTGCCACCGCGGATGCTTCCCGAGTTGTCCACCGAGCGCGCGATCAAATACACATTGCCGCCGTCAATCATGCCGGCGTTCTTGACTGAAGCGTCCGAATTACCCGCCAAGCTCAGCTTGGCTTTGCTCAGAAAGCTTTCGTCGGAGAGATTCAACGTCGAGGCGATAAACCCTCGCGTGTCCACTCTGCCTCCCGGACCGACTAAGATGCCGGCGGGATTGAGGAGAATGATTTGGCCATTGGCCTGGAGAGTCCCGTAAATGGCGGACGGATTACCTCCCAGGACCCGGTTCAGCGCGGCGGAACTGGCGCTCGGCTGAATAAAACGCGTTATATCGCCCGCGCCGATCGAGAAATCTTTCCAGTTAATAATGGCGCGCTCAGTGTCTTGGCGTATCGACAGTACGCCTGGAGAGATGCGATCGAATGAAACCTTCCCGCTCACGACGGTTTCTCCCGCGGGACCACCGCAGAGTGAGAAGGGTGCTAGCAGGCAGGCTAACACTAGTAGTTTCATCTTCATTTGCATAAACTCGCTCGACTTCAACACGCTTCAAAGAATCTCAGAAAGTCCAAACGGCTTTGAATCACATACCGCTTTTGGCCATGTCCAACTGAACAAGGGGACAACTGTGCCGTTTACAGACCTGGATCACGCATTGGCTTCATGATGCAAATTCCTTGGCTTAGGTCAAGCTTCTTGCCTCAACTCTCAGCAATTCTCAATTTGGCCCACGACACTGTCCGCTCGTCGTATGTAGTCCCGGCTTTAGCCGGTTTTCACGGGGCGACCAGCTAAAGCCGGGACTACATGCGGGCCAAAATGCGAATCGAATTGCTGCCTGAACCAAGCAGATGCTTGCATTTCGAATCAACCCACTCCATGCTGTTCCTCGAATGAACAACTTGGCAGCGACGGTGTTGACCGGGCTGTCTTTTACGCAAATGAGTACATCACATGAGTCTGGGTCGCCCGAATCCGAGCTGGATCTCGACCTGCTCTTTTTACCGGCGTGGGCGCAAAAACCGCCCGCGGAAAACAAGTATGCCAAATTTGAAGGCGGCTCCGAGGATCGATCCGGGAGCCGTGGCGACCGGCGAGATGATCGCCGGGATCGCCCTCGACGCCCCGAGCAGAATCGAGGAGGCCGTGAGGCCCCGGGACGTGACCGGCCCGCAGGTCCGCCTCGAGAAGGAACGTTCCAAGGTCGGCCAAACCAGCCGCGCGGCGATGACAGACGTGAGTTTGCTCCGCCTCCTATCGACCTGAATGTCTCTTTTATCCCCGAGGACAAAGGTGTTGAGTCGCTGGCGCGTCAAATCCGCCTGACTGGCAGAGCCTATCCGCTGTTTGACATTGGCTTCTTAATTCTCAAGAAGTCCGACCGTTACGTTGTTCGGTTTAATGTGATTAAAAAGCAGGACGGCCAAATCGCGCAGCCGCTGTTTGTCTGCGGCTTGGATGACACGCTCTGGTTGTCGGAGCAGGCGGCGATCGATCATGTTTTGAACAAACATTTCTCGACCTTTTATCAAGCCGACCGCATCGCGACAGATCCACCGAAGGGCACGTACACTTTTGTCGCTCAATGTGGGATGAGCGGATTAATCCTTGGTCCGCCCAATTACCACGATTATCAGACCAAGCTTCGAAAGCTGCACGCCGAACGCTTTTCCCGCGTTCCTTTCGAGGCGTTCAAGGCTCGTATCAAGATTGTCCGAGACGAACCGGTCGTAAAAAAATGGCTCGAAGATCAAAGTTGGAAGATCGAGTACATTTGTTTGAACGTTCCCGAGACCGTCAAGTGGGCCACTCGCGAGGAAGTAGAGAAACATTTTCGTGAAACTCATTTACCGAACGTTATTAAATCGGTGGAGTTTCACACGCTGAGCGGGACTGCGGCGCAAGCGTTGCCGTTCCGTCCTTTGCAGAGCCTCGTGCGGCGCGCTTGGGATGATCAAATGCGTTTCCCCCTCAAAATCGTGAACGTCTTGAGCCAGCAGTTCGCTGGTCATGGCTTGCAGTTCTTCAAAGTCAATAAAACCGTCACTCACGTTGCCGTGGCTCGGCCACATTTTCTCGATGTAGAAGTCACCCCGGTTTCTGAAGGAATTACGCGAATTGTTAACTTCATCAACGCGACGGCCCACTGCTCGCGACGGAAATTGCTGGAATCTTTTGCGCCCGGATCTGTCGTTCAAAACAGCGGCGGTGCGGAGGCCGCTCCAGCCACCGAGGCTCCGTTGCCCTCTCCGGAAGCCTCGGCAATCATCAGCGATTTGCATTGGCTCATCCACCAAGGCCATGTGATCGAATTCGCCAACGGCTTGCTTGAGCTAGCCAAACGGCCCATTATCAGACCACCTAAACCAGCCCCAGCGCCTGCTTTAACCACTGCATCTCAGATCGCCTCGCCCCCCGTCGGCGGAACTGAAGCAGCAGTCGAAAAGCCCGCAGAGGCATCAGCCCCATCCTCCGAAACAGCCGCAGCCGACGCCGAATCAGGTAGTTCGGTTGCCGAGCAGACGACTCGAACGGATTTGAAACCTAATGAGAGCGCTCATGAAGTGGAGAATAGCCATTCGCTCCGGGAAGCTCCAAACGTGTCTCGAGAGATGGGATCCCAACCAAATCAAATAGACACGACAACACCCAATGCTTAGCGGCTTGGCCCGGAATCCAAACTACATTTTAGATTCGATCCCATTAACGACCCAGCGGCGCCTGCTTGATTTCGGGCGCACATGGGTCGTTTAATGGATCGGTTAGAACACCCAACAGAGAGAAACACTATTGCTATGAACGCTCCTGATTTAACACAACGCGCACCGCGAAGTCCTCGATCCCGCCTGGGCGGCTATGCGACCCTGCCCCGCATGCTGGATAAAGCCCGCGCGACAATCGTCGGTAAAAACGGTGAGTTCAAATACAACTGTCCTTTGGATGAGCATTTCCTCCAATTTGCAGGGATCGACCCACAAGCTCTCCAGAAGGAATTGGCCGCCGGAAAGGGTGACGGAGAAATCCTCGAATGGATCACCGCCGCCTCGACCACCAAACGTGGCGCGCCCGAGATAGCGGCTTGGTCTTCTTACCAAGAACAACGTTGCCCAGCCGACCTGGAATCGCGAAACTTTTTCAACGATTACCACTCCAAGACGGCCCCCAAACGCGAGGACATAAGCACATGGTTCGAGCTGCTGGACGTCGATGATTTCGTCACATTTGGAGGCCAGGCTTAAGGATTCGAAGAGGCCTGATCGAGCTCGGGAAACTGGTGCCGCGGCTCAATCCCTCCGATTGGCCGCCGCGATCTGGCGGAGATAGTCGAATGAAAAAAGGCCGGTGGCGTGCCCGTCCGCCCAAACCGGCTGGATGGCATATCCTCCCACGTTGCCAATTCGTTGGAGCTGGAATGCATTCGGCAGCAGCGGTCGGTCCGGTCCTTTGTAAAGATTGCCCATCACATCCACTTCGCCTTTGCAACCAGCGCACGGACAGTGTCGCCTCAGACTTTCCAACCGCACATAACTTTCGCTTCCATCATCCCATTTAAGGGCTAACTCGTCGCCAACCTGTTGAATGTCCACTGGACGCATGTCAGCACACTAACCAGAGACGGTCAAAGCGTCCACAGCTTATCGATTGCAGGCAATTGACATTTCACCGCGCCGTGTGCTAGCTTCCGCGCCATCGTTGTCTGTTTATGAGCTCGTTCTTGGGTCAGCAGGTCCTTGTGCTTAACCGCTTATGGCAAGCGGTCAACGTATGCACCGCCCGCCGCGCCCTCACGCTTGTGTTCGAGGGACATGCTCAAGTCGTCTTCGGATCTCAGGATGGGTCCTTTCAAACGTTTGATTTCAACGAGTGGCAAGATTTCTCGCAACAGGAGCCGCACCCAGAGAGCATCCATACGATTTCGTTTAAGATCCGCGTCCCGCGAGTTATCTTACTCGCGCTTTTTGATCGTCTGCCCAAAAAGGAAGTTAAGTTTACACGGCATAATATTTTCGAACGCGACAAAAATACGTGCCAATATTGCGGAGGCGTTTTTGACCGCAAGGATCTTAATTTGGATCACGTGATCCCCAGAGATCGTGGAGGGCCCACATCTTGGGAAAATATCGTCTGCTCGTGCATTCGCTGCAACACGAAGAAGGCAAATCGGACCCCGCAGGAAGCTGGAATACATCTTATCCGCAAACCCAAACGGCCTAAGTGGCGACCTTTTATTCAAGTTAATTTTGGCTTCAATTACCACGATAGCTGGAAGCATTTTCTCGACTTGGCCTATTGGAACGTCGAGCTCGGGGAAGAGACTTAGAACTCGCAGGCGCCAACCCAGATTCATGTTCAGGATCGGCCGATGGCTCACGGAACCGTTAATACATCGATCTTTCCAGGGTTACTCACGCCGATTTCCAGCAACGAAGCGTTCGTGTAGATTTGCAAATTTGTTGTGAGACCCGGGATCTTGGCAAGTTGCCGCTGACGGTTCAACTCTTGGATCGAAAGCACGTCCAGAGCCACTGGATCAGTGCTGAACCGAAGCTGGCCGAGCATGCTTGAATAATGCAGCAAGGTCCTCTCCTCGCCTTGGTATTGGCAGATCAGGGCATCGACGATATTCAGCACCACGCGGTCTCCAAGCTCCGGCAGCGCGTAGATTTCAGGCACCGCCGATGCCAATCGGTCACCACCAAATTCAAAACGAATCATGTTATCGACACTGCCCATGGCCAGGCCGTACAGATTTCCGGAAACGCCCGCCAAATTGTGATTCAACAATGGAGTTACATTAATGATCTTCGTCATTTTCTGAGTGACCAACTTTGACACAAACGATTTTCGACCGACGCCCTCGCCTGTCTTTCCAAACTCGTGGTCGCCCCACACCGGTCTTCCTAGGAGCACTATCTCGTAATAAGCCTTCTCGTCGTAGCCTGCTTCCGCGCTGCTCGCGATCCGGACACCGTAGCGTTGCGCCAGTTCAAAGAATCCAGCCAGGCGCAAATCAGCCGAATGCTTATCCCAAATCAGAATGTTTTGCGGCGGCAGCCCGGCTGAAAGCAAGCTCTGCACAATCGCCGCCACAACCGCCGGCCGAGTTCCGCTGGTGATTCCCGACGCCGACAAAACCTTGATCCCGACCACGTCCTGTGTGGAAATCAAAGTCCGCCACGCGGCGGCGGCGGTTTCTTTGCCCGTAAGACTGGTCAGGCCGCGATTGACCATCGGCTCGATCCGCTCCGCGCGGGGATTAAAAGCCTCGATAGCCAGCGGGTCTTGCACGATGATGATTCGAGCTCGATCTGGAAAATTCGGACGGACCGAATTCACCCCATCTGCGCGCGCTTGTTGCAAAGCCACGAGAAGCTGGCAACACGCGACCAATAAGATTAAGCGTTTGATCACTTTATAAATGGCGCGTTTCTTGACGCGCCGAGCCGCGAATGCTACCACCTTATCCAATGCTGACCACAAAAAATTGGGACGCGGCTTTCTTATCCCTTGTCCTCGGATGCATCGGAGTCGTCCTGCTCGGAGGATGCACACCCGCTGGACCACGCGCGCTGCTCGACGGCGATCGCCTCATCCGGGAAGGGAATTACGCGGAGGCGATCGAAAAGCTTCAGACCGCCACCCAGTTGCTGCCCGAGCAATCTCAAGCGCTGGCGTGGAATCAACTTGGACTTGCTCACCATCGGGCCGGCCATCCGCAGCCCGCCATCTCCGCGTACCAGCAAGCTCTCCGGCGAAATCACCTATTGGCCGCGGCACACTTCAATCTTGGCTCGCTTTACCTCGATCAAAATGACCTGGCCGCCGCGATTCCTGCGCTGAACACCTACACGCTTCTTGACCGCAACGCATTCAGTGGATGGCTTAAACTCGGCACAGCTCAGCTTCGGTCGCGGCAATTAGACGCGGCTGAAAAAAGCTTCCAGAACGCTCTCCAACTGAATGCGACATTGCCCGAAGCGTTAAACGGGCTCGGCATTGCCCAACTGCAACGCAAACGTCCCCAGGAGGCTCTGAAGTATTTCAATGGAGCATTGCAGCGACAGCCCAATTACGGCCCTGCCCTGCTCAACTCCGGCATTCTTTACCATCAGCATTTAACCAATCTCCCTCTCGCGTTGCAAAAATACCGCAGTTACCTGGAAGTATCGCCTGAGCCCGCCAACGTTGCCGCTGTTCGTGACACGATTCGCCAAATAGAAGTGCTGTTGAATCCTGCGCCGCGAGTTGCTCTAACAATTCAGCCCAGTGCAAGTTTGACATCAAGCCCCCCGAAGCTTGTCGTCTCCACTAATCCTCCCCCTTCGACGAACATTGCTGTCGCGCGCCAGATCCCGGTTGCCACAGTTCAAACCAACCAAAGAACCGTGCCGCAGCCCAATCGTCTCTCAAAGCCTGAACAGCCGATCGCCCTCTCGAACTCCAGTCCGTCATCCACGCCGAAAATCCCGACAGATCCTCAGGTTCAAACGGTCAAGACAACCAATTCAATCACCACATCAAAGCTGCCACTCGAAAAGCCGATCGCCCTCTCCAACTCCAACCGGTTATCCAAGCCGATAGTCCCGACAGATCCTCAGGTTCAAACGGTCAAGACAACCAATTCAATCATCTCAAAGCCGCCACTCGAAAAGCCGGAACCTCTTCCGAAAATCGAAGTCGTAAAGCTCACTCCAGACCTGCCTCCGAAGCCAGCCCAGAACACGCCCCTGAATCCTTCAACCACGCCCACAACCACCATTGCTTCCTTGCCCGCAACTGTCCGTCCAGTCGCGCCCGAAGCACGCATCGCTGAGCCGGTTCAAGATTCACCGTTGCCCACTATCTCGAGTAAAAAGAAGCGAACCCTAGTCGAAAAGCTGAATCCACTGACATGGTTCCGGGGGAAAGGCCAACCGGCCCCATCAGCAACGCGATCAGAGCGGGAACTCTCTGTAACTTCGATCCCGGCCATTCAGGTACAACCCGGGATCACCATTGCCAAAAACATTGAACCTCCACCAACCCCGGTGCCGAGCGTATCAACCCCCGCGTTGCCTGCTCCGCCTCGCTATCGGTATCGTTTTCCTTCGAAACCTGTGGCGGGAAATCGGGAAAAGGCGGATCCGATTTTTGCACAAGGTGTGAAAGCGCACCGAGAACGGCGGTTGACAGCCGCCATCGAGGCCTACCGGGAAGCAATCAAGCTCGACCACAGCTTCTTCGAGGCTCATTACAATCTCGGGTTGGCTGCCTACGACGTTAAGAATCTGCCGCAGTCACTGTCCTCTTATGAAGAAGCGCTGTCCATAAATCCAACATCCTCAAATGCTCGGTATAACTTTGCCTTAGCCTTGGAGCAGGCAGCTTTTATTCGGGACGCAGCCAGTGAGTTAGAGAAGCTGCTTGCCGACAATCCGGAAGAGTCTCGAGCCCATTTTATATTAGCGAAACTCTACGCTGATGAGCTGTCGCAGCCGAAGCTGGCGCGTTTGCACTACAGCAAGGTTTTGGCCTTGGAACCTCAGCATCCGGACGCGACCGCCATTCGCTACTGGCTCGTGGCCCATCCTTAGCTGTGCGATAGGCACATACTCTGCTCTAGTAGCCGAAGCTGTGACTTGAGCTGAACCGGAACGTTTCTAAAAACTATATTCGTCAGAAGCTCTCACTCTGATCGGGTTCTCGCTTTTATTGAGCAGGAACACTTGGTAATCTGATTTACTCGGCTAAGCAAACGCACTCATGAATCCTCGCAACCTTCCAGTCAATTGGTTTGATTTAGTGGTCCTAATTACCTTAGTCGTCGGGGCCGTCGTGGGCCGCAAACGTGGGATGTCCGAAGAGTTGCTCGATCTCTTTCAATGGCTGGCCATGGTCGTGGTGAGCGCGATGTATTATGAACCGCTTGGTCGATTCATCGCTGGTTACACCCAGCTCAGCGTTCTGGTGGCTTATATCGTCACCTATCTCTTCCTTGTCCTTGCCATCCGGTTTATGTTTGGCTGGGTCAAGCGGATGGTGGGAGAAAAACTAGTGGCGAGCGATCTTTTTGGGCGCTTGGAGTATTATTTGGGAATGTGCGCCGGGGCTCTTAGATTTACCTGTATTTTGGTTGTGCTCCTGGCGATCTTGAATGCCAGATTTATAAGCTCAGAACAATTGACCACGGACGCAAAGATGCAACGAGATAACTTTGGCAGCATCTCCTTCCCAACCTTAGGCATGTTGCAACAATCGGTCTTCAAGGAGTCGTCCTCGGGCCAATTCGTCAAAAAATTCCTGAATGAGCAATTGATCGCATCCACGGGCGCCGACCAACAGATCGTGTACAGAGAAGGGGTCGGCAAAAAACGAGAGCGCGCGGTGGATGAAGTTTTAGAAAAGAAGTAGCACTGGAAATTTTCCATGGCCGGTTTGTTTTCCCAGGCCACGCTCGACCAAATCCGAGCGGCCAGTGACATTGTCGATGTGATTGGCGCCAGCTTGCCGCTGAAACGAGCCGGGGCCAATTTCCTTGCTCTCTGTCCGTTTCACAAGGAGAAGACGCCGAGTTTCAACGTCAATCCGCACAAGCAAATCTTTCATTGCTTCGGCTGTCATAAAGGCGGCGACGTTTTTACATTTATCCAGGAATACGAGAACATCACTTTTGCCGAAGCTGTCAAGCGCCTCGCCGAACGCTCCAAGATCCCGCTGGAAATCGAGCAGCATGCTGGACAGCCACAAACTCGCTTTCTCAAGGAATCCCTTCTCCAACTCCACGAGCAGATCGCCCAACGCTGGCAGAACGCGCTCGCCAATGAAGCCGCCGGAGAATCGGCCAGAGCCTACCTCGCCAAGCGCGGCGTGGCTGCGGAATCAGTGAAATTGTTCCGCCTGGGCTGCGCGCCGGAGGCTTGGGATGACACCGTCAACTGGGCGAAATCCAAAGGTTATGAACTGCCGCTCGTTGAACAAGCCGGCTTGATCATCCGCAAAGAAGGAGAGACTCGTTACTACGATCGCTTTCGCGGACGCCTCATCTTTCCCATCTGCGACGAGCAAGGACGAGTTATTGGTTTCAGCGGACGCATTCTTTCAGGCGACGAGAAAGTGGCTAAATACGTCAATTCGCCCGAGACTCCCATCTTCACAAAAGGCAAGGTCTTCTTCGGATTGGATAAATCGAAGCGCGCGCTGCTCGACAAGCAATTCGCCATTATTTGTGAGGGGCAACTGGATTTGATTGCCTGTTTCACAGGCGGTGTCCAAAACGTCGTTGCGCCTCAGGGCACGGCGCTTACCGCGGACCATGCCCGCATATTGAAACGCTACGTGGATGAAGTCGTCCTCTGCTTCGATTCCGACGCAGCGGGGCAGTCGGCAGCGATCCGCATTCTCGACAGCTTGCTCGCTTCCGGTCTGGCGATTCGGGTGGCAACGATTCCAAAGCCGCATGATCCGGACAGTTATATCAAAGAATTTGGCGGGGCTGCGTTTCAACGACTCATTGACCAAGCCGAGGGTTTCTTCGACTTCTATCTCAATCGTCTTTGTTCCACTCATGATATTTCCTCGGACAAAGGGCAGTTGGCAGTCGTCAAGGCCATGGCGGAGTCCGTGCACAAAACTGGCAGTGGCGTCTTGGTGGACAAATACGCGCAGAAGACCGCGTCTCGCCTCGGTGTTTCACCGGATGCCGCCCGCCTTGAATTCAAGAAGGCCGTCCGCTCGGTCCCCAGAGTTCAAAGTCGAACTGAGGAAGAGCAGTCACAGCCAGAAGCAATGCCGCGGCCATCGCTTCAGGAATTCTGGCTCTTGAAATTACTCTTGGTTCACGAGGATCTTGTGGACTGGCTCGCCGAGCACCTGGATCTGACCTGGCTGCAGCACGAGCGAGTTCGGGACATCGTTTCGCGACGCTTGTCCTTCAACGCGCAATCAGGCCACTCTGGCACTGCCGACTTGCTCACCGCATTCGACAGCGCTTCGGTCCAGAGCCTGATCACCGAAGCTCTCGCTGAGCAACGGCCCATCCCCAACCCGCTCCAGCAAGCCAAGGACATCGTGCTGCGTTTGCGTAATCAGTCCATCGACCAACACCTCAGCGCCCTGATCCAGCAGGCCAGCAACTCCGCGCTCACCGACGCCGAGCGGCTCGTGATTTTGCGACAGCAGCAAGAGTTGCGCGCCTCGAAAAACCAGCCCTTGGCCGCCAGGGCAGACACCTCGTAGCTTTTACCGGGAGCGCGAAACCAAAGGCTCATAGAAGCGGAGGTTTGAGGTCATCCGGAACTCTCGTTGGAACGAGCGACGGATACTCAAGGCATGCGGTGCATCCCGAAGTTGTTGGTGAATGGGGACGATCGCTGGACATCGCGGAGCGATGATTTGATGGTAGCCGTGGGTTTCAACCCACGGAATGAGCCGGGGGATCTCAAGAGTCGCGAAGCGACGATTGATCCCCCGGAGATTTGGCGATCTGATCGAACGTCGCTCCGCGACTTATTATTCGGGGGGTCGCATGCCCGTGGCTTGAAAGCCACGGCTACCTTCAAGCGCCGCTTTGCGGCGGCAGACAGCGCACTTGTCTGGACCAACAACTTCGAGATGCACGGAGAGCCGCTTTCATCTCGCCTGTTCTTGCAATAGAATACTGGCTTGATTAGTTCATCTCACGACTGGAGATTACAGTAGCATGAACAAGCACGATGAGAGCAGCCAGCCGAAGAGCCGCCGATGGCGCAGGTGGGGCTACTGGACTTTTATCGGCTCCAATGTGGTGGGATTGATCATCATCATTCCATTGCTGGCCGCAGTTCTCCCCTTGCTCAAGATCTGGTGGAATACCCGGTCGGATGAAAGCTTGAGGAAGCACACGCAGGAATCGTCGCAAGTTGCTTCGACAAATTCTCACCAGATATCCAATGGTGGGAAGGTTGTTCCAACCAACTCAGTGAGTCACACGGAGTCCAGTCTGGAGGCCCTCACGAATCAACTGGGTTTGGTGAGCAATCTGGACCAGGACGGACTCGACAAAATCATCGAATCTCAATTTGGAAAAAAGAAGCGACTCGACGTCAATCCGGGACAGTTTGATCGGGATTCCGCCGTTTTTCACGAAATCAAAAGGACGATGGAGACTATCAACGGAAAGAAATATTTCTGTTACGAGTTGGATCTCGTCGATCAGAACGGTAATCATAAAATTAACGTTGATTACGTTGAAAAGCCGGATGCTGACTACGAACGGAGCATGGCGACTCTCGCGTTGATAAAGAGTAATCCGCAATTACAGAAGATCTACAAAGCTTTTTCTCATGTGCTGGCCGAAAAGGCCTCCGCAGCCAATGACGCTGAATCCACTTCGGGAGTTCAAGAGCCCGCTCTCCGCCTTGAAAAGGCACCTGCCATAGAAAAGAAATAGAGCGGGATGGCTTGTCGGATTCGAGCTTCCTGGGAATCAGGAGAGCATGGGGTTTTTCGAGTTTACTTCGCGAATTCGACGCAGCGCGTTTCTCTGACCACCGTGATCCGGATCTGTCCTGGGTATTGCAATTCATCCTCGATCTTCCTCGCCAAATTTCGCGCCAGAGCAAACGCTTGGTCATCATCGACCTGATTTGGGTGGACCACCACGCGTAACTCCCGGCCCGCTTGCACCGCGAAGCATTTGTCAACCCCAGGGAAGGAGAGGCCTATATGCTCCAAGTTCTCCAGACGCTTGATATACGTCGTCATGTTCTCAGATCGAGCGCCTGGGCGCGAGGCGCTGATGGCGTCGGCAGCGCTGACCAGAATGCCTAACAGGTTTGTGTGAGGCACTTCATCGTGGTGCGAAGCGACGCCATTGACGATATCCTCTGATTCACCATACCGCTTTATGAAATCCGCTCCGACGATGGCGTGCGATCCTTCCACTTCATGAGTGATCGCCTTGCCAATGTCGTGAAGCAGACCAGCCCGTTTAGCCGCATTCATATCTAGTCCGAGTTCTGAGGCCATCAGTCCCATCAGGTGCGCGACTTCGATGGAGTGATCCAAGATATTTTGCGAAAAGCTGTGTCGAAAATGAAGGCGTCCGAGCAGCTTAATCACTTCAGCGTGCATCGAGGTTAAGCTCAGCTTGTAAAGCGCTTCCTCGCCAGCGCGCGTGATGGCTTCGTCCATTTCTTGCGAAACCTTGGCGACGACCTCTTCGATGCGGGTTGGATGAATACGGCCATCCAGGATTAGTCTTTGCATTGATTCGCGTGCGATTTCCCTTCGCACGGGATCGAACCCGGAAAGCACCACCGCGTTGGGTGTGTCATCGATCAGCACCGTAATTCCGGTGGCCGCCTCGAAGGCCCGGATATTACGTCCTTCCCGTCCGATAATCCGGCCTTTGATCTCGTCTCCCTGGATGGCAACGGTTGCCGTCGTTGTCTCAAACGTATGGGTGCCGGCGTACCTTTGGATGGCCAAGCTGAGGATTCGGCGGGCTTGTTCTTCGGCTTTATTTTTCGCCGTGTCCAAGATATGGCGCGAGAGATCTCCAGCGTCCTGCAAGCTTTCGCGTTCGATTTCTTTGAGGAACAGCGAGCGCGCATCGGCTTCGCTCAGATGGGATAACTTGTGCAACTGCTCTTTGCGACTGGCGATCAATTGAGCCAGTTCTTGCTGGGTGGTCTCCAACTCAAGCTGCGCTTTTTGAAGCGCGTGCTCCTTCTCACGTGAGTTTTTTTCCTGGCTGGCCAACCCTTCCAATTGTCCGTTGATCAAGATCTCGCGTTGAGCAAGACGGTGATCCATTTCCGCGAGTTCCCCTCGACGGGTGGCCAGAGCTTTTTCGGCTTGCTCCCGAAGTTTAAGAGCCTCCTCGTTGGCGGCTAAACGGGATTCTCGAGCCATTGCTTCGGCCTCTCGCCGCGTAGTGTCCAGCATGGCCTGTTCTTTGAGCGCGTTGGCCTCCCGTAAATGGCGCTCCTTCCAGCGCAACAGCCAGTAGCTCACCAATGCGCCGGTGCAAAAAAGGCCGGCTCCTTTCAGAAATGTGTATTCCAGCAAAGTCATTTGAGGGCCGTGCCCAGGCCCGTATTCACCCATCGCGTCTGCGTCAATAGATAATCCAACACTATGTCATGGGGCTCGACGGGGAGTTCGGCCTGGATCTGATGATCAAAGGCCACCCCGCATTTGGCGCCACGAACGTCGTAAAGCAAACGATCATAAAAGCCTTTTCCTCGGCCAAGCCTTCGTCCACTCGCATCAAAGGCTAACCCAGGTACCAATACCAAGTCTAGTTGGTTTAAAGAACAGACTGGTGCATCGCTGTCCGGCTCTAAAATCCCGAATCTGCCCGACGCCAGTTTCTCATCGAAATTGGCGATGTCACAGGCCTCATAGCGATTGTCTTCAGCAACGAAGCGGGGGAGCGCGACTCTCTTCCCTTGAAGCAGAGCCTCCTTCCGCAAAGCCGAGAGGTCGAGCTCATCGCGTAAAGCGCAGTAAAATAGAATGGAACCCGCCTCCTGCCAAACTTTTTGTTGGTTTAGGAGTTCGCAAGCTTGGGCCGATGCGGCCGCTCGCTCGGGCGCGGTGATGTGTTTCATTTGAGCGCGGATACGTTCTCGGAGAGCGCTTTTTCGTTCGTGGATCTCTGTGCTCACAAATTGGTTTCCGAAGTAAGGCTTCGAGATCGGGCTTTCATGTGAGATGCTCAGGCTTCTTGGCCTGCGCCAGGAGCGCTCGCCATTTTTCGACCCGCTCCTTGATCGCCTTCTCCTTGCCCTGCTCAGTCGGATTGTAGTAGCGCTTGCTCGCTCCCAAATAATCTTGGGCAATAAAGTGATCGGTATGCTCATGCGCATATTGATAGCCTTGACCATGCCCCAAGCGTTCGGCGCCCGGATAATGCGCATCGCGCAAGTGTGGGGGAACGGGCAAAGTCCGACCGGCGCGGACATCTTCGAGGGCCGCATCGATCGCCAAGTAACTGCTATTGCTCTTATGGGCTGTGGCGATGTAAATGGCGGCTTCAGCCAGCGGAATGCGAGCCTCGGGCCAGCCGATAAATTCGGCAGCTTGCTGAGCTGCATTGGCCAGCAGGAGCGCCAACGGATCGGCCAACCCGACATCTTCAGCCGCGCATATTACTATCCGTCGCGCAATGAAGCGCGGGTCCTCTCCCGCATGGATCATTTTAGCCAGCCAATAGAGCGTGGCATCCGGGTCGCTTCCGCGCATTGACTTGATGAAAGCGGAGATCGTGTCGTAATGGGCATCGCCTTCGCCGTCGTAAACAACGGCCTTTTTCTGAATGCTCTGCTCCGCCACGGCAAGATCAATTCGAATGAAGCCATCGGGGTTCGGGTGGGTCGTAAGCGCAGCAATTTCGAGCGAGTTCAAGGCTTTGCGTGCATCTCCGTCGGCCAATCTCGCCAAATGTCTGAGCGCGTCTTCTGCAATTTGAACCCGTAAAGGGCCAAGGCCTCGCTCCCGGTCAGCCAAAGCGCGCTGCATCAACTCGTAAAGGTCTTGCTCATCGAGTGGACGGAGTTCGAAAATCTGAGATCGGGAGACGAGCGGCGAATTGACGAAGAAAAATGGATTGTGAGTGGTCGCACCGATAAGCCGAACGACACCGCTTTCGACATCCGGCAGAAGAACGTCTTGCTGTGCTTTGTTGAAACGGTGGATCTCATCAATAAACAAAATCGTGGATTGGCCTTTGTTTTCCAGTCGATTCGCGGCTGCCGACAGAACTCGCCTCATGTCTGCCACGTTCGATTCCACCCCGCTGAGACGTTCGAATTTGTTCTTGGTCTGCTGGGCGATGATCTGGGCGAGGGAGGTCTTTCCTGTTCCCGGAGGCCCGTAAAAAATCAACGATTGAATTCGATCGGCCTCGATGGCACGCCTGAGAAGTTGGTCTGGTCCTAAAATATGGGATTGCCCGGCGAATTCCGACAAAGCCCGTGGACGCATACGCGCGGCCAGTGGAACCTGATGGAAGGAACTTGGCTCAGCAGTGATCGCTTCTTGCACCAGGGGTTCGGAGGGAGGTTCAAAAAGTTCATCCCGTAACATGCAATGAGGATAATCTCTCGCGGCCAATTGCCCAAACAAAATAAAAAAACCCCGCCGTAATGCCGTGTATAACAGTTCCGTTGAACTTGTTAGAAATAAGGGGAGTCGTCTCGGCGGCTTTCGACTTCCAGTTAAGGCCTGTCGGCCACCACCCAAGCTTGGGCTCCATTCTCTCAGCTAGATTACGGTTCAAGGACTTAGTTTTTAAACACGAACATGGCAGGGTAAAGTGTAATTCTACTTCAAATTTCCAAAGAACTCCGTGGCACCTTTGCTTAATTCGTCCGTGCCATCGGCATGACGGATTTATATGGTCACAAAATCGTCTTCTACTCAAGGAGAAATTCACTTTTTTATAGCTCACGCGAAAGAAGATCATTTAAAGATTTCACACCCAAGCTGGGCCATGCAGCGTTTGAAGCGGTAGGAAATGCCTGCTGGGCCGTCCTCGCCGCGTTCAGCGGCGAAACGGTTCAATCCGCGATGGCTCGATAGATGGAACGGCTCCCGCACAACCCTTCCACAGCCCGGCGTCTCTACCTCCGAAAACGTGTGAAATGTCGGAGCTAAATCGAGAACGGGGCCGCGCTCGATCGAGGGTTCTCTGTTGTTTTGAGTGGAATCATTTCCGTGTCCGGACAGGAGAACTCACTCCCGATGGGGTGCGTAGAGTTTGTAGAGATTGGACATTATCCGGCCGTGTGCTGTTGTATCCGATGAGCTATTTCCGACTGACATCTCCCGGAGGGGAGATCCGAGAATAGCCCACACCTATCTCCCCGAGGGAGATTTGAGAATAGCCCACCCTTTTCTCCCGGAGGGAGATTTGAGAATAGCCCACCCTTTCAAGGGTGGGATTGCGTAGCAAATACCCAAAGTCCCGAAGGGACGGTTGAGCCATTCTCGTGCGATCCTTTGTCCTGAACAGACAGTGAGAATAGGAGCTGACGTAGGGCATTGAGGGGGATTCGGCCGTCCCTGCGGGACTTATGCGATGGCTAATTCGAACCCAGCAGTGAACTGCTGGGCTATTCTCAAATCTCCCTCCGGGAGACGAAGGCGGCCAACAGGTCCAGACTCCCGTCATCTCGGCGAGATGGAAAAATGGTCTTCATCCGCTGTGGAACTATTCCACTCAAAACAGCGAAGAACCCGATTGAGCGCGGAGTGACATGGCCACGTCCCGCAAACGCCGGTGGCCGACAGAGCTTCAACGGGGCCGCGCTCGATTGAGCGCGGAGTGACCGGGCGCAACGACAATATGCGATTAACTGCTTGATGCTTCAACGGGGCCGCGCTCGATTGAGCGCGGAGTGTGCTTTACTGTTACTCCTTCTGACGCAGGTTCGCAACACTTCCGTTGCGACTGCCTGCGTTGTTCTGAGTGTCTGTGTGTTCTTCAGGCTTGGTTGCCTCGTCATTCTCACTTGTCATGAGGCGGTTGCGCCATGCGAGCGCGGGCGGGGTTTTTGGCATCACTTCGCCGCTCGCGGATTAAGTTGTCAAAGATCGACAACGTCTCAAACCACGTAACAGGGCGCATCCAGCTTCGTGTAGGGCAATCCAAGCGCAGTAATCACCCGGTCACCTCGTCCTTCCGATGGCCCCAGCCCGACAAAAATCACCTGA